>JAJFTZ010000013.1 GCA_021372675.1 Eubacteriales bacterium
CATATTTATAGGGAGAGGGGAAAGCTTGTCCATAGTTTCCCCTAAAACACTTGAGTGGGAGGCAATTATGAAAGGTAACTTAAAGAGAACTTTTATCCTTTTCCTCGCGTGCGCGCTTATCTTGACGAGCGGCGCGTTCAACGCGGCGCTGGCGTGTGATCCGGAGCCGCAGAAATATACGGTGACCTACTCGTATGACAACCCCGTGCCCCACGGGGCCCCCAGTGTGCCGACCGAGGATCCGCAGGAGGCCGACGTAAAGGTGACGCTGAAGGATAAGCCCACGATGTCGGGCCATGTACTCACGGATTGGAAGGTGTATAAGGAGGGCAAGCACGGCTGGGATCCGGTAACGCTAAACGAAGACGGCGTTTCCTTCCAGATGCCCGCTGCGAAGGTAAAGATCACTGCCAAATGGATAGAGGCCGTAACAGTGAGCTATGAATACGAGCCGAAGATCGCTACTCCACCCGACCCGGATACGGTTGGAAAGGATGTGAAATTCGACTTGCCCAGCGTGAGTGTGGACGGCTATAATTTCGAGGGCTGGTTTAAACCGAAAAACAACAATAGATACGAAAAGATCGAGGGCCAGTTCAGTACCAATAGGAATATCACCCTGTTGGGGAAGTGGACGGCAAAAGAGTACGAAGTGAGCTATAGATATACGGATGCGGAACCGCCCGAGGGCGCCAATGCCCTCCTGCCGGACGTGTCTTATACGGGTCTATTTGCCTTCAACTCCTCCGTTCCGATGGCGGATAAACCCGAGCTGCCTAACTATACCTTCATCGGCTGGACGGCGACGAACGTTTCCCCAGATTCGATCGTAGGCGGGGAGTTTATCATGCCGAACGGACCTGTCGAATTTACGGGCTATTGGGTGCCGGTCGGAGAAGACACACCGACTTACGAAGTGATTTATACGTTTGACTTGGATAGCACGCCCGATGGGGCAAAGACGCCCACGGACGGCGGCGGGCATGTGAAGGACATAGCGTTCTTGCTCGAAGAGCCTTCTCACCCGGGTTATGAGTTTTTAGGCTGGAAGCTTTGGGTGGAGGGCGGCCCCGTGGGGGGTTATGTAAAAGAGTATACCTTTACCGATGAAGTCTATGAATCGGTAACGTTCGTCGGCTTCTGGCAAAAGAATGAACCGCCGGAATCGCCCGATCCCACGCCCAAGCCGCCCAAAACGCCCAAGCCCTTCGAGCGGCAAAACGTCAGCTACATGTACACCGGCGCGGTGCCCGCGGGCGCGCCCGCGGCGCCCGAGCTGCTTTGGTACTTGACGCCCGGCACGGTATGGGTTGCCGATGCGCCGCAGCTTGCGGGGTATGTGTTCAGCGGTTGGAGCACGCAGGATGCGGCCGTGAAGGACGGCGCGTTCCTGCTAAGCGGCAAAAACGTGGTCTTCACGGGATTCTGGACGCCGCTCAGTAACACCGAGCTTTCCCCGGCCGCGGGCGTACCGAAAACCGGCGACGAGCAGGCGCTCCTCCTCCCCGGGGCGCTCGCGCTCGCGGGCGTTGCGCTCATCGTCACGGCGCTGTGCCGCAGGGATAAAAAACGCGGAAGGTAATTGCAGGGTAAATTGAATAGCGCGGGGGGCCGCCTGTAAGCGGCCCCCCGCTTTTTACATCTCCAAGACCTTCGTCGCCACGTTGTTTACGAACGCGCGGTCGTGCTCCACGAAAAGCATCGTGGGCGCGTATTGGAGCAAAAGCTCCTCGATCTGCATGCGCGAAAGCACGTCCACGTAGTTGAGCGGCTCGTCCCAAACGTAGAGGTGCGCCCGCTCGCAAAGGCTTTTCGCGATGAGCGCCTTCTTTTTCTGCCCGGCGGAAAAATCGCGCATATCCTTTTCGAACTGCTCGCGCGAAAAGTCGAGCTTGCGGAGGATGGCCTTAAAAAGGCTTTCGTCTATGCCGCCTTCGCGCGCGAAATCCTTGAGCGAGCCCGATAAATTGCTCGTGTCCTGCGGCACATACGATAGGATGAGGCCGCTTCCGACGCGGAGCGTGCCCGTATGGGGGATATCCGCGCCCAAAATGAGCTTTAAAAGGCTGGATTTGCCGCAGCCGTTTCTGCCGCAAAGCGCGAGCCGCCCGCCGCGCAGCAGCGTGAAGCCTATGTTTTTGAATACCGTCTTTTCGCCGTAGGCGCAGGAAAGCTCCGCGGCGGAAACGAGCGTCTCCTTAAAATAGGGCGCGGGTTTTATGGCGAGGCTGTCGGCGTGCTCGATGTTTTTGAGGAGCTTCTCCTTTTCCTGCGCGGCGCGCTCGATGCGGCTTTCCGTCGCCTTGGCGCGCTGCATCATCCTCGCGGCCTTGTGGCCGATGGCGCCGCGGTCGCAGGGGCCGGAGCCTGTTTTGGTGCGCTCTACCGCGTCCGACCATTGCGCCGTGCGCTTTGCCGCCTCGTTAAGGCGCGAAATGTCCTTTTTGAGAATTTCGTTCTGCGAAAGCTCAAAGCTGTCGCGAAGCTCCTTGTTGCGCTGCCAAACGGAAAAATCGCCCTTTTGCACCTCGATGGTAGCCCTGTTGATGCTTAGGGTGTGGTCGATGCAGCCGTCCAAAAAAACCCTGTCGTGCGAAACGAGGAGGAACCCTCTCTTGGCGTTCAGGTACGCGCTCAAAACCGCACGCCCGCACATATCGAGATGGTTGGTGGGCTCGTCGATGAGAAGAAAATTGTTTTCCCTTTGGAACAGCGCCGCCAGAAGTATCTTGGTGCGTTCGCCGGGGCTCAGCGTTTGAAGGGGGCGGTCGAGCACCTCGAGGCCGACCTCCAAAAGCGTCAGCTCGCGCTCGATGCGCCACTGCTCGAGTCCGGGGCATATCTCAAAAAGCGCGTCGAGCGTTTTTTTCGAGGGATCCCGCGGCTCGAACGGGAAGTAGGAAAAGTCCACCGGAGCGCTGATCTGCCCGCCGTATTCATAAAGTCCCTGCAAAAGCTTTAAAAAGGTGGTTTTGCCGCGCCCGTTGCGGCCGATGAGGCCGAGCTTCCAATCGGTATCGAAACGGAAGGACGCGTTTTCGAAGATGTTGTCGAAGCTACCCTCGTAGGCGAAGGTCAGATCGTTTACGCTGATGAGCATAATGTTCCTTTCCCCTTTCAAAAAAACAAGCGCCGCGGGAAACTGCCCGCGGCGCAAACCGTTACAATTTACCGTGTTGGACGGGCGATAAAACGCAAACCGCAGCCGGCTTTCGCTTCCGGTCCGTCCGATTTTTGTTTTTAGGAAAGCAGGAACATCGCTTTTCTCCTCTTGCGTAAAATCTCCCCTTTACCATAACCGCGGATGCGCGGTTTGTCAAGCCCGCGGCGCGCTCTCTTGCGAATCGGCACCCGATGTTGTATAATTTCGATAACCCCTGCAGGAAAAGAAAAAACGGGAAGGGGCGTTGGCATGACAAATAAACACAAGCTGGCTCTGGCTATGAATACGCTTGCCATCGCTTTGGTACTCCTGTTCATTTTTTTGGCTGTCAGGGATTTTTTAAACCAAACGGAAGCCAATGTGGAGGAGGAGACCGCCTACCGCATGGCTCTCATCGCGGACGGACGGGTGAAAGCCTTGGTGTCCGAGGCGGATCGTCTCAAGCAAAACGCCCTTCTCGCGGCCGACGCGCTCGCAAGGGCCGGCGGGCTTGCGGCACCGGGGGCGGAGGCCTATCTCGCGCTGCTTTTGAAGCACGACGGCTTTGAGGAGATCGGCACGGCGTACCCCGACGGCAGCGTACCGCCGGGCTGTTCCGGTACGGATGTGAGCGGCGAGCCGTGGCTTTTATCGGCGATCGGCGGCGCTTACGGCGTGTATGCCGACGGGGAGAGCGGCCATCTCACGGCCTACGCGCCCATCTATAGGAACGGCCTCGTCGAGGGCGTGTTTTACGGGCGCTGCCACACCGCGCGCCTGGATGGCGGCGGAAGCGAAGCGCCCGGCGCGCAGCCGATGCTTTTCTTCCTCCTGGGGCCAGACGGCGCCTTTCTCTACCTGCCAAACGAGCAAAATCTGTTTTTAAAAAGCGGCGCGTCCTCGCCCAACCGGTTTTTTGCCGAGCTTGAAAACGCCTCGTATCCGGGCGGCGCTTCGGCCGACACGGTAAGGGCGGCGATCGAGCGGAATGACAGCGGAAGCTTTCGCATAAAAACGAAAACGCAGGAAGCGTACGTCTATTATACGCCCGCGGGCGTGAGCGACTGGTATGTGCTGCTGGCGGTGGATCACGCGGCGCTGAGCGAGAGAAACGCGGCGCTCGGGCGCATGGCCGTGGAGCTTCTCGCGAAGGTGCTGTTTGCGCTGCTCGTAGCGGCGTTCATCGTGCTGTTTTATTCGTGGGCGAGCAAGCAGGCGGCGGTCAACTCCGCCAACCGCATCAACGCCATGACCAACTCCATCCCCTGCGGCGTGCAGCAGTTCGAGCCTTCGGGAAGCATGGCGTTCCGCTATGTGAGCGACGGCTTCTTTCAAATGTCCGGCTATACCGAGGATGAAATGCGGGGCATGTTCTCCAACAGCTTCCTTGCCGTGATCCACCCGGAGGATAGGCCGCAGGTGGAATCTCTCATCCGCGGCAACCTCGATACGGAGGCCCCGCTCGAGTTAAAATACCGCATTATCACCAAGGATGGGCGCATCGTGTGGATTTTAAACCGCGCCACCCTCTGCTTCGACGAGGCGGGTGCTTCGTACTATCAGTGCGTGTGCGTGGACATCACGCGCCTCAAGCAGGTGGAGCAAAGCCTCGCCTCCAAGGCGCAGCTCGACCCGCTCACCGGCCTTTGCAACCGTGAGACCGCGCGCATGCTCATACGCGAATTCTTCGGGGACGCCTCCAGCCGTTACGGGAATCACGCGTTTTTCATGCTGGATATGGACGGCTTCAAAAAGTACAACGATACCTACGGCCACGTGGAGGGCGACAGGATGCTGTGCCGCATCGCGAATATTTTGCGCGCCACCTTCCGCGGCACGGATGTGCTGTGCCGCCTCGCGGGCGACGAATTCGTGGCGTTTATGAAGAGCGCGGAATCGCGCGAGGCGATCGCGGAAAAGGCGCAGAGCATTTTAAAGCGCATAGGGGAGCTCTCCGAAGGCGACGCGCTCTCGCCCGCCTTAAGCGCAAGCATCGGCATATCCGTCGGCCCGGAGGACGGCGCGGGCTTCGAGGAGCTTTATAAGCGCGCGGACGAGGCGCTTTACGCGGCCAAGCGCGGCGGCAGGAACCGCTACGTGTTTTTCGACGCCATGCCCGCGTTTGCGGAGCAGGATTTCTTCGGCGACCTCACGTAAAAAAGGACCACTTCATGTGACTATTCCGAAAAATTTAATTTTTCGGGCATTTTTTGTCGCTTTCAAGAAAGTCTTTATTGCCGGTGATAGCAAGGTGTTACTCAAATTTCAACATGAGTGAATCGCAAATGGCCGTATATCCTATTTTTTGATAAATACTGTTCGATGTCGGGTTTAACAAATCCGTGTATAATACGCACTTGGTAAATCCTTTATCCAATGCGATTTGGCTGATTTGAGCCACGCATGAGGAGGCGTAACCCTTGCCGCGATAATAAGGAGGGGTATATACAAATGCCACGCCGATCGCTGTTTGCATTTCCCTCGTATATCCTGCCATAGAGACGGGTATCCCATTGTCTTCTAAAACGTAGAGCTTTTTTGTGGATAATCGGTAGCGATATGGTTTTGCGTCTTGCGGGATACACATTTCTGTTTTTCCATAACTGCTTGCCGCATTAAACGCCTCCGCCCAATATGGGAAAAAATACATGTCTTTTTCATCCAGCAAACGAACGACACCAAATTGCTTAATACCCGGGTTTACTGCCTTAAGCTCATATATACGCTGGCGCATAGTTGTTTTAAAGGTTAATCCCTTTCGAGCGGTATATTCTTCGGCAAAATGCTCCGCCAAAGTTTTTTCGGTTGTCACGCCGGGAATTTCATGATCTTTCAGTCCATCTATCAGACAGTTTATAGCTTTTGGTTTAATTATATTATCTGTTGCATAAAGCGTGATATTATGCGGCGGTGTCATGATAGCGGTAAGCTGTATACCGTTCGCATCCGAAACAGCTGCCATAAGCCAGTTTACAGGGTCACGCCAGTCTGTTTTATCTTTCCCCTCATATCCAATTATGAGATTGCCAAGGGGAATCATATTCTGCGCCTCGTGACGCATCAACACATCATAGGTATCCTTGTAAAACTCATGCACGTCCATATACAACTTGAATTGCATTGTTATATCCCCCTTTCATCACATCGGACAATCTAAATAATCTGCATGAACAACCACAAAACTAAATTCCAATTTATTTGCAAGTTATCATAACATGAATCTGGTGTTCTTCCTAATAAGAAAAACAAATCAAAAGGCGTGCCGTAAGCTTCTCCGTTACAGCCCGCCCTTGCCGTTCTTTGTTTCATGCCGGCTTCTTTTACGGTTCCACGTTCGACCGATACGGCTCGCCGTTTCGGTAATCGTCCATGATGCGGCTTAAAATCTCCGCGGTGGTGGGCGGCGTCCACGTGATCGCGTTTGCGCCCGCGCCGATGGTGGCGCGTATGGTCGCCTCGCTCGGCCCCCCCGTGGCGATGATGGCCGCCTGCGGGAAGCGTTTGCGGATGGAGGCTACGATCTCCGGCGTTCTCGCGGCGGCCGAAACGTTGAAGATTTTCGCGCCTGCCGCCATGCGCGCCTCGATATCCACGTCCTCGGAGACCACGGTGACCACCACCGGTATGTCGATGCGGCGGTTGAGCTCGCGCAGCGTGTCGTCGCTGGTGGGCGCGTTCACCACAACGCCCATGGCGCCCTGAAATTCCGCGTGCAGCGCGAGGTCCACCACGCGCATGCCTTGCGTGAGGCCGCCGCCGACGCCCGCGAACACGGGGCATTCCGCGGCCTGCATGATGGCCTGTGTGATCATCGGCTGCGGGGTAAAGGGATAAACGGCGATCACGGCGTCGGCGTTGCAGTTTCTGATGATGGCAACGTCCGTGGTGAACACCAGCGACTTGATGCGCTTGCCGAAAATGCGTATACCGGAGCATTCGCGTATGCAGCCCGGCACGGTGAGCATCACCTTGCGCAGGTGGCCCTGAAATTCCGGCATTTCGCGGTGACCCGCCTCGTTCATGCGCAGCCCTCCTTCGTTATTATTGATGTTACCTATTTTAAAGGAAACGCATGCCGATTCCCAGCGTTTTTTTGTGAAAAGAACGTTAACTTATGTCGGGTTTCCCTTGCAAAGCGTGGCGCCATGGGGCACAATGGCCGTATGGAACACGATAAACGGGATTTTTACGGCGGCGTCTACGCGCTCGTGAAGCGCATCCCCGCAGGGTATGTGACGACCTACGGGCAGCTTGCGCTTGCGCTGGGGCGGCCGCGCGCCTCGCGTATCGTGGGGGGAGCCATGAGCCGCGCGCCGCAGGGGCTTCCCTGTCATAGGGTGGTGAACCGCCTCGGCGAGCTTTCGCCGCCGGAGGTATTCGGGCCGGGCGTGCAGAAGGGGCTTCTCATGCTCGAGGGCGTGCCGTTTCTTAAAGACGGCCGCATCGACCTGAAGCGCTGTTTGTGGATACCGAAGAAGGAAATATAAGTGCCGCGGCTTTGGCCGCGCCGCGATAAGCTATCGCGGCGCGGTATTTTTTTATGGAAAAAGCAGATGCTAGGGAAAAAGGAAAAGCGGGTCTCGGGTATGGCGGAGCTGGGAGAAAACGGCGCGCACCTCAGGAAAGAGGCGTGGAGCAAGGTGGCGGGCGGGGCGAAATACACGGCGGATTTTTACGAGCCGGGTATGCTGCACGCGCGGCTATTCGTGAGCCAATGCGCGCACGGGCGCATAAAAAGCGTGGATACCTCGGCCGCGCGGGCCTTAAACGGCGTGCGCGCGGTGCTTACGGGCGAGGACACCTTCATTCTGTGCGGCGGTACGCTGCGCGACAGGCCGCCGCTCGCGCGCGTAAAAGTGCGATATTTCGGCGAGCCCGTGGCGCTCGTGGCGGCGGAGGACGAGAAAACGGCGGCGGAGGCCGCGGCGCTCATCCGCGCGGAATACGAGGCTCTGCCCGTGGTGCACACGCCGTCGCAGGCGCTCATGAGCGGCGCGCCGCTCGTGCACGACGACCCTTCGGCCTATTTTCGCCCGAATGCCGAGGTACGCCCGCAGAAAAACTCGAACATCTGCGACGTGCGGACGCTTCGAAAGGGCGACGCCCTAAAAGCGCTTGCCGAAAGCCCCGTCACGGTGGAGGCGCGCTTTTTTTTGCCGCGTTCAGACCATGTCGCCATGGAGCCGCGCGCGGCGCGCGCGAGCATCGACGCGGAGGGGCGCATGCACATCCTCACCGCTTCACAGTCGCCCTTCGAGGTGCAAAAGCTCCTCGCGGCATATTTCGGCCTCAGGCAGAACATGGTGCGAGTGGAAACGCCGCTCGTGGGCGGCGCGTTCGGCGGCAAATCCGCCGTGCAGCTCGAGGTGCTCGCCTGCCTCGCCTCGGCGGCGGTGGGCGGCAGGCCCGTGCGGCTCGTCAACCCGCGCGAAAGCGACATGGTCGCTTCGCCCTGCCGCGCAGGGTTTGAGGCTTGGATTCGCCTCGGCGCGTCACAAAAGGGGAGGCTCCTCGCGGCGCAGATGGAATACCGCGTGGATACGGGCGCGTACGCGGACATCGGGCCCATCATCGCGCGCGCGGTAATGGCAGACTGCACGGGGCCGTACCGTATCGACCACGTTTGGTGCGACGCCTGCGCGGTATACACCAACCATACCTATTCGTCGCCCTTTCGCGGCTTCGGGCACGAAGCCGTTGCGTTTTGCATGGAGCGTGCCATCGACAAGCTGGCGCAAAAGCTTCAAATGGATGCCGTGGCGCTTCGCGCGCAAAACGCCATCCGCGAAAACGACGTTTCGCCCACGGGCGTGCGCATCACCTTGAGCAACACGGGGAATTTGAGCGCGTGCATCGAGCGGGCGCGGGAGCTTATCGGGTACGACGCGGGAAGTTGCGCCGGGCATAAAAACGGCATCGTCCGCGCGAAGGGCTTCGCCTGCTTTTGGAAAACCTCCAATTCCCCCACCGACGCGGTCTCGGGCGCGGTCGTCACCTGCAACGCCGACGGCACCTTGAACCTCAACTGCGGCTGCGTTGAGTTCGGCTCGGGCGCGAAAAGCGTTGCCGCGCAGATACTCGCCATGGAAATGGGCGTTGATACCTCCCTCGTCCATGTAAACCTCAACGCCGATACGCTTTTGTGCCCCGAGCATTGGAAGACCGTGGCGAGCATGACCACCTTCATGCTGGGGCGCGCGGTGGTACGCGCGGCGGACGATCTGAAGCGCCGCCTCAAAGCGCATGCGGCGCTGGTGCTTCGCTGCCCGGAGGACGAGCTGGAGGTAGGGGATTCCCGCGTGTACGCGCGCTTTGACCCGCTTTTGTACGTCGCGTGGAAGGACCTCGTGCACGGCGTTCAATACTCCAACGGCAACGCCGCGGGCGCACAGATTATCGCATACGGCGGCTATGTGACGAGCAACCTGAGCGTGCCGGACCCCGAAACCGGCCGCGGGCAGACCGGCGATTCATGGACGGTCGGCGCGCAGGCGGCAGAGGTGGAGTACGATAAAAAGGAAATGACCTACCGCATCCTCCGGCTCGTTTCCGTGCTGGACGCGGGGCGGGTGCTGAACCCCGTCATGGCGCGCTCGGTCGTAAGGGGGGGCATGTGCATGGGCGTCGGTCTCGCCACGCGCGAAAGCTTCGTGTACGACGCGCTCGGCGTGCCGCTCGATACGAGCCTTCGCACCTACAAGCTAATGCACTTCGGCGAGCAGCCGCAATATGTCGCGGAATTTGTGGAGACCCCGCAGCTCAACGCGCCGCACGGCGCGCGCGGCATCGCGGAGCACGGTATTTTAGGCGTAGCGCCCGCCGTAGCCAATGCGCTTTCCCTGGCGGCGGGCGCGCAGCTCGACACGCTCCCGATCACACCCGAAAGCATATGGCATGCGGCAGGAGGGGCGGTATGATCCCCTTCTCGTTCGAGTACCACCGCCCCGCCTCCGTTTCCGAGGCCGTATCCCTCTACGCCGCGCTCGAAGCGGCGGGGAAGGCGCCCGTGTACTACGCGGGCGGCAGCGAACTGCTGAGCATGGCGCGCGCGAACAGCCTGCGCTTCGGCGCGGCGATCGATATCAAGGCGATACCGGAGGCCCGGGGCGTGGAGCAAGGCGGGGAGGGTATCGTCTTCGGCGCCGCGGCGTCCTTAAGCGAGGTGATCCGGTCGAACGCGTTCCCGCTCTTGTCGAAGCTTGCCGCGCGCGTGGCGGATCATACCATGCAGGAGCGCATCACGCTGGGCGGCAACCTCATGGGCACCATCGTCTACCGCGAGGCGGCGCTCGCGTTTTTGCTGGCGCAAAGCGATGTCGTCTACGCGGACGCGGAGGGCGCGCATACGGCGGCATTTTCCTCGCTCTTTCACGGGCGGCTCACGCTTCCCGCCGCCGCGCTTTTGCTCCGCGTGCGCGCGGCGCGCGCGGACGCACAGCTCCCGTACCTGCACGCGAAAAAGACCAAATACGAAAAGATCGACTACCCACTCCTCACCCTCGCGGGCGTCGGGCGGGAGGGGGGGATGCACATTGCACTGAGCGGTTATGCGGCATACCCCTTTTGCAGCGCCGCGCTCGACGCCGCGCTAAACGATTGCGGCAAGTCCGCGGAGGAGCGCGCGCGAAGCGCCGCGGACGCGGTGAAGGAGCTTGCGCAAAGCGACCTTTCCGGCTCGGCGGGCTACCGCCGCTTCGCGCTTTACACCGCGCTTTTGAGCGCGCTCGAACGGGAGGAACCATGTTTTCGATAACGCAGCCTACGAGGGTGACCTTACATGTCAACGGGGAGGCGCGTTCGGCGGTGATCGGGCCGTCGGAAACGCTCCTCGACGCGCTGCGGTACCGCCTGGGGCTCACGGGCGCGAAGGCGGGCTGCGAAAACGGGGATTGCGGCGCGTGCACGGTGCTTTTAAACGGCCGCCCCGTAAAAGCCTGCCTCATGCTGGCGGCGGAGGCGACGGATTGCGATATCCTCACCGTGGAGGGGTTGAAAAACGCCCCCGCACAGAGGGCGTTCGTGGAGCAAAACGCGTTTCAGTGCGGCTACTGCACCTCGGGCTTTTTGATGGTATGCCACGCCATGCAGCGAAACCTCAACAGCCCCACGGACGCGGAATTCGAGGCGTGGCTTCAAAGCAACCTCTGCCGCTGCACGAGCTACGAGGAGATCGGCCTCGCCGCGCGCGGGATACTGGAGGGAAAGTACGGAGAAGGATAGAAAGAGGGAACGGCAGAAACCGTTCCCGCTTCATAGGGCCTTTTAACGCGCCGCTTCCTAATCCGCGACCAATTTCCCGTTCACATCGCTGCCGCTTTCCGTTACGGTATAGCCCGCGCCTTGCAAAAGGCTCAGCGCCTGCGCTTTATCGAAGCCGTTCCCGAGCGAGAGGATGTCGAAGTCTTCGCCCGCCCCGGAGCTGGCGACCACGTATTCGTACGCGCCCTCGCTTATGCGGAGAAAGACGGCGTCGGTTACGGGATCGCCGTCGTTCACCCGCCCGCTAAGATAGAGGAGCGCCATGCCGCCGTCGCCCATCTTTATGACCTCAATATAGGTGCGCGAAATCTTCTTTCCGTCGCGCTCCACGGTATCCTCGCTCTTGAGCCATGCCTTGGAAAGATCGGCCTCACCGTTTTCCACGAGGCGGTCGCCCGGTTCATAGCTATAGGTGTTGCCGTCGTCCGGTACGGTATAGTCGCTGCCAAACACGATTCTTGCGCCGTTCCTCTCCTCGAACGCCGGGTGACCGCTGAGCATCAGCGTGCCGTCGAAGCGCCCGTTATCGTTGTTGAAGTTGAGAAGGTCGTACTGCGCAATCATCGCGAGCGTCAGTTCGGGGCCAACGAGCTGAAGCGGCAAAAACATTTTGTCCACGTTGTCGTAGCCGTTGACCGCCTCCTCGTGGAGGGAGCTCAAACGACTCCACTCGTCCACGATGTCGGTGATGCTCTGAAGGCCGTCGGAGGAGTGGGTGGGACTGCCGGGGCTCCCGCTGTCGCCGCCGCCCGAAGGGCTGCCGTTGGAGGAGCCGCCGCCCAGCGAGGCGGCGTTGTTGAGGATGTCGCCGATGGCGTCCGCGGGGAGCTTGGGCGCGCAGCCGAAGAATGCGAGCGCACATAGCGCGAGCGCAAGAAATGCCGCGATGGCTTTTCGATTCATGGTGGTACCTCCCGTCAATTTGCGTCCGTCTGCGCGTCGCAAACGGCTTACGACACCATTATGCGATAAGCCGTAGCGCCGCGCCATCACCCGCGGGGTGATTATTATTTTAAATAAGTGCCGTAATGCACTTGTTTAAAAGCAAGCCGCCCCGGGCCTTAGGCCGGGGCGGCAATTTACGCAAGATTTGCTCGTCTATCTCAATAGAAGCAGCCGCTCCCAAGGTAAAGGGCCGACTTCCCAAGCTCCTTTTCGATGCGCAGGAGCCTGTTGTACTTGGCTACGCGCTCGCCGCGGCTGGGCGCGCCGGTCTTGATCTGCGCGGTGTTGAGCGCTACCGCGAGGTCGGCGATGGCGGTATCCGGCGTTTCGCCCGAGCGGTGCGAGATCACGGAGGTGAAGCCCGCGCGGCGCGCCATCTTCACGGCGTTCATGGTTTCGGTGAGCGTGCCGATCTGGTTGAGCTTGATGAGGATGGAATTCGCGCTGCGCTCGGTGATGCCGCGGTTCAGGCGTTTGGCGTTGGTCACAAACAAATCGTCGCCCACGAGCTGCAAGCGCGCGCCGAGCTTTTTGGTGAGGCGCGGCCAATTTTCCCAGTCCTCCTCGCCGAGCGCGTCCTCGATGGAGCGGATGGGGTATTTTTCGGCGAGCGCTGCCCAGCGGTCGATGAGCTCCTCCGCCGTGTACGCCTTGTTTTGCTTGGGGAGGAGGTAGCTTCCGTCGTCCTTCATCCACTCGCTCGAAGCCGCGTCGATCGCGAGCACGAAGTCCTCCTGCGGCCTGTAGCCCGCCTTTTCTATGGCCTCCAGAATGAGCTCGACGGCCTCCTCGTCCGCGCCTAAGTTCGGCGCGTAGCCGCCCTCGTCGCCCACGCCCGTGCTCATGCCGCGGCTTTTCAAAATGGAGCCGAGCTTGTGGAACACCTCGGCCGAACGCCTGAGGCCCTCCGCAAAGGTCGGCGCGCCCGTGGGCATAATCATGAATTCCTGAATATCCACATTGTTGGATGCGTGCGCGCCGCCGTTGATGATATTCATCATCGGCACGGGCAGAATATTCGCGGCCGCGCCGCCCAAAAAGCGGTACAGGGGCAGCCGGAGCGCGTTCGCCGCCGCGTTCGCGGCGGCAAGGGAAACGGAAAGGATGGCGTTCGCGCCTAACGAACCCTTGTTTTCGGTGCCGTCGGCCGCGATGAGCGCTGCGTCGATGAGCGCCGTGTCGCGCGCGTCAAGGCCGCGCACGGCCTCGAAAAGCTGCGTGTTCACATGGTGCACGGCGCGCTGCACGCCCTTGCCGCCGTAGCGCGCGCCGCCGTCGCGAAGCTCCACGGCCTCGAAGGTGCCGGTGGAGGCGCCGCTCGGCACGGCGCCGGCGCCCGACGCGCCGTTTTCAAGCGTGACCACCGTTTCCACGGTGGGGTTGCCGCGCGAATCGAGGATTTCCAACGCCTCTACGCCGGCGATTTTATAGCTTAACATATCATAACTCCTTTCAATGAGGCAATGATTTCCAGGTATCGTTCACCTTGAGCATAGCAAAATTCGGGCCGTTGTCAACCGCGTGCGGGCGTGGAAACGGCGATGTTGCAAATAGTTTGCGTTTTCGATGCAAAAAATATAAAATGAAAAGCGGAACGCGGGCCGTTTGCCCGCGCCGAAGCTCGAAACGGCGATGCCGTCGCCGCTTCGGCAAATCGAGGAGGTACGTATGCCGCATACTCTGGGCCTTCCGAAAAACCCTAACGCGGGCGTCGATTATAGCGGCGCAAAAACGCGCGCCCTCTATTTGGCGGGCGGCTGCTTCTGGGGTGTGGAGGCGTATTTTTCGCATGTCTACGGGGTGAAGGAAACGAAGACGGGCTACGCCAACGGCAAAACCGAAAACCCCGGCTATTACGATATCGGCCAAACCGGCCACGCGGAAACCGTGCGCGTTGAGTACGACCCCGCGCGCGTAACGCTCGAAAGCCTGCTCGCGCGCTTTTTCACCATCATCGACTCCACGCTTTTGAACCGGCAGGGTGGGGATACGGGTACGCAATACCGCACGGGCATTTATTACGAGGACGAGGCGGACCTTAGCGCCATCAAGGCCGCAGTCGCCGCTGAGCAGGCGAAAAGGAAAGCGCCCGTCGTAACCGAGGTGCAAAGGCTTTCGGGCTTTTACGGCGCGGAGGACTACCATCAGGACTATTTGGAGAAAAACCCCGGCGGCTACTGCCATGTGGATTTCAGCTCGCTTTACGACCAGCCGCAGCTTAAAGAGAACGCTTACGCAAAGCCCGACAGGGTCGAGCTCAAGCAGAAGCTCACACCCATGCAGTACCGCGTGACGCAGTTTGGGGATACCGAGCCGCCGTTTCACAACGAATATTACGACGAGTTTTCCGACGGCATCTATGTGGACGTGGTCACGGGCGAGCCGCTTTTCCTCTCGAGCGACAAGTTCGAGTCGAGCTGCGGCTGGCCGAGCTTCTCCAAGCCCGTCGAGGAAAAGCGCGTGAAGGAAAACATGGATTTTTCCTTCGGGCGCATCCGCACCGAGGTGAAAAGCGCGGGCGGGGAATCCCACCTCGGCCATGTGTTCGACGACGGCCCCGCCGACAAGGGCGGGCTTCGCTACTGCATCAACAGCGCCGCGGTACGCTTCGTGCCGCTTGCGGATATGGAGCGCGAGGGCTACGGGGCGTACATCCCCCGACTTAAAAAATAGGGAAGCTCGTTTTTAACCGTTTATCCCGCTTGCCGCCGCGCGCGCGGCATGCTATAATAATTATCGGAATATTTATAACCCGTACAAGGGAGGTATGTTTGATGTCGGTCGAATTGAGGTTTGAAGCCCACTAAGCGAATATTCGGCGCACGCGTAAAACGCGCGGCGCATCAAACAACCTAACGTGTTATCCTAAAAGTAAAAGGACGCGGCGGGCCGCGTCCTTTTTGCGTACCTAATTTTGAAAGAAAGCAAAGGAGCTTACCATGCCGGAAATGACGGACTGGGGCTATACCGGCGGTTCGGCCGGAGAAAAATGGAAGAATAGCGGGCTTTTGGTATCCCGCATCGTGCGCGTGCACCGCGAAAGGTTCGAGGCGGTGTGCGAAAAGGGCTTCGTGTGGGCGCTCCCCAAGGCGGGCGCGTATTTTCGCGGCGTGGAGAGCGTCGAATTCCCCGCGGTGGGCGACTTTGTGCTGCTCCAGTATAACGGCGCGGGGGAGAGCCTCATCGTGGAAACGCTTCCGCGGAAAACGCTCTTTGCGAGGAGCGATTTAAATACGCGTAAGGCCGGGCACGGCCGCGTGAGCGTGGAGCAGGTGATTGCCGCCAATTTCGACGAGGTGTGTATTCTGATGTCGCTCAACCAAAATTATAACGCGCGGCGTCTCGAGCGCTACGCCGCGCTCGCGTGGGCGAGCGGCGCGCGGCCCGCGGTGGTGCTCACGAAGGCCGACCTTATGGAGGACAAGGAAAAGTCCGCCTACCTCGCGGAGGCCATGCGCCTCGCGCCGGGAGCGCGGGTGTTTGCTTTGAGCGCCGTAACGGGCGAGGGGATGGAGGAATTCCGCGCCTTTTTGGAGAGCGGGAAAACGTTCGTGCTCTTAGGCTCGTCGGGCGTAGGCAAGTCGAGCCTCGTCAACGCCCTCATGGGCGAGGCGGCGGCCGTCTGCGGCGAGGTGCGCGAGGACGACGCGCGCGGGCGGCATACCACCACCCACCGCGAGCTTTTCATGCTCCCGGGCGGCGCCATGGCCATCGACACGCCGGGCATGCGCGAGCTCGGCATCCTGGATGCCGACGAAGGGCTCACCGCGGCGTTTTCGGAGATCGAGGCGCTCATGGGCCGCTGCCGGTTTTCGAACTGTACGCATACCTCGGAGCCGGGCTGCGCGGTGCAGCGGGCGATCCATAGCGGCGCGCTCGACCGCGCGCGGTGGGATAGCTTTCGCTCGCTCACCAAGGAGAACCGCGCGGCGAAACGCAAAAAAGAGGCGGTAAAGCAGCGGGAAAAGAACGCCTCGAAGCGTGAAGACCGCCCGCGCGACAGGGCGTATAAGCGCCTCGGCGACGAAGCTTGATTTGTTGTTATGGTACGGTGCGGCGAAAATGATACGTAAAAAATTACAGTTTATAAAAGGTAAAAATTAAGCTTGACAAGTTATGATTTCCTGCATATGATAATTGTCGTGTCCACCTACAGCGATATTCGAGCGTAAAAAATGCTCAATCGCCGTGTGGGCACAAAGTTTTTTTCGCTTTAGGGCTCAGGGGCTCTGGGGCGACCTGTACGGAAGGTTATCTATGAGCATAAAACAGCTCCTTTTGGGACGGCCGCTTAGAAACAGCGAGCTTTCGCACGAAAAGCTCTCCACCCTCTGGGGCGTGCCCATCATGGCGAGCGACGCGGTATCCTCCGTCGCTTACGCCATCGAGGAAATTTTGCTGGTGCTGGTGCCGGTATTGGGCTTTATGGCCATTCCCTACCTCGGCGTGATTGCCGTGCCTATTTTGATCTTGCTACTGGTATTGGTGTTTTCGTATTCGCAGATCATCGATGAATATCCGGGCGGCGGCGGCGCTTACATAGTTTCCGCGGAAAACCTCGGCAAAAAAACGTCGCTCGTGGCTGCGTCCGCGCTCATCATCGACTATGTGATGACCGTGGCGGTCAGCATTTCCTCGGCCACCTCCGCGCTCGTGTCGGCGTTTCCCGCGCTCGCGGGGAGCCGCGTGCTGATCGCGCTCATCGGCCTCGCGTTTATCACGCTTTTGAACCTTCGCGGCGTGAACGAGTCCTCCAAGGTATTCGGCGTGCCCACCTACGGCTTCATCTTCATGATGGTTTTGCTCATCGTGACGGGGCTTGCGGAATACCTCTTCGGCAACCTCCACGCGATCCAATACGCCGGGGAGGCCGTGGAACGCGCGCCCGACGCGCTTTTGACCGTCGCGCCGATGTTCCTGTTCCTCAAGGCGTTTTCCTCGGGCTGCTCCGCGCTCACGGGCGTGGAGGCGGTTTCAAACGCCGTGCCGTCGTTCCGGGAGCCGAGTAAGCGCAACGCCAAGCGCGTGCTCTACATCCTCGCGGGCATCATCACCTTCATCTTCGGCGGTTCGGTGCTGCTGGCGATGGCGCTCGGGGTGGTGCCGCTCACCGGCCATACGGTCATTGCACAAATGGGCGAGGCGGTGTTCGGCAAGAGCGTGCTCTTTTACATTTTGCAGTTCGCAACGTCCCTCATATTGCTTCTTGCCGCCAACACGGCGTATAGCGGCTTGCCCACGCTTTTATCCATTCTCGCGTCGGACGGGTATCTGCCGCGCCAGTTCGGGCAAAGGGGCTTTCGGCTCGCGTTTTCAAACGGCATCATGTTTATCTTTGCCGCCGCGGGCATCTTGATCGCGCTGTTTCGCGCAAACACGCACCACCTCATCCCGCTTTACTCGGTAGGCGTGTTCATTTCGTTTACGCTCTCCCAGGGCGGCATGGTGGTGCGCTGGTTTAAAAACCGCGGCAACGGCTGGAAAAAGCACGCGCTCGTGAACGGGTTCGGCGCGCTTATGACGGTGGTGGGCGCGGTGATCGTATTCGTGGCGAAGTTCAAGGACGGCGCGTGGATGCTCGCCGTGGCCATCCCCGCCATCAGCCTTTTGATGGGCAACATCCGCAGACATTACGAGTTTATCGGCGGGCAGCTCAAGGTGGACGACTTCAAGGACCATTATTACAAGAGCGTGAGCTCGGATAAATTCCTGTGCATCGTGCTCGCGAGCGCCATGACGCGCTCGGTCTTAAAAACGCTCAACTACGCCAACGCGCTTTCCTCCAACGTCGTGGCGCTCCATATCTCCACCGACGCGGAGCGCACGGCGACGCTCAAAAAGAAGTGGGAGGAATACGAGATCGACGTGCCGCTTGAGGTGATCGAGGCGCCCTACCGCGATATCGTTACGCCCATCGACGATTACATCAGCCAAAAAGAGGCAGGCGTGAAGCCGGGTGAGAACATATCGGTGGTCATGGTGAAATTCGTGGAAAAGAGCTGGTACGACAACATCCTCCACAACCAGACCACCTACTTCATCGAGCGAAGGCTCAGGCGGCATAAAAACGTGGTGACGATCATCGTGCCGTACATCTATTTCCCGAAGAAAGGCGACCTTAAGCAGCATCAAGGAAAGAGCGGCGAAAAGGCGTAAGGCCGCATTATATACAATGCTCCGCATTTTGCGGAGCATTGTGCTATAATATCGTTTGGAATACGCGCTTAAGGAGAAGGAACTTGGAACAGAGGCAAAAAACGAACCTGAAAACGCTTTGGGAGCTGTTCGTGATCTTTTTTAAGGCGGGCACGTTCACGTTCGCGGGCGGGCTCGCGATGCTGCCCGTGATCGAAAGGGACATCGTGGAAAAAAACAAGCTCATGCCGCGCGAGGAGTTTTTGGAATACGCCACGCTCTCGCAGACGCTGCCCGGCGTGATTGCCGTGAACTGCGCGGCGTTCGTGGGGCGCCGCGCCGCGGGCACAAAGGGCATGCTCGCGGCGAGCTTCGGGGCCACCGTATCCGCGTTTGTGCTCATGGTGCTCGCGACCGTACTCCTCGGCCTCATCCCGCGCGAAGGCCCGCTTTACGGCGCGTTCGAGGGCATACGCGCGGCGTCGTCGGCGCTCATCCTCGCGGCGGCGTTTTCGCTCGGCAGGCATAACATCAAAAACCTGTTTTCCGTGGCGCTCATGCTCGCGGCGTTTTTTGTGACGCTGTTGACCGATGTTTCCGTGCCGCTCGTGGTGCTCGGCGGGGCGGCGATAGGCGTCGTTTACGCGCGCCTCGCGGCCGCGAAAAAGAAGAAGGGGGGCAAAGGCGATGTTTCTTGAATATCTCGCGCTTTTCTGGTCCTTCTTCAAGGTGGGGGCCGTGGGCGTTGGCGGCGGGTACGCCATGCTTTCCATGATCGTGAAGGAAAGCGCCAATTTCAACGTTACCCTGAGCCAGTTTGCCGACCTCAACGCGCTCGATATGATCGTGCCCGGCCCCATCGCGATCAACGCCGCCACCTACGTCGGCTATCTCGACGCGGGGATTGTTGGCGCGCTCGCGGCGACGCTCGGCGTGGTGCTCCCCTCGTTCGCGTTCGTTACGCTTGTGATGCGCTTTCTCGCGCGGTATAAGGAAAGCGATATCGCCGCGGGCATTTTGCTGGGTGTGAAGCCCGTGGCCGTTGGGCTTATCGCGGCGGCTGCGGTAACCATCGCGGCGGCGGTCGCACTCGTACCCGAGGCCACGCTCGCGTCCTTTTTCGCGGCGCCGCTTGCGAGCGTACTGTGGTTTCCGCTCGCCGTATTTGCGCTCGTGGCGCTTTTAAACATCCGCTTCAAGGTGAACCCCATCCTTTTAACGTTCGCCGCGGGCGCGGTGGGGGCGATCCTATCGTGGGCCGGGGTGCTGTAGCCGCCCGGCTATTGACAAGGCGGAACTTTTCGGGCTATAATATTTGAGCAATCGAATAACGTTCTAAATAGAGGCGCGGGGAATGAGGTAAATTGCGGATAATAAGGGCTTGAGCGCCCGATGCCGCAGGCGAATGCGTTTTCCGCCGATGTCGTGCACGGGGCTTAAGCCGCGCGCGGCAGGGTGTGCGGCTTAGCGCCGCGCAACTGTCATCTTTCAGACGGATGATGCGCTATTGATAAGATGTTTTCTTATCAATAGCCTTTTTCTTTCGTTCTTTTTGAGGTGGCGCGCTATTGACCCGCTTCTTATGCGGGCAACGGCGCGCCCCTTTCTATGTAAAAACCGGCTTCCACCCCCAAAACGACGCACACTATTATTGCTTACGGAGGTTTTTATGAAATCGACCATTCGGCTTCGCATGAGCGCGCACGACGCGCATTACGGCGGCAACCTGGTGGACGGCGCGCGCATGCTCGCGCTGTTCGGCGACGTGGCGACCGAGCTTCTGATCCTCAACGACGGCGACGAGGGACTTTTCAAGGCCTACGACATGGTGGAGTTTTTGGCGCCCGTGTACGCGGGCGACTACATCGAGGCGACGGGAGAGATCGTGGCGGTGGGAAACACCTCGCGCAAAATGACGTTCGAGGCGAAAAAGGTGATCGCGCCCCGTCCGGACGTGAGCGAGTCCGCCTGCGACGTATTGGAAGTACCCGTCGTCGTATGCCGCGCGAGCGGCACCTGCGTGGTGCCCAAGGACAAACAGCGCAAAAAATAAGGAGGAAGCATGGATAAGCTCATCATCACCGCGTGCATCTGCGGCGCGGAGGTCACAAAAAAGCACAACCCCGCCGTGCCCTATACGGTGAAGGAGATCGCAAACGAGGCGTACGCCGCCCATCAGGCGGGCGCGTCCATTATCCACCTGCATGTGCGCGAGGACGACGGCACCCCCACCCAGAGCGCCGCGCGCTTCAAGGCGTGCATGGACGCCATCAATGAAAAATGCCCCAACGTCATCATACAGCCCTCCACGGGCGGCGCGGTGGGCATGACCAATGACGAGCGGCTTCAGCCCGTTACCCTCAACCCCGAAATGGCCACGCTCGATTGCGGCACCTGTAATTTCGGCGGCGACGACATTTTCGTGAACACCGAAAATATGATCATAGACTTTGCCGAAAAAATGAACGCCCGCGGCATCAAGCCGGAGCTCGAGGTGTTCGACAAGGGCATGATCGACATGGCCTTAAGGCTGCACAAAAAGGGCTTCATCAAGGCGCCCATGCACTTCGATTTCGTGATGGGCGTGAACGGCGGCATTTCGGGCGAGCCGCGCGACCTCGTTTTTATGCGCGAAAGTATTCCACAGAATGCTACGTGGACGGCGGCGGGCGTGGGGCGCTTTGCATTCCCCGTGGCGGCGCTCGCGATCATGATGGGCGGCAACGTGCGCATCGGCTTCGAGGATAACATCTACCTCGAAAAGGGCGTGCTCGCCAAGAGCAACGGCGAGCTCGTGGAAAAGGTGGTAAGGCTCGCGAAGGAGCTCGGCCGACCCATCGCGACGCCCGACGAGGCGAGGGAAATCCTTTCTATCGCAAAGCGGTAAAAACGCGAGCTATCAACATTCTATATTTTTGAAGGCGAGGAATTTTTTATGGCAATGAAGGGCAACAAGTACGGCGTGCACCGCGTGATCGAGCCGAAGGGCGTTCTGACCCAGGCCGCGTGGAAGATCGACAACGATATGAGCAAGCTTTACTCCAACGAAATCATCTGCGACGTGATCTCGCTCAACATCGACTCGGCCTCCTTCACGCAGATCAAGGAAGCCTGCGACCACGACGAGGAAAAGATCAAGGCGATGATTATGGGCATCGTGAACGAGCGCGGTAAGCAGCAGAACCCCGTTACCGGCTCGGGCGGCATGTTCATCGGCAAGGTCGCCTACATCGGCGAGGACCTGAAGGACCGCGACCTCAAGGTGGGCGACAAGATCGCCTCCCTCGTTTCGCTTTCCTTAACCCCGCTCAAGATCGAAAAGATCAAGGCCATCCATATGGAGATCGACCGCGTGGACGTGGAGGCGAAGGCCGTGCTGTTTGAAAGCGGCATCTATGCCAAGCTGCCCGACGATATGACGGAAGCCCTAGCCCTTGCGGCGCTCGACGTGGCGGGCGCGCCCGCGCAGGCCCGCAAGCTCCCCAAGGAGGGCGACAGCGTGCTCGTGATCGGCGCAAACGGCAAGAGCGGCGTGCTGTGCTGCTACGAGGCCATGAAGAAGGTCGGCAAATCCGGCCGCGTGGTGGGCCTTGTGCGCCGCGAGAGCCAGGTGCGGAAGCTTTTAGACCTCGGCGTGTGCCACGAGGTGGTCGTCGCCTCCGCCACCGAGCCCGTGGATGTGCTCGAAAAGTCGCTCAAGGCCAACGGCGGGCGCGAGTACGACGTTTCGATCAGCTGCGTCAACATCGAGGCCTGCGAGATGAGCGCCATCCTCCCCGTGCGCGAGGACGGCACCGTGTACTTCTTCTCCATGGCCACGAGCTTTACCCGCGCGGCCTTGGGCGCGGAGGGCATCGGCAAGGACGTAAACATGATTATCGGCAACGGCTATTCCAAGAATCACGCCGAGATCACGCTCAACGTGCTTCGTGAGAACGCGAAAATACGCGAGCTGTTCAACACCATCTACTGCTGAGAAAGCCTAAGGAGCGGAGCCTATGAAAACGCCTTATGGACGCGCGCTGTTCGCGGATGTGCCCGATGAGCAGTGGAACGACTGGAAGTGGCAGGTCAGAAACCGCATAGAAACGCTCGATGAGCTCAAAAAGTACATCGCGCTCACCCCCGGGGAGGAAGACGGCGTGCGCAGGTGCTTGGGCGCGCTTCGCATGGCCATTACGCCGTATTATCTTTCGCTCATCGACCCCAACGACCCCAACGACCCCGTCCGCCGTCAGGCCATCCCCACGGCGAGCGAGCTGCATACCGCCGCGGCAGACCTTCGCGACCCGTTGCACGAGGATACGGATTCTCCCGTGCCGGGACTCACGCACCGCTATCCCGACCGCGTTTTGATGCTCATCACCGATCAGTGCGCCATGTACTGCCGCCACTGCACCAGAAGGCGCTTCGCCGGGCAGAAGGACAGCGCCGTGCCGCGCTCGCAGGTGGACAAATGCATCGAATACGTGCGCAACACGCCCGAAGTGCGCGATGTTCTTTTAAGCGGCGGCGACGCGCTCATCCAAAGCGACGAAATGCTCGAGTACATCATCTCGAGCCTAAGGGCCATCGAGCATGTGGAGATCATCCGCATCGGCTCGCGCACGCCCGTGGTGATGCCGCAGAGGATCACCCCCGAGCTTTGCGCCATGCTCAAAAAGTACCACCCCATTTGGCTCAACACGCACTTCAACCACCCCAACGAGATCACCCCCGAATCCGCCGCCGCGTGCGCGCGGCTCGCGGACGCGGGCATCCCGTTAGGGAACCAGAGCGTGCTCCTCGCGGGTGTGAACGATTGCGTGCATGTGATGAAAAAGCTCGTGCACGAGCTCGTGAAGATACGCGTGCGCCCGTACTATATCTACCAATGCGACCTTTCCATGGGCCTCGAGCATTTCCGCACGCCCGTTTCCAAGGGCATCGAGATCATAGAGGGGCTTCGCGGGCACACCTCCGGCTTCGCCGTGCCCACCTTCGTGGTGGACGCGCCGGGCGGCGGCGGCAAAACGCCCGTGATGCCCACGTACATCATAAGCCAGGCGCCTCACAAGGTGGTTCTCCGCAACTTTGAGGGTGTAATCACCACCTACACCGAGCCCGAGCACTACGAGGAGACCTGCGCCTGCGAGGTGTGCAAAAAAGAGCGCGAGCAAAAGCTCGTGGGCGTGGCGGGGCTCCTCGCCGGGCAGGCGCTTTCCATGGAGCCTAAGGGCCTCGCGCGCAACGAGCGCGCCCACCGCGAAGAATAACGGGGAACGATTATGCAAAGTAAACTCAACCTCAACCGCGAGCTCGTGGACGCCGCGCGCGCGAGCGCAAGGCGCGTCGCGCTCGACACGCAGCGCTTTATCGACCTCAACACCACCGTGGCGGTGGAGCGCGCCGTGTGCCGCCTGCTAAGCGTAGACAAAGTGAACGCCGATACGGTGCCGCTCCCGAACGTCGTGGTGGAGCACCTTCGCGAACGGGGCGTGCTTTCCTCGGGCGCGGCGCATTTCTTGGGCAACGCCGCGGCGGATACGGGGCTTAGCCCGCAGCAGATCGCCGAGGCCGTGGCGGAGGGCGCGCTCGACCTTACAAAGGTAAGGCCGCATACGCCCGCCGAGATACGCGCCGCGATCATGCCCCACGCCGTCAACACCGTGGAGCGCATACGGAAAAATGTGGCCGAGCGCACCGGCTTTTTTAAGGAGCATCCCGATAAGGAAGGCCCCTATCTTTACGTGATCGTAGCCACGGGCAACATCTACGAGGATATCGTGCAGGCGAAAGCCGCGGCCAAGCAGGGCGCGGATGTGATCGCCGTAATCCGCACCACGGGCCAGAGCCTTCTCGATTACGTGCCCTACGGCGCCACCACGGAGGGCTTCGGCGGCACCTACGCCACGCAGGAGAACTTCTCTCTCATGCGGAAAGCGCTCGACGAGGTGGGCAAGGAGGAGGGCCGCTATATACGGCTCTGCAACTACTGCTCGGGGCTTTGCATGCCGGAGATTGCCGCCATGGGCGCTTTGGAGCGGCTCGACGTGATGCTCAACGACGCGCTTTACGGCATTCTCTTCCGCGACATCAACATGCAGCGCACCATCGTGGACCAGTATTTTTCGCGCGTCATCAACGCGTTTGCGGGGGTCATCATCAACACCGGCGAGGATAACTACCTCACCACCGCCGACGCCGTGGAGGAGGCGCACACGGTGCTGGCTTCGCAGTTTTTAAACGAGCAGTTCGCGGTGTGCGCGGGACTTCCCGAGGCGCAGATGGGCTTAGGGCACGCGTTTGAAATAAGCCCGGACGTGGAAAACGGCTTCCTCTACGAGCTTGCGCAGGCGCAGATGGCGCGGGAGATTTTCCCCAACGCCCCACTTAAATACATGCCGCCCACCAAGTTTATGACGGGCAACATCTTCAGGGGCCATGTGCAGGACGCGCTTTTCAACGCCGTCACCATCATGACCGGGCAGAAGATACACCTTTTGGGCATGATGACCGAGGCCATCCACACCCCGCTCATGAGCGACCGCGCGCTCGCCATAGAAAACGCGCGCTATATCTTCCGCACCATGAAGGACCTCGGCGGCGAGATTTCCTTCAAAGAGGACGGTATCATCGCCAACCGCGCCGACGAGGTGCTTAAAAAAGCGGCGGCGCTCCTCAAGGAGATCGAGCAGCTCGGGCTTTTCGGCACGCTCGAGCGCGGCATCTTCGCCGATATCAAGCGCGCGCGCACGGCGGGCAAGGGCTTAAGCGGCGTCGTGCAAAAAGACGCTGCCTATTTCAACCCCTTTATCGAGCTGATGCGAGAGGAGGAAAAAGCATGAGCAGCGGCCTTTACAACACCTCGAGCAAGAATTTCGATAAAAACCTCGACCTGACGCGCCTTAAGGCGTACGGCGATACGATGAACGACGGAAAGGTGCAGCTTAGCTTCACCCTTCCCGTAAAAAACGACGACCGCGGCGAGGAGGCTGCGCGGCAGCTCGCGCGCGCCATGGGCATCGCGGAGCCGTCCGTGGCGCACAGGGAGGCGCTCGACAAGGAATATACCTTCTACGTCGTGTACGGTATCTGTGCGCACAGCGTGGACTATACCTCCATCCGCGTGCAGGCGGTGGAGACCGACGTGATGGATATGGAGGCGTGCAACCGCTATATCCGCGAGCACATCGGGAGAAAGGTCGTGATGGTGGGCGCCTCCACCGGCACCGACGCGCACACCGTGGGCATCGACGCCATTATGAACCGCAAGGGCTTTGCGGGGCATTACGGCTTGGAGCGCTACGAGATGATCGAGGCGCACAACATGGGCGCGCAGGTGGAAAACGAGGAGCTTTTGAAAAAAGCGCTCGAGCTCAACGCGGACGTGCTGCTCGTATCCCAGACCGTCACCCAAAAGGACGTCCACATTCAAAACCTTACGGAGCTTGTGGAGCTTTTGGAGGCCGAGGGCGTTCGCGAACGCTTCATCCTCTGCTGCGGCGGCGCGCGCATCACGCATGAGCTGGCGAAGGAATTGGGCTATGACGCGGGCTTCGGCCCCCAGAAATACGCGGAGGATGTAGCGTCCTTCGCGCTTCAGGAAATGGTGCGGCGCGGCCTGAATCAATAGGCTTCCCGGTTTTGAAAGGTAAACCTGAGCCCCGCGCCACGCGTGGCGCGGGGTTATCTCTGCGCATGATTGTTAATTGGTTCACAAAATAGCGATAACAATGGAGGAACGTCATGGATTTCACGTTGCCGAAGGAGCATCTTTTGCTCCGGGACATGTACAAAAGGTTCGCCGAGAACGAGGTGAGGCCCCTTGCCGAGGAGATCGACGAGGAGGAGCGCTTCCCCGTGGAGACGGTGAAAAAGCTTGCGCGCTACGGCTTTATGGGGATACCCTTCCCCAAGGAGTACGGCGGCGCGGGCGGCGATATGCTCGCGTATACGATGGCGGTCGAGGCGCTTTCCAAGGTGTGCGGCACCACGGGCGTGATCGTTTCGGCGCACACCTCGCTTTGCTGCGCGCCCATCTACGAGTACGGCACCGAGGAGCAGAAAAAGAAATACCTGCCTAAGCTCTGCTCGGGTGAATGGCTCGGGGCGTTCGGCCTCACCGAGCCAAACGCCGGCACCGACGCCTCCGGTCAAACGACCCGCGCGGATTTCATGGGCGATCACTACGTGCTCAACGGTTCGAAGCTTTTCATCACCAATGCGGGCTATGCCGACCTTTACGTAATTTTCGCCATGACGGATAAATCAAAGGGCACGCGCGGCATTTCGGCCTTTCTCGTAGAAAAGACCTTCCCGGGCTTCTCGGTGGGGAAGAAGGAGCGCAAAATGGGCATAAGAGGCTCGTCCACCTGCGAGCTCGTCTTCAACAACTGCGTTGTGCCCGGGGAGAACCTTTTAGGCAAGGAGGGCAAGGGCTTTTCCATCGCCATGGGCACGCTCGACGGCGGGCGCATCGGCATCGCGGCGCAGGCGCTGGGCATCGGCGAGGGCGCGGTGGAGGAGACCATAAAATACGTGCGGGAGCGCAAGCAGTTCGGCAAGCGCCTTTCGCAGTTCCAAAACACGCAGTTCCAAATCGCCGAAATGCACACCCGCATGGAGGCCGCGCGGCTTCTCGTGTACAGCGCCGCCATGAAAAAGCAGAGCGGCGAGAAATACTCCGCGGAGGCCGCCATGGCAAAGCTTTTCGCGGCGCAGGCGGCGAGCGAGGTCGCGCGGCAGGCCGTGCAGCTTTTCGGCGGTTACGGCTACACGCGCGAATACCCCGTGGAGCGCATGATGCGCGACGCGAAGATCACCGAGATATACGAAGGTACCAACGAGGTGCAGCGCATGGTCATCGCCGCGGCGCTGAACGTCAATTAAGGGGTGTGCTATGAAGATCATCGTTTGCATCAAACAGGTTCCCGATACCGCGGAGGTCAAGCTCGACCCCGTCACCAACAACCTCGTGCGCGAGGGGCTTCCCTCCATCATCAACCCCGACGATAAGGCGGGCCTCGAGGCGGCGCTCCGCATCCGCGAGATGGCGGGCGGCACCGTAACGGCCGTATCTATGGGGCCGCCGCAGGCGGATGTGGCGCTTCGCGAAGCGCTCGCCATGGGCGCGGACGAGGCTGTTCTTATAACCGACAGGGCGTTTGGCGGCGCGGATACGTGGGCAACCTCGTCCACCATCGCCGCGGCGCTTAGAAGAATAGGGTACGATCTCATCATCGCGGGCCGTCAGGCCATCGACGGCGATACCGCGCAGGTAGGCCCGCAGATCGCCGAGCACCTTCATCTGCCGCAGGTCACGTATGTGGAAAGCGTCGAGGCGGTGTACGAGGACAGGATCGTCGTGCGGCGGCAGTTCGAGGACCGCTACCACATCATAGAGGTGAAGTTTCCCTGTCTTATCACGGCGCTCAGTGAGCTTGCCGTGCCGCGCTACATGAGCGTTTCGGGCGTGTTCGACGCCTATAAAAAAGAGGTGCGGCGCTTTACGCTTGCGGAGCTTGCGGGTTACGTGGATAAGGTGAACATCGGCCTCGCCGGTTCCCCCACGCGCGTGAAGGCTAGCTTCACCAAGGAGCCGAAGGGCGCGGGCGAAAAGTTCGAGGGCAGCGACGAGGAGGCCGTGCGGCTCATCGTAAGCCGCTTGGCCGAACAGTTCATCATATGAGGGGTGATGGCATGAGCAAGAACGTATTTGTGTTTGCGGAGCAGCGGGACGGCAAGCTCCAAAAGGTAGGTATAGAGCTTCTCGGCAAGGCTTCGGAGCTTGCGGCGGCGCTTTCCCAGGAGGTGGTCGCGGTGCTCCTCGGAAGCGGGGTAACGGAAAAAGCGAAGGAGCTGATCGCGTACGGCGCATCGGAGGTGATCGTCGCGGATCATCCGCTCCTCGGGGAATACGTCACCGAGCCGTATGCCAAGGCGGTGGCGGCGATCCTGAAAAAATACAAGCCGGAGATCATGCTTTTCGGCGCGACGAGCATCGGCCGCGATCTCGCACCGCGCGTCTCCGCGCGCATCCATACCGGCCTTACGGCCGACTGCACGGGGCTTGCCATCGAGGAGGATACCAAGCTCCTTCTCATGACGCGCCCGGCGTTCGGCGGCAATATCATGGCGACCATCGTATGCAAGGAGCACCGGCCGCAGATGGCGACCGTGCGCCCGGGCGTGATGAAGGCCTTGACGCGCGACGAAACCCGCGAGGGAAAAATCACGGCGTTCGACGCGCGCCTTACCGAAGCGGACGTGAACGTGAGGCTCATAGAGGTCGTGAAAGGGGAAAAGCGCTGCGCGGATATCACCGAGGCGAAAATACTCGTTTCGGGCGGGCGCGGCGTGGGCGCGCCGGAGAAATTTGCCATGCTGAGAAGCCTTGCGGACGCGCTCGGCGGCGAGGTCGCTTCCTCGCGCGCGTGCGTGGACGCGGGCTGGATGGAGCGTGATTATCAGGTGGGGCAAACGGGCAAGACCGTGCGCCCCAAGCTCTACGTGGCCTGCGGTATTTCGGGCGCCATACAGCACCTCGCGGGCATGGAGGGCTCCGACTACATCGTGGCCGTCAACAAAAACCCCGCCGCGCCCGTGTTCGAGGCGGCCGACCTCGGCATCGTGGGCGACGTGAACGCCATCGTGCCGAAGCTCACGGAGGCGATCAAGAAATTCAAGGAAGAAAAGGCGAGGTAAGGCTTTGCCCCCGCGCGGAATTTCTGTTACAATATGCGGGGCGGGAGCTATGCTCCCGCCCCGCATATATAAATGCTGAATTAAATAAGAGGAAACGACTATGGCATTTCAGGGCTTTACCAAGGACACCTATGTGTTTTTCATGGAGGTGACCCTTCACGATTCCAGGCTTTTTATGGAACAGAACCGCGCGCGTTACAAGCGCGAGGTGCAGCAGCCCCTCAACGAGCTTGCGCTCGGGCTTTTGCCCGATCTTATGACCATCGACGCCAACTTCAACCCGCGCCCGACGAGCATCGTTTCGCGCATCTACCGCGATACGCGCTACACGAAAAACAAGGCGCTCTACCGCGACCACGCGTGGCTCAGCTTCAAGCACCCGGACGTGAGCACCGGCGAGACCTTTTCCATGTACGCCGAGATCGACCCAAGGGGCTACGGCTACGGTATGGGCATGTACAGCCCCGACGCCGCGTTCATGCGGACGCTTCGCGAGCGCATCCTCGCAAACCCCTTGCGCTTTTTAGAGCTTGCGGGGGCGGCCAAGGCGCGCGGCTTCACGGTGGAGGGCGATCTTTTCAAGCGCGACCGCTTCCCGGACGCCGACGAAAGCCTGAAGCCCTACCTCAACCGAAAGGGCCTGAGCTTTTGCTTTTACAGCCACGATCTCAAGCGCACCATGCGCCCCGAGTTTTTAGAGGAGGTGCGCGAGGGGCTAATGTCCCTCAAGGAGCTCTATTGGTTCATCATACCGGGGGCGAGGCAGGGGAAATAAGGGGGTAAAAACGTGGAGATCAGAGCCGTCGACGAATATAACGAGGGTGGCCATTTGATTTACGCGGAGAACTTCATCGGCGCGTTTGTAAGGGGAAAAACCAAGGAGGAAGCCCTCGGCAAATTCAAGTCGGAAATCGGGCAGTATGCGCGGTGGCTGGGCATGGAAATCGACGACGCCGATTGCACCATCGCGGTCGTACAGGAAAAAAGAAGCGGGTTACAGGTGTGCGACGCAGATTCGGACGTGCTGTTCAACAGCGAGATCCCGCCGCTTTCCCGGCAGGAATATGATCTCCTCAAAGCGAGGTCTTTAAAGTCGGCGAAGGATTTTTTGGCGCTGTACGACTCCATCCCGAACAAAACCGGAACGGTGCTTGCGCCGCGCAAAACCTTTTACGGGCCCGTGCCGGTCACCGCGCGGGATATGTATGAGCATACCAAAAATGTAAATACCTACTATTTCGGTGAAATCAAGGTTCCGGTCCCGAATGAGCCCGATATTTATACTTGCAGACGAAAAGGATTTGAAACGGTCGAAGAGCGGTCCAGCTTTTTAAGCAATGCGGTCTATGACGGAAGCTACGGGGAACAATGGTCGCTAAGAAAGGTGTGCCGCAGGTTTCTATGGCATGACCGTATCCATGCGAGAGCTATGTATAAAATGGCGGTAAGTCTATGCGGTTCCGATTCGGTCGGCAATCCGTTTTGCTTCACACGATAAGATTATCATCCGTTTCGCTCACGGTCACTCTTCCGACAGAAGCTCCGCGATCGCGTCGAGTTGCGCGCCTGTGAGCCTTCCGCCGTTTTGGAGGCGATAGCCGTCGAGAAGCGTGAAGAACGTCTGCGCCCTCTTTAGCACCGCGTCGGCGTCGCGCACGTTTGCGCGAAGAAGCCCGAGCTCCAAAATCACCGTCCACGCGCGGTAGGCTTCGGACAGCTTCGTAAAAAGCGGTTCGTTGCCTGTGGCGGCCTCGGCGCAGAGCACCACGTGAAGGAGGGATTTCCGCTCCTCGCCGTTCTCCTGCACGAGCGCGTTTAAGAGCGAAAGCACGGCCTCCCTTAGAGGCGTTTCGCGCTTCACGCCGCCCATCCAAAGGAGCATCGCGTCGGTGGCGCCCTCTATGTGCGCGTCCGCGATGTCGTTCACAAGCTGTTCCTTGGCGGGATAGTGGTAGTAAAGCGTGCCCTTGCTCATACCCGCGGCGTCCGCGATGTCGTTGAGGCTCGTGCCGTGCACGCCCTTTTCGGTAAAGAGCCGCGCCGCCGTTTTTAAAATCACATCCTGCGCGCTCGGTCGTTCCGCGTTTATTTTCCCCACAGCAACACCCCCGTAAACGGCGGGAGGCAGATTTTACCATAAACGCCGTTTGATAGGTTCAGTATAAGGAAAAACACAAAAAAGCGCAACGTCTTAGCCGCGCGGGTTTTGGCGGATGGAGGGGACTTGCCGCGCATGGCGCAGCCTAAAAGCCGTGCGGCGTTAAGCCAAGGCTTAATCCTCCGTGCGTTCGATCAAAAACGTGACCGGCCGCACGCCGTCGGTGCAGCATAAGACCTCTTCGTTCTCCCGGTTGTTCCAGGGCGTATTCACGGCGCCCGCGGAAAACGCGCCGATGCCGCGGTAGATGTCGATCCACGCCCAAGGGCAAAGGCCCTCGGGTTTTTCCGCGCCGCCCTCATACACGTAGCTGTCCCCTTCCTCGTGGAGCGGGCAGGGGCCGACCTCCTTACCCTCCGTAAGATAGCGCTCCGCGATATCCTCGTAAAACGCCTTTCTTAAAACGGTGATCTTTACCATGCTCATATGCCGCCCTCCGTTTCGAACATTTGTTCCATTATAGCAGAGAAGCGCGTGCCCGTAAACCCGCGTTTACGCGATCTGAAACAGGTAGAACTTCAAATAATCCGTTTCCGGCACGCCCCACAGAACCGGGTGGTCGGGCGATTGCTGGCGCGCTTCGATCTGCCTTAGCTGCACCCCGGCATCGAGCGCGGCCTCCATGAGCATTTTTTCAAACAGCTCCCGCGTCATAAAATGCGAGCAGGAGCAGGTGGCTAGATAGCCGCCCCGCGGGAGCGCGCGCATGGCTTTGAGGTTGATCTCCTTGTAGCCGCGGTAGGCGTTCTTCACCGTTGCGCCGCTCTTGGTGAACGCGGGCGGGTCGAGGATGATGAAATCGTATTCCTTGCTTTTGCTTTCCGCAAGCTCGGTGAGAAAATCGAACACATCTGCGCGCACAAATTTCATAATTTCCGTAAGGCCGTTGCGCGCGGCGTTTTCTTGCGCCAGATCGAGCGCGTCCTGCGACACATCGAGCGCCGTTACGTTTTTTGCGCCCGCTTTTGCGGCGTTGAGCGCAAACGCGCCCGTGTGGGTGCAGCAGTCGAGCACCCTTTTGCCGCGCGCGAGCTTCGCCGCCGCGGCGCGGTTATACTTCTGATCGAGGAAGAAGCCCGTCTTTTGCCCGTCGATATAGTCCACGTCGTAGAAAACGCCGTTTTCGCAGATTTCCACATGTCCGTCGAGCCCTTCTTCCAAGCCCTCCATGCGGTAGAAGCCCTTGTATTTTTTAAGCCCCTCCTTATCGCGAAGGGAGTCCTCGTTGCGCTCGTAAACGGCGCGCACCTTCACGCCGTTTTCCGCGAGGATTTTTACAAGGAGCGGGTAGAGCGTGCCCTTGCGCTGATCCACGCCGTAGGAAAGCGCCTCGGTCACGAGAACGTCCTCGAATTTATCCACGGTGAGGCCGGGGAAGAAATCCGCCTCGCCGAAGATGAGGCGGCACGCGGAAAAATCCCCGCCCATGGCGGCGCGGCGATAGTCTACGGCGTGGCGGAGGCGGCGCTCGAAAAACGCCTCGTCGAAGCGGTCGTTGGTGTTGCGGGTGATGATGCGCACGCGAATTTTAGAGTTCGCGTTGTAAAACCCCGCGCCGAGCCAGCGCCCCTTTTTGGTGTAGACGTCCACGATATCGCCGTTTTCGGGCGCGCCCGAAAGCTCTAAAATCTCCTCGCCGTACACCCACGGGTGGCCGTTCCGCGCAGCGCGCTCGGCCTTTTCGGTGATCGTTGCTTTTATATAGGGTCGTTCCATTTTGGCCTCCCGAGCGTTTCTTCGTACATTATAAGGGCCCGGGGGCCGCGGGGCAATAAAAGAGTTGACGGGAGCCTGCGGCGCCGTTCGGTATACATGTATATCTCTCGCGGGCTCTTGTAAACGCCAAAAAACGATAGTAAAGTAATAGGCGGATACAACTCTGTTAAAATTAAAGGAACGATCTCATCCTACAAACGGAGGCAGAAACATGCAGATCATCACAACGGGCGTCGCCGGCACGATGGAGTCGAGCGACATCATCGTGACGGTCGAGCCGCGCGCCGAAGGCGGCGTAGAGCTGACGCTTTCTAGCAGCGTCATGCAGCAGTTCGGCCGTCAGATCGAACGCGTCATACGCGAAACGCTCGCCGAGCTCAACGTGTCCGCCGCGGCCGTGACCGCCGTCGATAAGGGCGCTTTGGATTGCACCGTGCGCGCGCGCGTGAGCGCGGCGGCATTCCGCGCGGCAAAGTCGAGCGACTATACGTGGGGGGCGAAGCAATGAAGCAGTTAAGGCGAAGCATGCTGTTCGTGCCCGGCAATAACCCCGGCATGGTGCGCGACGCGCACATCTACGGATCCGACTGCATCATGTTCGATCTGGAGGATTCCGTATCGGTCAACGAAAAGGACGCGGCGCGCTTCCTCGTTTTTAACGCGCTCAAGTCGCTCCGCTACGGCAAAAAGGAGCTGATCGTCCGCATCAACGACCTTTCCACGGGCCTCGGCGTCATGGACCTCGAGGCCATCGTCCGCGCAAAGCCAAACGCCGTGCGCCTGCCGAAAACCGAGACCGCGCAGGATATTATCGACTGCGAGCGCGAGATCGAGCGCATTGAGCGCGAGGCCGGGCTGGAGGTCGGCTCCGTCAAAATGGTGGCCGCCGTCGAAAGCGCTTTGGGCGTACTCAATGCCTATTCCATCGCCACCGCAAGTAAGCGCCTCGTCGCCATCGCCCTCGGCGCGGAGGACTACGTGACCGACCTTAGAACCACGCGCGGCGACGGCACGGAGCTTTTCTTCGCGCGCTCCATGATTCTCAACGCCGCGCGCGCCGCGGGCATCGACGCCATCGATACCGTATTTAGCGACGTGAACAACGAGGAGGGCTTTATCGCGGAGGCGACGCTCATCAAAAAACTCGGGTTCGACGGCAAAAGCGTGATCAACCCGCGCCAGATACCGCCGCTCCACGGGGTGTTCATGCCCTCCGAGAAGGACCTCGAAAAGGCGGAAGCCATTTTGCAGGCGCTCGAGGACGCGAAAAAGCGCGGCAGCGGCGTGGCGAGCCTCAATGGCAAAATGATCGACAGGCCCGTGGCGCTGCGCGCGCAGCACATGATAGAGCTCGCCGCGGCGGGAAGCCTTGTTCCCGTGGAGGAGGTATGACGATGGAGCTTCAAAAAATACCGCATCTCAGTGAAATACCCGCCCTCAACGGCGCGTTCGCGGGCGCAGGGGAAAAGCATACCGAAACCTTCCATGAGCGCATGTACGAAAAAAACAAGGTCGTTTCGAGCATCGAGGAGGCCGTGCGCCTCACGGGGCTAAAAAGCGGCATGACGGTATCCTTCCACCACCATTTCAGAAACGGCGACTACATCGTGAATATCGTGATGGACGTGCTCGCGAATATGGGCTTTAAAAACCTTACGCTCGCGGCGAGCTCGCTCACGGATATCCACGCCCCGCTCATCGAGCACATCAAAAACGGCGTGATTGGGCATATCGAAACGAGCGGCCTGCGCGGCAGGCTCGCGGAGGAGATATCGCGCGGGCTCATGGACTTCCCCATCGTGTTCCGCTCCCACGGCGGGCGCGCGGCGGCCATCGAGTCGGGCGCGCTGCACATCGACGTGGCGTTTTTGGGCGCGCCCTCGTGCGATCCCTACGGCAACGCCAACGGCTACAACCGCGACGAGGAAAACGTTTCCTGCTGCGGCAGCCTCGGCTATGCCAAGCTTGACGCGCTCTATGCCGATCAATGCGTGATCATCACCGATCACCTCGTGCCCTTCCCCAACGCGCCCTTCGGCATACCCGAATCCAATGTCGATTATATCGTGAAGGTGGATTCGGTGGGCGATCCCAAGGGCATCATGAGCGGCGCGACGCGCTTTACCAAAAACCCCAAGGAGCTTTTGATCGCCAAGACCGCCGCGGACGTAATCGAGGCGAGCGGCTATTTCTACGACGGCTTCTCCATGCAGATGGGGAGCGGCGGCGCTTCCCTTGCCACCGCGCGCTTTTTGCGGGATAAAATGCTCAAGCAAAACATCAAGGCGCGCTTTGCCTTGGGCGGCATCACCGGACAGATCGTGGAGATGCACGAGGAAGGCCTCGTGCAGAAAATACTCGACGTGCAGTCGTTCGACCTGATCGCGGCGAATTCCTTAAAGAACAACCGCTTTCACCAGCAGATCGACGCCTCGTACTACGCGAGCTATCTAAACCGCGGCGCGGCCGTGGCGCAGCTCGATTTCGTGGTGCTTTCCGCCCTCGAGGTGGACGTTGACTTCAACGTGAACGTGCTCACGGGCAGCGACGGCGTGATCCGCGGCGCCATCGGCGGCCATCCGGATACGGCCGCGGGCGCGAGCCTTTCCGTCGTGGTGGCCCCGCTCACGCGCGGGCGCATCCCCTCCATCGTGCGGCGCGTGAACACTATCGTTACCCCGGGCGAGACGGTAGATGTGCTCGTGACCGACCAGGGCGTGGCGGTCAACCCCAAACGGCCCGAGATCTTAGAAAAGCTCAAAGCGGCGGGGCTTCCGCTGTTCACCATCGAGCAGCTCCGCGAGCGCGGCGAGCGCATCGTGGGCATACCCGATCCTATCGAGTACGACGAAAAGATCGTGGGCGTGGTGATGTTCCGCGACAACACCGTGATAGACCTCATCAAAAAGGTAAAAAATGTATAGCATGGAAACCGGCGCGCCCCTCAACGAGGCGCGCCTCTTGCAAGTAAAGGCGTTTTTAAGCGCGAGCGGGCTCACCGTGGAGGACTTACCCGATTATACCGTAGCGCTTCGCGACGGCGGCGGGCAAATCGTCGCTACGGGTTCGCTCTGCGGCGATATCGTGAAATACGTCGCGGTCGCGGACGCTGCGCAGGGCGAAGGCGCGTGCGCCACGGTCGTGAGCGAGCTCGTAAGTTACGCCTGCCGGAACGGCAATACGCATCTTTTCCTATTCACCAAGCCCGAAAACGACCGTATGTTTTCCTCGCTCGGGTTTTACGAGCTTGCGCGCACGAAGGATGCGCTCATGATGGAAAACAAAAAGGACGGGCTTTCCGGCTTCCTCAAAAGCCTCGGGCATGGCGCCATGGAAAACGCGGGCGCCGTGGTGGTGAACTGCAACCCCCTCACGAACGGGCATCTCTACCTCCTCGAAACGGCGGCAAAAAATTGCTCGGAGCTTCATGTGTTCGTGGTCTCCGAGGATAAGTCCGAGTTTCCCGCGGAAGTGCGTTACGATCTCGTAAAGCGCGGCGCCGCGCACATCGAAAACCTGTACGTGCACAGGGGCGGGCGGTACGTCGTTTCCTCCGCCACCTTCCCCGCGTATTTTTTGAAGGATAAAAACCGCACGGAGGATATCAAGGCCGATCTTGACCTTGCGCTGTTCGGCGCGCGTATCGCTCCGGCCCTCCGTATCAAAACGCGCTTCGTAGGCACGGAGCCCTACTGCACGGTGACCAACGCCTACAACGCGCGCATGAAGGCGCTGTTGCCCAACTACGGCGTGGATGTCGTGGAGCTTGAACGAAAGGACGGCATCAGCGCGAGCGCGGTGCGCCGCCTCATGCGCGAGGGGAATTTCGAAGCGATCAAGCCGCTTGTGCCCGAGGTCACGTATGACTACATCGTCCGTCACGCTTGAAAACATGCTCGAAGCGCGGGAGAAACGCGCCGCGCGGCAAAGGGCGCTCCTAGAGATGCACGGCCTGCCCCTCATATGCCTCACCATGAATATCGCGGGCGAAAAAAAGCGCTCGGGGCTTATTGACTTCACCTTTTACGAGGGCGTACGCCGCGTGCTTCGCATGGGCGAGCCCGTTTTTTTCGAGGTCGTACGCGCGAAAACGGGCATGGAGGGCTATTTCGTGTTTTCCTCGGAGGCGGCGTTTTTAAAGCGCCTGTGCGTGGAGGCGGAGGAGCGCGACGAGATCGGCCGGCTCTTCGATTTGGACGTGCTCGGCGCGGACGGGAACAAGCTTTCGCGAAACGCTCCGAGAAGATGCCTTTTATGCCAAGACGACGCCGCGGCGTGCGCGAGGAGCCGCGCGCACGGGTTGGAGGCGGTCGAGAAAAAAACAAACGAGCTTTTGCGCTCCTTTGCCGCGCGCGCGCACGCCTATGCGGCCTGCGGCGCGCTTTTGAACGAGGTGTGGACGACGCCCAAGCCCGGCCTCGTGGATCGCAACAACTGCGGCGCGCACAGCGATATGACGGTTACGACCTTCGAGCTGAGCGCCAACGCGCTCGCGTCCTATTTCAAATTCTGCTTCGAAACCGGCGCGGCGGAGGCGGGGAAGCCCGCTTCCCGCATGATAGCGCGGCTTCGAAAACGCGGCATTTTGGCCGAAAAGGAAATGCTTCTCTCGACGGGCAACGTCAACACCCATAAGGGCATGGTCTATACGCTCGGGCTTTTGCTCGCCGGGCGCGGCATAGCGCTCGCCGCGGGCGGCGACTTTTTCGCGCACGCCTCGGCCCTGGCGAAAAACGACCTTCCCGAGGAGTTCAGGCGCGCCGCGCAAACGCCCCTTACGCACGGTGAGCACGTTTACGCGCGCTTCGGCGTGAAGGGAATACGCGGCGAGGCGGAAAACGGTTTTTTGAGCGCCCGCCGCGCGTGCGCGCAGCTTAAGTTTTACGAGGCGCGGGGACACTCGCAAAATGACGCGGGGGTGCTCACGCTTTTGCAGACCATGAGCGAATTGCAGGATACCAACCTCCTGCACCGCGGCGGCCACGCGGGGCTCGCCTACGCGCAGCACCGCGCGCGGGAGATCAACTGCCTGCCGGAATCCGAGCGGATTTCGGCAGCCTTAAGGCTCGATGCGGATTTTATCGCGCGCAACCTCAGCCCCGGCGGCAGCGCGGATATCCTCGCCACGGCGTACTTTTTGAAAGCGCTCGAGGAATTGGAATTGGCGGGGGAGGAAAACGATCGTTAGGCGAACTTTACGGCGGGGCCGCGGCGCATAGAAGCGCCGCGGCCCCTTTTTTGTTAAAATGATCCCCCATCTCCTCTAAAATGTCATATTAAGTTCAACTTGCGGGGGTAAAATAGCTAATTGATACAATCTTTGGAGGCAGGCATGGAAAAGCGGAAGAAGAACAAAAAATGGCCGTATGTGCTGGCGATCGTCGCGCTCGCGCTCGTCGGCGTGGTTGTGCTCGTAAATCAGGTCAAAAAGGCGTCGGACGAGCTGTTCCAGTATTCGCACTACACCGTTGCGCGCGGGAACGTGGTATCCAGCGTTACCGGCACGGGCGTGATTGCTTTTTCTGAGACCGAGGTCATGGAGCTGCCCTCCGGGATCACGCTCGATAAGGTGCTGGCGCAAGCGGGCGACAGCGTAAAGGCGGGCGAAGCGATGGCTACGCTCGATTTTGCTTCGCTCGAGACCCGCCAAAAGGAGCTTTTAAAGGAGATTTCCACGCTCGACATGCAGCTTGGCTCCTTGCAGCGAAGCAGCGCGCAAACGAAGCTTACCTCCCTCGTGGGGGGCCGCGTAGCGCAGGTTTACGCCATAGAGGGCGGCGATGTCGCTAAAACGCTCCGTGAAAACGGCGCGCTCATGCTCCTTTCCACCGACGGCAAGCTGAAGGCCGAATTCACGGCCGCCGCCGCGCTCACGCTCGGCGCGAAGGTAGACGTGGAGCTTTCCGACGGCGACACCATCGAGGGAACGGTTGAAAAAATACTCGGTCAAAACGTAATCGTGACCGTAGACGACGCGGACGCCGATTTTTCGGAGGCCGTAAGGGTCTACCTCGACGCGGTGCTTGTGGGTGAAGCGGAGCTTACGCCCAACGCGCCGCTCGCCGTGGTGGCGGAAAGCGGCGTGGTGGATGATATTAAGGTGAAAGCGGGCGACAAGGTGCGCATGGGGACGGTGCTCCTTACCCTCACGGAGGCCCCCTACGCCAAGGAATATTACGACGCGTTCGAGGCGCGGCATACCGCGGCGGAAACGCTTGACGCTGTGCGCGCGTACCTCTACGACCCCAATGTGTACGCCCCGGCCGATTGCGTGGTGCGCGCGGCCTATTTTAAGGACGGCGATACGGTGAGCGCGGCCATGGGCGCAGCCTCCGCAAGTACCGCTTCGAGCGACGTGACGCTGTTCGAGGTGGGGCTGACTTCGAGCCTCGAGGTGCTGTTCGACGCGGACGAGCTCGACGTGCCGCTTTTGAAGGTCGGGCAGGAGGCCACGGTCACGGTGAACGCGCTTTCCGGCGAGACCTTCCCCGCGTCCGTAAAGAGCATTTCCGGCACGGGCGAGGCGTATAACGGCGTTACCACCTACCGCGTGCGGCTCTCCCTCACGCCCGACGCGCGGCTTTACGCGGGCATGAACTGCTCGGCGGTAATCGCCATCGAGGAGCGCGACGACGTGCTCGTGGCGCCCTTAATCACCCTAAGCGAGGACGCGGGGGGCATGTACGCCTACGTGACGCCCTCGGGCGGTGCAAAGAGCGGCGACCGCGTGCGCAGAAACGTGGTCGCGGGCCTGAGCGACGGCATCGGCGTGGAGATCGTGAGCGGTCTTAACGAGGGTGACGTGATCTCCTACGAGGATCGCGACGCCATGATGGAAAACATGATGAAGATGTTTGGGGAGCGTTTCAGATGACGGATACCATCGTCATGGACGGCATATCGAAGATCTACAGCGTGGGCGGCGAGGAGGTGCGCGCGCTCGACTCTGCGTCGCTCCGCATCGCGCCGGGCGAGTTCGTGAGCGTGGTAGGGCCCTCGGGCAGCGGCAAATCCACGCTTATGAACATCATCGGCTGCCTCGACGTGGCCGACGAGGGGGAGTACCTGCTCGACGGGCAGCGCATCGAGAGCTATTCGGAGGATCAGCTCGCCAAGATACGCAACAAAAAGATCGGCTTCATTTTTCAGGGCTTTAACCTTTTGCCCAAAATGACCGCCGAGGAAAACGTGGAGCTTCCGCTCATCTACCAAAGGCTTACCCTTTCCGAGCGCAAGGAGCGCGTGCGCGAAGTGCTCGATAAGGTAGGCCTTACTTCCCGCGCGCAGCACCGCCCGAGCGAGCTCAGCGGCGGCCAGCAGCAGCGCGTGGCCATCGCCCGCGCGCTCGCCACGCACCCGTCGCTTCTTTTGGCCGACGAGCCCACCGGTAACCTCGATTCCAAAACGAGCGCCGACATCATGCGGCTTTTTTCCTCCCTCTACGAGCAGGGCAACACCATCGTGGTCATCACGCACGATAACGACATCGCCCGGCAGGCAAGGCGCACCGTGCGCATTTTGGACGGCCGCGTTTACGAGGAGGGCGTATGATCCTGCAATCCGTCAAAATGGCGTTCTCGGCCATCGCTTCTAACAAGATGCGCGCGTTTTTGACGATGCTCGGCATCATCATCGGCGTGGTCGCGGTGGTCGTTTTGATCTCGCTCGTCAACGGCGCGTCCGCCACCGTCACCTCGCAGATTCAAAGCCTCGGTACCAACCAGCTCACCGTGATCGTGCGCGACGACCGCGGGCACCCGATCTCCCTCAACGATTTGGACGATATCGTGCAAAACGTGGAGTTTTCGGAGATCGCGCCCGTCGCCAACGTGAACGGCACCGCCAAGCGCGGCACGAAAAAGCTCACCGTGCAGGCGACCGGCACCGTGAACGCCTACGAGCGCATCTACGGGGTGAACGTGGCCTACGGCCGCTTCATCGAAACGGCCGATGTGGAAAACAGCGCCCTCGTAGCGGTGATAGACCACAGCATGGCCAAGGAATTCTTCGGCGACTCGAGCCCCTTGGGCGAGACCATCGCCATCAACAGCCGAAGCTTTACCGTCGTGGGCGTGCTCGCGGAGGATACCTCCATGTCGGGCTCCATGTCGAGCATGATGACGGGCGGGGCCTCCACCGTTTTCGTTCCGTACACGGTTGCGAGCCGCATGGCAAAGCAGGCCAACATAAAGACCTTCTATGTGTCCTCCTCCGACGCGGAGGACATGACCGCGGCCGAAAAAAGGCTCAACGAGCTGATGCTCCAGCGCTTCCGCCACGACTCCGACGCGTTTCTCATCATCAACCAATCGGCCATCATGGGCGCTTTAGG
>JAJFTZ010000016.1 GCA_021372675.1 Eubacteriales bacterium
CTTCAATAGGGTCGGCTATGAGGACTCCGTCTTCGAACTCAGCTATGACAGCCAGACAGGCGTGGCAAGCTTTGAGAAAAACGGGGGCACTATGGAATTTGTGTTTGACCTGTCGGCGAGTCCTGTGACGGCGAAGGCGACAGTAAAGGTTCCTGCGGAGGATGGAACCCTTGTATTTGTCTATGACGCGGTCAGAGAAGGATAACCGTGGTACGCATCAAGACGGATGCGTTTGTTGTGGCCGACTACGCAAAATATGACAGACGAAGAGACGGCGCAAATGGTTGACGAGCTTGAAGGTGTCTATGCTGCCGGATAACCGTTGTGTCCAATCTATCCATATCAATCTAAACTAAGACTTGCATTCTGTTTGACCGGAAGCTAACATACAGAAAACCATTGAAGGGGGGGCTTGGGCTTGTCTTTCGAACACAACTCGGAGAACCTGTTTGCGGAAGCCACCAACGAAGCGTTGTTGCGATTTCGGAGACGGATGCGGTGTATAACCGGGAGGTGAAGCGCCGGGCGGAGCTGAGTCCCGTGATCGGTATGCTGGCTGAACATGAAGGTGATATATGCCTGACCGATGAGCAGCGTAAAAGCGTGGCCGAGTATATCGCGCTGCTGACTGGGCCGAAGGAATGGGAGGCGTTGATCGCCTGCTACGCGCATGGAATGCGGGACGGTGTAAAGCTGATGAGGCGGTTGGATGTGCTCAAGAAATTATGAGATGGAAAAAAAGGCTGCATGGATTTCTTCGTCCATACAGCCCTTTTGAATTGGTCGGAGGTTCAAATCCGACCAAAAAGCCACTTCACTCGTTTTGCATCTACGGAAACGCACTTTTCGAAAAAACGGGGGCAGAGTGCCAGAAAAGCCCGCAGTTACGGGCTTTTCTGGCGTTGTATCTATTTTGGCAACATTAAATGGTGCGAATGGGGGGATTCGGATTTTGGTCATCGGCATCCCCTTGCTTGCTCTTCGAGCCGCGCGCAGCGGCCTGACTCAAAATCCGGGGCGGGAAAACAGTCCGCCGGACTGTTTTCTTTTCCGCCCTTCGAATCCCCTTAATTATGCCAAGGCCGAGGGCACCCCATTATGGGGTGCCCTCGGCCTTGGTGCGAATGGGGGGATTCGAACCCCCAAGGTTTCCCCGACGGATTTTAAGTCCGTTGTGTATGCCGTTCCACCACATTCGCATGGTTTTCGCAACAAAAACATTATATGCGCTGCGCTCCCACGCGTCAAGAACGGCTCGCGGGCAAGGGCATAAAAGAGCGCCGCGAGGGGGATTTGCCGTAAAAAAGCGGAAGCCGAAACCGGCTTCCGCGCTACTAAGGAGAGATCTGACTTCGGCCGTCATGCCTCGGTTCACTTTGCAGCCATGGCTTTTTCGGCGATCTCGATGGCTTTTTGCACCATCCTGCCGCAATCGCGGGAGGAGACAGCGCCCCACCCGTTGTTTTTGACTACCTCGCCGACGCCAAGTTCTTGCGCGATTGCCTGTTTAAGGCCCTCCGACATCATGCCTTTGCTTGCCATTGCAACGTCTCCTTTCGTAATGCGCGGGACCGAAGCCCCGCACTATAGCTTGTGCGGCGAGTTTCGTATTTATTTTCGGCAATGAATGGCATAAACATGCTGCATCATTGGAATGAGTTTTTTGAAAAAATATCCGCCGCCCCGACGGAGCGACGGGCAACGCCTCACTTTTTCTGCCTGTCCGAAAGGAGCGTTCCGCCTACGCCGATATTGTCCGCGTCGTTCTCCCTCAAGAGCACCGTGAATACCTCCTTGGGCAGTTCCATGATCCTCGCGGCACTTTCGGTAAATTCCTTTGCGAGCTGCGCTTTTTGCGCCTTTGTAAGCCTGCTCGAGTCCAGCGTGATAACGGGCATGGTATCCGCTCCTTTTCAAATTTTTCTTAGCCTTATTATACCCGCGCGCGCACGGCGAGGCAAACGCTGTGTTTCATAGTTCAGGTATTATTCTTAAAGTTCCGGATTCTTTAAGCAAACATATTCCTTATCTAGAAGCACAAGTTATAGTGAGATTGGGAAATATCGTTTCGGGGCGCGGCTACGGGCGGAATAAAACAGCGAGGCGTACTGTATGGATCTTAAAAACATCGGCGAAAGCATCGTATTCAGCGACAAGACGTTTACGAAAAGGGTCTTGTTTGCCGACCAAAACGGTGCTTCGTTTTGAACTTCAAGGCCGGGCAAAGCCTGCCCGCGCACCGGCATGAAAGCTCCACGCTCATGCTGAACGTTTTAGGGGGCAAGGGCACGCCCCGGGTAAACAGCGAAACCGGTGCACGCAACGCCGGGGATTATCTTTCGGTGAAGGGCGAGGACGATTTTGAAATCCCCGCGGTGGCGGAGGATATGACGCTTCTCGTTTCCCCGGACCCCCCCCCAATGGGATATACGCGAAAGGCCCCGGTTAGGCGGGGTTACCGGCGTTAGGGCAAACCGGCGGGCGGCCGCCTGCCGGTTTGCCTTTTTGTTTCTTTCGGCGGCACCGCCATTTTATGCGTGTTTGTCGGTTGATAATCGCTTAAAAAACTGTATAATGTAGTTAATACGATGTATTTCCAAGAATTGGGAAGGAATGAAAGGAGTTACGGTTATGAAGGGAGACCCCAAGCTGATCGACACGCTGAATTCTTTGCTCGCCGATGAATTGACCGCAATCAACCAGTACATCGTCCATGCCGAAATGTGCGAGGATTGGGGCTACGGCAAGCTGCATCACGGCTTTGAGAAGCGGGCGATCGACGAAATGAAGCATGCCGAAAAACTGATCGGAAGAATACTTTTCCTCGGCGGCACGCCCATCGTCACCAATCTGAACAACATCCACATCGGCGGCGAAGTTCCCAAGCAGGTGGAAAACGACCGCGTTGCCGAGCTTGGCGCGATCAAGGCCTATAACGACGCCATCGCCCTTGCGGGGGAACTGAGGGATTATGCCACGCGGGATATCCTCGTGCAGATCCTCAACGACGAGGATCGTCATATGGACGAGCTCGAGGAAATGCAGGATCAAATCGAACAGATGTCGCTGCCCATCTTCCTGACGACGCAGGTAGGCTGAGTGCCGGCGTAACACCGTATAAAACACCGCGAATCCTGCAAGCGATTCGCGGTGCTTTTTTTGATTTGCGTTATCGGTATAAAAAGCCGCAATTTATCTTGAAAACAAAATCGGTGTGTGCTATACTGACGCACGGGAAAGAAGTTCTCCCACGGTTAAGCCGAAACCGCTTTTGAGCTGATGACTTCTGCTTTGGCAGAAGTGTCGGCTTTTTATTTTGCCCGCCGGAGGTATTATGCTGAAAAGACTGTTTGTACAATACCGCGATATCCTGCTTATCACGCTGATCGCCGTACCTATCGGGGTCGCCGTCGGCGCGGTCGATGCGCTGTTCGGCAGGGTTTTATTGTGGATCACGGACGTGAGGACGGAGCATATCTATTGGTTTCTCCCCTTTCTAGGGCTGGCGGGCGTCGTTATTTTATGGTGCTATTTGAAATTCGGCGGCCGAAGCTCCAAGGGGATGACGCTCATTTTTGAAGCCGGACACGGCGCGAGCGATACGATACCGTTACGGCTGGTGCCGCTCTCCATGTTCGGCACGTGGCTGACGCACCTTTTCGGCGGAAGCGCGGGCAGAGAGGGCGTTGCCATACAGATCGGCGGCACGATCGCGCATAGGGTGAGCGCGCGCGTCCCCTTGCAAAACAGCGGTAAGCTGCTGCTCGTCACGGGGATGGCGGCGGGCTTTGCGGGGCTGTTCAGAACCCCGATCGCGGCGACTTTTTTTGCGATCGAAGTATTTACCGTGGGGGTTTTAGAGCATAAGGCGATATTGCCCGCGCTGGCGGCTTCGTTCACCGCAAGCTTCGTTTCAGGCCTTTGCGGGCTTGAAAAGTTTAGCTTTGCGCTGACCGACAACATAGTCTTTACGTGGGCGCTTATCCCGCAGCTGCTTTTGCTCGGCGTAGCCTTCGGAGTCACGGGCGGGTTGTTTTCGCTCTCCTTGCGCAAAACGAAGGATTTGTTGGCGAAGCGGCTGCAAAACCCGATTCTGCGCATATTCCTGAGTGGTATTGCCATCAGCTGCTTTTCGCTGCTCTGCTGGGGCGGGCGCTATTCGGGCCTAGGCACCAATTTGATCTCCATGAGCTTTGGGCAGGGCATTTACTCGTGGGACTTCGCCTTGAAGTTTCTCTTCACAATCGCGACCCTGTCCGCGGGCTTTCAGGGCGGCGAGGTCACGCCGTTGTTCGCCATCGGCGCGTCGCTCGGCGCTGCCCTTGCCCCGCTTATAGGGCTTCCGCCCGCGTTTGCGGCGGCGTTGGGCTACGCGGCCGTGTTCGGCGGCGCTACGAATACGCTGATCGCCCCCATGCTGATCGGCGCGGAGGTTTTCGGCTTTGCCTATCTGCCCTATTTCGCGGCGGTGTGCGCGCTCGCCTATGTGTTCAACGGCGACCTGTCCATTTATCCGCTTCAAAAGAGGAAGGCGGACGACGGGATATGACGCGGACGAAGAGGAAACGCCCTAAAGGCATTTCCCGTTGCTTTTTATGACCTCGGCGTAGAAGCGCGCAGAATCCTTGAGGATGCGCCTTTGCGCGGGATAATCCACATACACGATGCCGAAGCGCTCGCTATAGCCTGCGGACCACTCGAAGTTATCGAGGAAGCTCCATTGGAGATAGCCCTTTACGGGCGCGCCCTCCTCGATCCCCTTTTTTAGCTCCAAAAGATAGCGGTGCAAATAATCGATGCGGTCGGGGTCGTGTACCTGACCGTCCAAAAAGATGCGGTCGTTGCAGGCCTGCCCGTTTTCGGTGATGTACATAGGAAGACCGTAGCGGCGGTACAGGTGGCGCGGCCCGAAGCGCATCACCTCCGGCGTGACGCCCCATTTCACGGCCGTGACCGGGAAACCCTCGTAGCGGCGCACGAGCGCGCCGTTTTCGTCGGTACCGTCGCCCTGGTATACGTTGATGCCGATGAAGTCCGGCGGCTCGATAAGGTCCCAGTCGCTCTGCGGCACGGCGGCGGCCGCTTCCTTCAGAAACCCGGGCGCGCTGTCGTCGTAGCGATGAAAGATGCAGCTGTCGAGGAAGGAATTGAACGTGAACGTCCACGAATCACGAGAAAGATCGAACGTGGCGCGGTACGAGGCCTCGACGGATTCCGGCGTATCCGCAAGCGGGTAGCAAAGCCTGCCGCAGGGCACGACGCCGATCTGAAGCGGGGCGGAGCTATACCTGCGCAGCGCCTTGGCGGCGATGCCGTGCGCGAGCACGAGGTTTTGCATACACAAAGCCTGATCGCGTTCGGAAAGCTTCAGCCCCGGCGCGTGTATGCCGTTGCCGTAACCGAGCCCAACGACACACTCGGGCTCGTTGATGGTCATATAGGTTTTGACGCGGCCGTCGAAGCGCTTTGCGAGCACGGCCGCGTATTCGCCGAACGCCACGGCGGTATCGCGGTTGAGCCAGCCGCCCTTCTTCTGGAGCGCGCTCGGAAGATCCCAGTGGTAGAGCGTGACCCACGGCTCGATTTTGCGCTCTAGGAGCGCGTCGATGAGCCGGCCGTAGTAATCGAGCCCCGCCTCGTTGACCGTGCCTGTCCCTTGCGGGAAAATGCGCGGCCAGCTCACCGAAAAGCGGTAGACCTCAAGGCCCACCTTCCGCATGAGCTCGGCGTCCTCCTCGTAACGGTGGTAGGTATTGCACGCGACGTCGCCCGTATCGTCGTTGGCGACGTGGTTTTTGCCCTTATCGTGGCAAAAGTCGTCCCAGATGCTCGGGCCCTTGCCATCCTCGTTCCACGCGCCCTCGCACTGGTACGACGCGCACGCCGCGCCCCATAAAAAGCCCTTCGGAAATTCGCTCATACCGTTACCTCCGCCGCAACCGTTCTCTCCTTCGGATCGTAGGGGATTACGTCGCCCTCGATCGGTTTGCCGTTTACAAGAAGGGAATAGCTCCCCGTTCTTTTGATATGTATTTGATAGCGCGCGCCGCGGTATGCGCGCTCCACGGTAAGCTCCGGAAGCTCCTTGGGGAGGCACGGATGCACCTTAAGCCCGTCGAGCGTAGGGCGGACGCCTAAAATATATTGGCTGACGTTTACGAACGTCCACGCCGCCGTTCCGGTGAGCCAGCTGTTTTTCGCCTCGCCCTCGTTAAAAGAGCTTCGCCCAGCCACCGTCTGCGCGTACACGTAGGGCTCGGTGCGCCTGATTTCGCTTTTTTCCTCGAGATACGCGGGGCATGTGCGCCGGTACACATCAAACGCGTTGCCGCCGTTTCCGAGCGTTGTTTCCGCAATGCTCACCCATGGGTTGTTGTGGCAAAACACGGAGCCGTTTTCCTTGTAGCCGGGCGGGTAGCTGGTGATCTCGCCAAGCTCCTTGCGGTACGCCGTATAGCAGGGCGCTAAAAGCTCCACGCCGTAGGTGCCCAAAAGCCTTTCGCGCACGGAATCGAGCGCCTTGCGCGCCTTACCGTCGGTTTTGCCGATGCCGGCCATCACGCAAAAGCCCTGCGGCTCTATGAAGATTTGCCCTTCCACGCAGGCGCGGCTGCCCACGCGGTTCCCGAACGCGTCGTACGCGCGTAAAAACCACGCACCGTCCCAGCCGTGCGTCAGCGCCGCGCGCTCCACGGCCTCCACCTCGAAAAGCACCATTTGCGCTTCGGCGTTCAAGGAAAGCCTCTTTAGGATTTCCGCGTATTCCGCGCCGTATTTTACAAACATGCCCGCGATGAACACGCTTTCAGCCACGCCGCTTTCAAAGTTGGCCGTGGTTTGGAAGCTCTCCCCCGGCTCCTCGGAAAAGCAGTTGAGGTTTAAGCAGTCGTTCCAGTCCGCGCGGCCGATGAGCGGGAGCCCATGCGGCCCCCTGTTGGCGACGGTAAAAAGCACGCTCCTTCTTAAGTGCTCCAAAAGCGGCTTTTCGCTGCCGGGCTTATTGTCGAACGGCGCAGGTTCGTCGAGGATGGAAAAATCGCCCGTTTCCGCGAGGTATGCATGGGTGCATGCCACGAGCCATAGCGGATCGTCGTTGAAGCCGGAGCCGACCTCGTCGTTGCCGCGCTTCGTGAGCGGCTGGTACTGGTGGTAGGTGCTGCCGTCCTCCTTTTGGATGCTCGCGATATCGAGGATGCGCTCCCTCGCGCGCTCCGGCACGAGGTGCACGAAGCCCAGAAGGTCCTGACAGCTGTCGCGGAAGCCCATGCCGCGCCCCGTGCCGCTTTCGAAATAGCTTGCGCTGCGGCTCATATTGAACGTGACCATACACTGGTACTGGTTCCAGATGTTCACCATCCGGTCGAGCCGCTCGTCGCCGCTTTTTACGAAAAAACGCGTGAGAAGGCCGTCCCAGTAGGCGGCGAGCTCGTCGAGCGCTGCCTGCACCGCGCCTTGCGTGGAGAATTTTTCGAGCGCGCGCTTGGCCGCATCCTTGCGGATAACGTTTGGCGCGATAAATTTTTCATCCTTGGGGTTTTCGGCGTAGCCAAGCGTGAACACAAAGTTTTTCTCCTCGCCCGGCATCAGGCTTACATCGAGGCGCAGCGCCGCCATGGGCGCCCAGCCGTGCGCCACGGAGGAAAAGCTCGTTTCCCCCGTTACGGCCGCGGGGGCCTTAAATGCGCCGAACGCGCCTAAAAACGCGTCGCGGTCGGTATCGAAGCCCGAGATAGGCGCGTTCACGCCGTAATACGCGTAATGGTCGCGGCGCTCGCGGTACTCGGTCTTGTGATAAATCGTGTTCCCCTCCACCTCCACCTCGCCGATGTTGAGGTTGCGCTGGAAGTTGGCCGCGTCGTCCACGGCGTTCCACAGGCACCACTCCACGGCGCCGTAGAGCTTGAAGCGTTTCTCCTCGGACGAGGCGTTCTTGAGCGTAAGCGACTGCACCTCGCAGGTTTCGCCCATGGGGACGAACAGCGTTACAGCGGCTTTTAGGCCGTCCTTTTCGCCCTCAAGCACGGAATAGCCCATGCCGTGCCTGCATCGGTAGGCGTCGAGCTCCGTATCGCAGGGATGGAAGGCGGGGCTCCATGCTATCTTCCCCTCCTCCTTTACATAAAAAAACCTGCCGCCGATATCCGAGGGCACGGCGTTGTAGCGGTACCGTATCAGCCTTTTCAGCTTCGCGTCGCGGTAGAAGCAGTACCCGCCGCCCGTGTTGGAGACAAGGCCGAAAAAGGATTCGCTGCCGAGGTAGTTGATCCACGGGAGCGGCGTAGCCGGCGTATGGATCACATACTCCCGCCTCGCGTCGTCAAAATGTCCGAACTTCATGAAAGTACCCCCAAACTTGCATAAAAATAGAAAGGCCGCGTAAGGAGGGACGCGGCCTTTCTTCACGCCGCTATGCCCTATTTAACCGCTCGAGCAAAGCGTTCAGTTGATCGCCTGTTATTCTGTTGCCGCCAAAGCTTAAAACTGCCCTTAACGGCATATAGCGGAGCATCGCCGCCGCCATATCGGCGGAAATGGCCGCTTCCGCCGCGTCGGACGCATCGTCCTGCGGCGCAAACATGTTGGAGAGGGCGTCGAGCACGGGCTTAAGCCCCTCTTTCGCGCGCGGGTCCTCGAGGATATCGGCCAGGATGCTGTCCGCCGTGTAGGCAACGGGAATGCGAACGTCCGAAACCACCTCCACGGCCGCGCGGCAGCGGATGTCGCGCGAGGACGCGCCCACGAGAATGTCGAAGATGCCGCTTTCCACATGCCAGTCGCGAAGCGTCGTATTCCAATACGCGAACGCGCGCTTATCGAGCGTAAAGGATGCCGTTTTGGTCTCATTCGGCGTGAGCGCGAGCTTTAAAAAGCCCTTAAGCTCCTTTTCCGGACGGATGGCGCTGCTTTCCCGATCCGCAACGTAAAGCTGCACGGCCTCCTTGCCGAATACGCCGCCGGTGTTTTTCACATCCACCGAAACGGTGAGCGTATCGTTATCCGTAAGGGAGGTTTTATCCACGCGAAGGTTCGAATACTCGAAAGTCGTGTAGGAAAGGCCGTGCCCGAACGGGAACAGCACCTCCATCTTCTTTTTGTCGTAGTAGCGGTAGCCGACGAACACGCCCTCGCGGTATTCCACAACGTCCTTTTCGCCGCCGTAGAACAGATACGAGGGGTTATCCTCGAGCTTTAAGGGGAAGGTTTCGGGCAGCTTGCCGCTCGGGTTCGCGTCGCCGAATAAAATGCTTAAGGTCGCTTTGCCCACGGCCTGACCGCCCAAATACGCCTCCACGATGGCCTTCACATCGTTCACCCACGGCATTTCCACGGGCGAGCCGTTGTGGAGCACCACTACCGTGTTGGGATTTGCTTCCGCCACGCGGCGGATCAGCTCGTTTTGGCACGCAGGCAGGCGCATATGCGTTCTATCGTAGCCCTCGGACTCGTAAGAATCCGGAAGGCCCGCAAACACCACCGCCGCGCGCGCCTTTTTCACGAGCGCGACCGCCTCGTTAAGAAGCTCCTCCGTGGTGGAATCGCCCGCGATATCGAAGCCCTTGGCGTAGGAAATGTTTTGATAACCCTCGGCCGCCTCGAGCGCGCTCGTGGTTTTAAAGCAGTTGATGTGCGAGCTGCCGCCGCCCTGAAAGCGCGGCTTTGCCGCAAACTCGCCGATAAAGGCAATCTCGTCGGACTTTTTAAGGGGCAACACGCCGCTATCGTTTTTCAAAAGCACCATGCATTCTTCGGCCAGCTTCGCGCTCAACTCGTGCTGCGCTTCCTTATCCCATTCCGTTTCAGGCTTCGCGTTTTCCGCGTAACGGTACACGACGTTGAGTATGTTTTCGACCGCCCTGTCCACCTCCCGCTCGTCGAGGCTGCCCCCGCGCACGGCCTTGACGATCTTCGCGTCGTTCACGCCGCCCGAGCCGGGCATTTCCAGGTCCATCCCCGCGGCGACGCCCCGCGCGCGGTCGCTGACCGCGCCCCAGTCGCTCACCACGAAGCCGTCGAAGCCCCATTCGCCGCGCAGGATGTCGGTAAGATAAAGCCTATCCTCCGAGGCGTACACGCCGTTGATGCGGTTATAGCTGCACATTACCGTCCAAGGCTTGGCTTCCCTGACGGCGGTCTCAAACGCCGCGAGGTAAATTTCGCGCATGGTGCGCTCGTCCACCTGCGAGCTCGAGGACATGCGCCTGTGCTCCTGGCTGTTGGCGGCGTAGTGCTTTACGCTCACGCCCACATTGTGCGCCTGCACGCCCTTGATGTAGGCGGCGGCCTCCGTGCCCGCGAGGTAAGGGTCCTCGCTAAGGTATTCGAAGTTGCGCCCGCAAAGCGGCGAGCGCTTGATGTTGATGGCGGGCCCGAGCACCACCGCCAGCCCTTCGGCTTGGCAAGAGGCGCCCAAAGCATCGCCCAAGGTGCCGAAAAGCTCCGTGTCGAACGAAGCCGCCATAGCGCTGCCCGCGGGGAAGCACACGGCCTTGATGCTTTCGTTCACCGCGAGGTGATCCGCGCGCTCCTCCTGCTTGCGAAGCCCGTGCGGGCCGTCGCTCACCATAACGGAGGGAATGTTGAGGCGATCCGCGCCCTTTGTATGCCAGAAATCAAGACCCGAGCAGAGCGACGCCTTTTCCTCAAGCGTCAAATGCGCAACGAGCTTTTTTACATCCATTTTAAGAATTTTCCCTTCTGCCGTAGTTTTTTAAATACGTGCGTCAGACCGTGGAAAGGTCCCAAGGCTCGTAGATTTTAGGCACGTCGCTGATGAGGCGCTTGGTGTATTCCGCCTTCGGATCGAGGATGACCTCGTCCGCGGTGCCGCTTTCCACAAACCTGCCGTGCTCCATGATGTACACGGAATCGGAAATATAGTAGGCAAGCCCGATATCGTGCGTGATGAAGATGATCGTCGTGCCGATCTCGTTTCGAAGCTGCAAAAGCATGTCGAGTATGGTTGCGCGCGAGCACGCGTCGATCATGGAGGTAGGCTCGTCCGCGAGCAGTATTTTGGGCTTGAGCAAAAACACGCGCGCGATCATAAGGCGCTGCATCTGCCCGCCGGAAAGCTCGAACGGGTATTTGTTGGTAAGCTCGGCGAACTTGAGGTTCACGAAGCTGCACGCTTCGGTCATCATCTCCACCTTTTTATCGTAGGGGAACCTCCGACCGCCGCGCATGTGGATGCAGTCTAAAAGCACCGCGTCGATCTTGTGGAACACGTTGTACGACGAAAACGGGTCCTGAAATATGGCCTGTATGTTCGTCCAATACTCCTTGCGCTTAGACTGCGTGCCTATGTCGCGTTTTTTGCCCTGAAAATAGACCTCGCCCTCGGTGACGCTCGTAAGCCCTAAGAGCATTTTCGCGAGCGTTGTCTTGCCGCTGCCCGATTCGCCCACGATGGAAACGAGCTCGCTCTCGCGGAAGGTGAAATCCACATGATCCACGGCGAGGTTTGCGCGCTTGCCCATGCCGTACACCTTTGTGACGGCTTTTCCGCTCAGGCAGGACGCGCAGGTGTTCAGGTCAATGCGCTGTGCGGCCTTATTCATGCTCGTATTCCTCCCTCAGCTTTTCTACGCTCAAAATGCAGCGGTAGGCGCGATCCCCGCCGAACCGCGCATACGCCACGTTCGATGCGATGCACGCCGGCTTCACGTACTTGCAGCGCTCCGCGAATCTGCACCCGAACGGCGGCTTTTTGAGATTGGGCGGCGTGCCGGGGATAGCCGCGAGCTTCGCGTCGCGCGTGCCCTCCTCGGGCACGATGATGGAGCCCATAAGCCCCTTGGAGTAGGGGTGGATGGGGTCGAACACCATTTCCTTGGCCGTTCCCTGCTCCACAATCTGCCCCGCGTACATCACCATGATATCGTCGGTAACGTTGTAAAGAAGCGGCAGTTCGTGCGTGATGAAGATCATGGATTTGATAAAGCCCTTTTCCATGAGCTCGCGCAGCATTTTGATGACCATCTTCTGACTCGTCACGTCGAGCGCGCTCGAGGGCTCGTCTGCAATGAGCACCTTGGGCCTTAAAATGGTGGAGATGGCGATAACCGTTCTCTGCTTCATGCCGCCCGACAGCTCCACCGGGTAGCGGTAAAGCACGCTTTCGGGGAGGCCGAGCACGCCGAAGCGCTCCTTGGCAAGCTCAAAAATTTCCTGCTTGGTGGTTTTTGGTTTGTGCGCGAGGATCACATCCTCTACGAAGCTTAGGATGCGCCGCGTGGGGTTGAGCGCGTTCATGGCCGCCTGCGGGATGTAGGCGATCTCCGTGCCGAGCACGGATTTCCGCACGTCGTCCGGCTTCATATGGGTGATGTTTTTGCCGTCCACGAGGATATCGCCCTTTATGTAATGGAGCGGCGCGAAGTAATAGCCCATGAGGCTTAAAGCGAGCGTCGATTTGCCGCAGCCGCTCTCCCCCGCGATGCCGAGCGATTTTCCCTCTTCGATTTTGAGGGTTACGCCGTCCACGGCGTACACGTCCTCGTGGAAGCGGGTAATGTATTTGGTGGAAAGGTCTTTGACCTCGAGTATCGTGTTTCCCATAACCGGCCGCCTCCTAATCTCTCAGCGTGGGGTTGAACACCTGATCGAGTCCGGTGTTCATAAGGTTCAAAGAGAAGCTGATGAGCGCGATGATGATGAGCGCCGGCATGTAGGCCCACCATGAACCGTTCAGGTGCGCCGTATAGAGCATGGCCCAGTTCATCATAAGGCCGAGCGTTGGCTCCGACGTCGTCTTGGAACCGAGGCCGATCATAGAAAGCGAGGCCTCGGCGAGGATTGCGGAGCTGATCTGCAGGATGAACGCCATCACTACATAGGAGGCGATGTAGGGGAGAATGTCCGTGAGGATGATACGCATCAAGCTGTGCCCGGATATTTTCGACAAATTCACGTGGTCGCGGTTTCGAAGCGAGATTACCTGCGAGCGAACCGAGCGCGCCGTCCACACCCATGCCGTGATGCCGATCACGAGCGCCACGGTATTTGGACCCCGCTGATCCTGGCTGATGCTGTAGGAGATGAGGAGCAGCAGCACGAAGTTGGGGATTACCGTGAAAAGGTTGATAATGAACATGATGATATCGTCGCACAATCCGCCCACATAGCCCGCGAGAAGCCCCAGCATAAGCCCGATGAGGGTCGCGATGGTGCCCGCGATGAGGCCGATGCGAAGCGACGTGCCGGTGGCGGACACGAGCTCCTTGAGCACGTCGCGACCGAAGCTTTCCGTGCCGAGCGGCAGCACTTTCACATTTGCGACGTCCTTGGTGTTTACATAATCGGTGGTGAGTATGTTCTCATGCTCCACGAGTTCGCCCGTTTCCTCATCGCGCTCGGCGACGATGAGCGTCGAGCCGCGCTTTGCGCTTTCGAGGGCGTTGTTGAGGCGCATGTAGTAGTTTCTGGTCGCCTTGGTCATGCCCTCAGGCCTTTGGGCGGCATCGTAATTCTCCCACCAAAGCTTAAGGAGCGTTGCGGTGTCCGAGGGATCGACCTCCTCGGCGTACACGCCGATGGCCTTGAAATACTCGAGCATGGCGGCGCGATCCTCCGCGCTCAAAATATGGTCGATGCGCTTTTGATCGGCGTCGCTCAGCTTGATGGTAACCTTTTTAGCGTCCACCGCGTCGTAAAGGGAAACGTAGACGCCGGGCTTTAAGAAGGAACCGAGGCCGATCATCTCGAGCGGGTCGCCGGGGTTGATGAGCGGGTAAACCAAAAGCGCGGCCAAAAGGCATGCCATAACGATGAAGCCGACGAGGAACTTGGGGGAACGGAACACCTGCTTTAAGCTGTTTTTCATAGCCTCCGCCCTCCTTAATCGAATTGCGCGGCTTTGACGCGCGGGTCGATGAAGCCGTAGATGATATCTATGGCCATCGTCGCAAAGAGCACCATGATCGTAACGATGAGCGTGGTGGCGCTCAAAAGCGGGTAATCGTTCATGGTGACGGCGGAAAGTATGGCGGAGCCGAGGCCCGGGTAACTGAACACGATCTCGGCGATAAGCGCGCCGCCCACCATCGTGCCGATGGAGAGCGCGAGGCCCGTAACCTGCGGCAGCATGGCGTTGCGGAACACGTAGCCCACGATCTTTCGATCCTTAATACCGAGGAAACGGCTGTATTTCACATAATCCGCGTTGAGCTCGTAAATGGACATGGAGCGCATGCCGATGGCCTGCCCGCCAATGGAGATCACGACGATCGACAGGAAGGGCAGCCAGTAATGCTCGATCACGGATTTGATAAATTTCATGGAGAACTCGGGTAACAGGTCGAAGCCGTAGCCGCCCGAGGTGGGAGCCACCTTGAGCCCTATGGCGAAAACCACCAGCAGTATGATCGCCATGCCGAAGGCGGGTATGCCGCTCACGAACAGGCACGCGGGCATGATCACCCTATCGAAGCCCTTGCGGATATAGGCGGCCAGGGCGCCTAAGAGGTTGCCGACGAGCCAGCCCACGATGATGGCCGGGAACTGCAGCGCGATCGTCCACCAGATGGAGTTGGCGATGATATCGGAAACGGGGCGCGGGTACTGGCTGAAGGAAACGCCGAAATCGCCCTTGAGCATATTCGTGAAGTAGATGACCGCCTGCTCGGCCATGGGTTTGTCGGTGCCGAACTTACGGGCATATTCCTCATAGATATGCTTGGTGGCGTTTGCGTCGGAAATGCCGCGCGCGGTCTTGGCCATGATGACGGCCACCGGGTCGCCCGGGAGCAGGCGCGGAAGGATAAAATTGAGGAGCACGGCGATCACGAACGTGAGCACGAACCATAATAGCTTCTTGCCAAAGTATTTGCGATAGCCTCTCATAAAGAACACCCCCGAATCAAGAAACAGCCATGTTTCTTAAAGTGCTTTCGAAACATGGCTGTTTCTTTTTCATGACAGATTAGCCGTTCACAAGCGTAAGTCCGTAGAGTGCCGCGATGCTGTAGCCATCGGTGCAGTCCATCGGCGGGATGTTCCTGCCGTCGCCGGCCTCGGGGTAGTTCGTCCATACGGACTCGTTCACAGCGTGGAATTTGTCAGGGCGATACATGAGCGAGAACGAAGGTACGTCGGTGAGGTAGATTTCGACCGCCTCGGTATAGTACGCCTTGAGCTGCGCGGGATCGTTCTCGAGCGGGATCAGCTTAACGAGCTCGTCGATGCGCGGGTTGGAGTAGTGGCCCCAGTTGCCGCTCCAGTTGTTTTCAACGCCGTTGAACTCGGAGCTCATAAGCATGCGCATACGGCCCCAGGGCTGCGACGGGGTGGCGGAATCGGTCCACATCATGAAGATGTCGTAATCGCTCTGCGCGGAAGCGGTAACGACCGTCTGGTACACGCTCCACTCGGGGAACTCGGTCACGATCTCGATGCCGATCTTTTCGCCGGCTGCGGCAACGATTTCCATAGCTGCCATCCAGTCGGTCCAGCCGTTCGGGCAGCAGCAGTTGTAGGAGAGCTTCGTGCCGTTGAGCTCGCGGTAGCCGTCGCCGTCGGTATCCACGATGCCGGCCGCGTCGAGCAGCGCCTTGGCGCCTTCGATGTCGTTACCGGCCCACTGCAGGTTCTTGGCGGCGATCGCATCGTGGTCATACATGGCCTGCTCGCCGTCGGTCGGGTTCATGAGGGAACGCGGCACCTGCTGGAAGGTCGGGCTCTGGCCGGTCATGGCGTTGGTGTTGATGGCGTCGTAATCAACAGCCATGGCGATGGCCTTACGCACGGCGGCGTTATCGAGGCCGAAGGAGCTCATGTTGAACCAGGCCGTCGGCATGTTGACGCAAATGCCGTAGGGAGGCTCGTCGAGGTAGGTAGAAATGGGGAGCCCGTCCTTCTCCCAGAGGTCCTGAATGTTGGAGATGAACTGCTGGCAAACGTCGACCTCGCCCGCGGCGAACGCGACCTGACCGGCGGGGTTATCGGCATAGATGGTGTGCGCAAGGTACTTGGGCACAGGCAGCTTGCCCCACATGGAGGCATCCTGTCCCCAGTAGTTGTCGTCGCGGACGAACACGACCTTCTGATCGTCGGCATAGTACTTTGTGTACGGGCCGGACCACACGACGTCGTCGCCGGGATCCTGCTTGATAGTATCGGCGGTGTTGCGCGCTTCAAGGGTCTGCAGCCATGCCTTTTGGATAATGTAGGCCTGCACGATGAAGCACTCGATCTGCAGGGGGTTGGTGGGCTTGCCCTCGTCGTTGAGCGTGGAGGTGATGACAACCGTATGGTCGTCGGCCGCCTCTACGGACGCGATGAACGGGCCGTAGCCGGTGCCCATGGAGTTGGCATACTTCACGCCGCATTCCCATGTGTAAGCTACGTCGTTCGCGGTGATGGGGGTACCGTCGCTCCAATGCGCGGCCGCCTTGATCTTAACGGTCATCTGGGTCTTGTCTGCGTTCCAGACGGGGTCGCCGTCAGCAATCAGAGGAACCTTGGAGCCGTCGAGCATGTTGTACATGTAGAGCGTCTCGAACATCACGATGCGGCTGCCGCCTGCCGAATCGGCAAGCGCCATGGCGTTGTTGTTGTCGTTGCTCAGGGGGTTCCAGCCGTTCACGGCACCCCACTGCTGGCCGGCAAAATACAACGTCTCGTTGCGGGGGAGTTCGCCCACGGTGGCGGTTTCCTGCGGCGCGGGCGTTGCCTCGGCGCCGGGAGCAGCGCTTGCGGGCGCCGCCGGAGTGGGTACGTTCGTCTGTTCGGTAGGTGCACAGGCGGTGAGCATCGCGCCCAGCGCCATGGCGACCGCGAGAACGAGCGCCAGGAATTTCCAAGAGCCGGTCTTCATGTCTTTTCCTCCTGTTTGATGTTTTATCGTTATGGCCGCACCCGCGGCCCATAGCGCATGAAAAACAGAGGCTAAACTTAAAGCTGTTTAACGGTTTCCCCCTCCAGAACGGTGCCGGGGATAAAGACGTGCTGCGGGATATCCGCCTTGGGATATTTTATTGCCCGCACGAGCATCTGCGCGGCGGTGGTGCCGATCTTATCGGTATCCTGCCTAAGCGTTGTAAGCCTTGGGCGAAACACTTGAGAAAGGTAGATGCCGTCGTAGCCGACCACGCTGATGTCCTCCGGTATACAAAGCCCGCTCGCCTCAATCTCGTTCATGCCGCCGATGAAAGCGAAATCGTCGGGGTAAAAGATGCAGGTGGGCCGGTTTGGAAGCCTTAAGAGCTCACGCGTGGCGGCCGCGCTCGCCGGCGGCTCGTGGAAGGTCGCCTCTTTTATGTACTCGTCCGGCACGTCGAGCTTTAATTCCTCGCAGGTTTTGTAAAAGCTCGCCAAGCGGTATTTGGTAACGGCGACGCTCTGCTGGCCGGTGATGAACGCGAGCCTGCGGTGCCCCTTATCATACACGTAGCGGATCAAGTCGCGCATGCACTGCACGTTGTCGGAAAGCACGGCGCTGCGGAAGCTGTACACATGGTCGATGGTCACGAGCGGTATGTCGCTGTTCATAAGCTCCATCACCAGCGGATCCGAAAAATCGACGCCCATCACGAGCGCGCCGTCGCAGTTGCGGTAGCGGCAATGCTCGAGGTAGGTCATGGCGGTGCCGCCGATGTTGCGCGTGATGAACGTAACGTCGTAGCCGAGGCTTTCCGCCTCATTCTGAAAGCTGTTGATGATCTGCGCGAAAAATTCGTGCACCAACCCGCCGATGAGACCGCCGTGCCTGCCGCTTTCCGCCAGCAGAATGCCTATGTTGTGGGAGCGGTTGGTCTTGAGCGCGCGGGCGGCCGCGTTTGGGAAATAGCCCATTTCCCTTGCGGTCTCGCGTATGCGCTTCGCCGTTTCAACCCCGATATCGGGCGCGTTGTTGAGCGCCTTACTGACCGATGCGACCGAAACGCCGCAGACTTCCGCGATCTGCTTGATGGTTGCCATGGCACAACATCCCCGATTACATCACATAAAATGCGGCACGCGCCGAAAATTCACAACAAAAAAACGTTTTCGTAGAAAAAAGACGAATTTTGCCTTAACGCTCCTTGGGTGGATAAAAGAATTTTACCGAAGGTATCTATAAAAATTTGACCTTGCCTCTGTGGCCGGAAAAACATGATGCGACTTAATCGTTTTCGACACCATCATTATATTTTTCGAATGCCGTTCTGTCAAGCGCTCAAAGGGATATTTTTTATTTTGCCGCGTCACCCGCCCAAGCTCGCACAAAAACTCAGACGGAGTCTAAGCTTATTCGTTTTTTTTCGCCGCGCCTCCCCCGCGCGTTTTTCATGCCGCTCGCCTACTGCACGCGCCATACGGTTGACAACGGCGGCTGCCGACCGTAGTATGAGGATAGAAAAAAGCATTTCTATCCGCTTTTACGAAAACGAATCAGCAGGAGGCCCGTATGCAGCAACAGACCCTCAACGGCGCGTGGACGCTGCGCCGAAGCGGCGCCGAAGAGCGCGTCGCCGCGATGGTGCCCGGCTCCGTCTATGCGGATTTGCAAAACGCCGGGCGCATGGACGACCCCTTCTGGCGCGACAACGAAACGGACGCGCTCGCCCTTATGGAAAACGATTATATCTACGCGCGCGCCTTTAAGGCGGATGGGCCCCTTTTAAGCTGCACGCGCGTGCTTCTAAGGTGCGAGGGGCTCGACACGCTCGCCGCGGTCAGCGTGAACGGCAAGAGCGTCGGCAAAGCCGATAACATGCACCGCATATGGGAGTGGGACGTGAAACCGCTCCTGCGGGAAGGCGAAAACGAAATAGAGATCGCGTTCTCCTCCCCCACCCGCTACATCCGCGAGGCTTATAAGGAGAGCCGCGCCGACGGAACGAGCGACGCGATGGAGGGCTTTCCTCTCCTCCGCAAGGCCCACTGCATGTTCGGCTGGGACTGGGGCCCGCGCCTGCCGGATATGGGCATCTGGCGGGATGTTTCCCTCGTGGGCGTCGAAGCCGCGCGCATAAGCGGCGTTCACGTGCGCCAAGCGCATGAAAACGGCGCGGTGCGCTTGAATATTCGCACCCTTGTGGAGCGGGAAGCGGATACGGCGCTCGAGGTTCGCGTAAGCGTTACCGCGCCCGACGGCAAGGTGTTTTCCTCTTCGGGCGAAAACGCCGATCTGAGCATCGAGAGCCCCATGCTCTGGTGGCCCAACGGCCTCGGCGCGCAGCCCCTTTACGCGGTGCGCGCGGAGCTTTACGAAGGCGGACATACGCTCGACGCCTGGGAAAGGCGCGTCGGCCTTCGCATGCTCACCGTCCACACCGAGAAGGACGAGTGGGGCGAGCGCTTCTGCCACAGGGTGAACGGCTTGGACGTATTCGCCATGGGCGCGGACTACATCCCCGAAGATAATATCCTCGCGCGTGTAAGCCCGGAGCGCACGCGAAGGCTCCTGAAGGACGCGGCGGACGCGCATTTCAACACCGTGCGCGTATGGGGCGGCGGCTACTACCCCGACGATTTCTTTTACGATATCTGCGACGAGCTCGGGCTCCTCGTTTGGCAGGATTTCATGTTTGCCTGCGCGGTGTATAACCTCACGGAGCCGTTTGAACAAAGCATACGCGCGGAGATCGCGGACAACGTCCGTCGGCTCCGCCACCACGCCTCGCTGGCGCTGTGGTGCGGCAACAACGAGATGGAGCAGTTCGTCGCCGAGGGGCGTTGGGTATCCTCCCCGCGCCAAAAGGCGGACTACATTAAAATGTACGAGTATATCTTCCCTAACATTCTAAAAGCTGAGGATCCCGATACCTTCTATTGGCCCGCAAGCCCCTCCTCGGGCGGCAGCTTCGACGCGCCGAACGACCCCGACCGCGGCGACGTGCACTACTGGCAGGTTTGGCACGGCGGGCTTCCGTTCACCGATTACCGCAACCACCTGTTCCGCTACGTTTCGGAGTTCGGCTTCCAGTCGTTCCCCTGCATGAAAACGATCGAGAGCTTCACGCTGCCGGAGGATAGAAACGTTTTTTCCTACGTGATGGAAAAACACCAGCGGAACGCCTCCGCCAACGGCAAGATTGTGGGATATCTCTCGCAGATGTACCTTTACCCGCATGACCTCGATACCCTCGCCTACGCCTCGCAGCTACTCCAGGCGCAGGCCATGCAGTACGGCGTGGAGCATTGGCGGCGCAACCGCGGCCGCTGCATGGGCGCGGTGATCTGGCAGCTCAACGACTGCTGGCCGGTGGCGAGTTGGTCCTCCATCGACTATTACGGCCGCTGGAAGGCGCTCCATTACTACGAAAAACGCTTTTTCGCGCCGGTGCTCCTCTCCTGCCACGAGGAGGGCGTTCTCTCGCAAAACACCAACCTCAACGCGGAGCCCTTCGCCCTTAAAAAAAGCGCGCGGCTCAACGTGAGCAACGAAACCCCCTCCCCGTTCAAGGGCCTTGTAAGGTGGTCGCTCCGCCGCCCGGACGCGAGCGTAATCCGCGAAGGAACATATAGCGTTTCCGTACCCGCGATGAGCGCCCTTTGGCTCGACGAGCAGGATTTTTCCGCCGAGGATACCTACGGCTGCTACCTCAGCTACGCCCTCGGGCAAAACGGTGTGCCTCTAAGCGCGGGCAGCGTTTTATTCTGCCAGCCCAAGCACTTCCGCTTCCTCGACCCGAAGCTTACCGCGCGCGTGGAAGGCGGCGAGATCGTTGTAGCGGCGGCCGCTTACGCCCGTTCCGTGGAGCTTATGTGCGAGGGCGACGTTGTTTTGGAAGATAATTATTTCGACATGGACGCGGGCGAGCGCCGCGTGCGCATCCTTCGCGGCGATCCCGGAAAGGTGCGCCCAAGGAGCGTGTACGACATACGGTAGCGCAAAAAAAGCGGCCTTTGCCCCGTTGCCGGGCGCAAAAGCCGCTTTTTTGTTATGCCTCGTTTAAGCTTAAGTGCCTAAGTACGCGGCCTTGACCGCCTCGTTGACGAGAAGCTCCTTGCCCGGGCCGGTCATGGTGATGCGCCCCGTTTCCATCACATAGCCCGTGTCCGCCGTGGAGAGCGCCATGTTCGCGTTTTGTTCGATGAGCAAAATCGTCACGCCGCGCTTGTTGATCTCCTTGATGATGCTGAAAATATCGCGCACGATGAGCGGCGCGAGGCCCAGCGAGGGTTCGTCCATCATCATAAGCTTGGGGCGGCTCATAAGCGCGCGGCCTACCGCGAGCATTTGCTGCTCGCCGCCCGACAGCGTGCCGCCCGCCTGCCACGATCGCTCCTTGAGGCGCGGGAAAAGCTCATACACCCAGTTGATATCGGGCGTGATGTCGTCTTTTCGCATATACGCGCCGACGCGCAGGTTTTCGTATACCGTCAGGTCGGGGAAGATGCGGCGGCCCTCGGGCACGAGCGTGATGCCGCGGCTCACGATCAGCGTGGTGTCCTTGCCCGCGAGGTTATCCCCCTCGAATTCGATCACGCCGCCCTTCGGTTTCACAAGCCCCGCGATGGCACGCAGCGTGGAGCTTTTGCCCGCGCCGTTCGCGCCGATGAGGGTGACGATGTGGCCCTTTGGCACGTCGAAGCTAATGCTCTTAACGGCCTCGATGCCGCCGTAGTTGACCCGAAGGTCCTTGATGCTAAGAATCGTTTCGCTCATTCGCTCACCCCCAGATACGCGTTGATCACGTGCGGATCCGCCTGCACGACGGCGGGCGTGCCGGAGCTTATGAGCCGTCCGAAGTCGATCACGTAGATGCGGTCGGAGAACTGCATCACAAGATCCATATGGTGCTCGATCATAAACACCGTGAGGTCGTACTTATTTTTGATCTGCACGATGAACTCGCCCAGCTCCTGCGTTTCCTGCGGGTTCATGCCGGCGGCGGGCTCGTCGAGCAGCAATAGCTCCGGATCGGTCGCGAGCGCGCGGGCGATTTCAAGCCTTCTTTGCAGGCCGTAGGGCAGGCTCACGGCGAGGTCGCCGGCGTATTTCAGGAGGTTTTGCTCCTCGAGGAGCGCTATGGTCTCCTCGCGCATGCGCTTTTCCTCCCGATAGGCGAGGCGAAGCGTGGCGGAAAACACGTTTTGCTTTGCCCGCATATGCTTTGCGGTAAGCACGTTGTCGAATACCGTCATGCTCTTCCAAAGGCGGATATTCTGGAAGGTGCGCGCGATGCCGAGCTTGGTCACCTGATCCGGCGTGGGGTCTACCGTGCGCGCGCCGGCGTACTTCTGCGCGTTTTCGCCCGCGTAAAGCTTTTTCATCTTGCCGCGCGGGTGGTTTGCCACGATGGTTTTATCCTTGAATTGGATCATGCCGTTCGTGGGGTCGTAAATGCCCGTAACGCAGTTGAAGGCCGTCGTTTTGCCCGCGCCGTTGGGGCCGATGAGCGCGACGATCTCGCTTTTGTTGACCTCGAGCGAAAGGTTGTTGACGGCGACGACGCCGCCGAACTGCATGGTCACATTTTCGAGGCGCAGCACGTTTTCAGCCATCGATACCGCCTCCTTTCGGCCCTTTTACGGGTTTCGTTCGCCTGTTGAACCGCCTTATGAGGCCCGCGAACGATATTTCCTTATCGCCCATGAGACCCCTCGAGAAGAAGAGCACGATGAGCATGATGATAACGGAAAACACGAACCGCCGAAAGCCCGAGCGGAAGATGTCCGCGGACTCTATGCCGAGGAACTTGCCCATATCCAAGCCCCTCAGCCACCACTCCGAGGCCGCGATGTAGAGAAAGCTCGCGATGCAGCTGCCGGAGACGGAGCCAATGCCGCCGATTACGACGATGAGCAGTATTTCGTAGGTCATGGCGCTCTTAAACTGCGCCGCCTGCACGGTGTACTGGTACATCGCGAGAAGCGCGCCGGAAACGCCCGCGAAGAACGAGCTTATGATGAAGCTCATCTCCTTGTGCTTGAAGAGGTTGATGCCCATCGCCTCTGCCGCGACCTCGTCGTCGCGTATGGCCTTAAACGCGCGGCCGTAGGAGGAGTTGATGAGAAGCACGATAAGCGCGATGCAGACGCCCGTGGCGATAAACACATACAATGTGGGCGGGAAGGGCGTATCCGTAAACGGCAGCTTCACATCGGTAAGGTCCAGGTATTCGCGCATGACGTTCGCGCCGTTGGTCACGGGGCCGAGCGCGTCCCACTGGAAGATGGCGCGGATGATCTCCGCAAAGCCGATGGTGGCGATGGCGAGGTAGTCCGATTTGAGCCGCAGCACCGGCAGGCCGATGAGCGCCGCGAACAGCGCCGCCGCGAGGCCCGCGCACAGGAGGCCCACAAGGATGCCCGTATCGAACTTGACCGCCGCTTCGTAATATTTATACACCGATTCGGTAAGCTTGATTTCCGTGGGCATCGTGAAGATGGCGTAGGTGTACGCGCCGATGAGCATAAACCCCGCCTGCCCCAGCGAGAAAAGGCCGGTAAAGCCGTTGAGGAGGTTCATGGACACCGCCACGAGCGAGTAGATCGCGCCCTTTTTGAGCACCGTGAAGATGATGTGGTTCGCGTCCATCGTTTGCTCGAGCACGGCAACCACGATATAGATGAGAGCGATCGCGATAAACGCGATCCAAAGCTCAGTTTTGCTTTTCTTATGCATGCGATCGCCTCCTTACGCCTTGTCCGTGGCTTTTTCGCCGAATAGGCCGGTGGGCTTTACCACGAGAATGATAATCAAAAGCGCGAAGGTAAACGCGTCGGAAAACGTCGTCCAGCCGCTGCCGCCGACGCCGAAGATCGAGCTGCCGCCCTTGATGATGTTTTCCGCGATGCCGATGATAAACGCGCCGATCACCGCGCCGGGGATGCTGCCGATGCCGCCGAACACCGCCGCGACGAAGCACTTTAGGCCCGGCATGCTGCCCGAAACGGGCGTGACGGACGCATAGTTCGTAAAGTAGAGCATGGAGCCGACCGCCGCGAGAAAGGAGCCGATCACGAACGTCACCGAGATGACCGTATTGATGCGGATACCCATGAGGCGGCTCGTTTCAAAGTCCTTGGAAACGGCGCGCATGGCCATGCCCACCTTTGTATACTTGATAAGGAGCGACAGTAAAACCACGAGGACGATGGTCAGAATCGGGGTCACAAGCGTGACCATTTTGGTGGTGGCGCCCCAGATGGTGATCGACTGGCTCAGCCACGGGATCGTGGGGTACACCTTGGCAAGCCCGCCGGTAAAGTAGAGCGCGGCGTTTTGCAAAAGGTACGAAACGCCGATCGCGCTGATCATAACGGACATACGCGGCGCCGTGCGAAGGGGCTTATACGCGGCGCGCTCGATCAAAAAGCCAAGCCCGACCGTTAAAACGAGCACGATCGGGATCGCGGCCCCCATCGGCAGCGCCGTAGAGAGATACACCATCATAAGGCCCGCGCACATGAACACGTCGCCGTGGGCAAAGTTGATCAGGCGGAGTATGCCGTATACCATCGTGTAGCCGATGGCGATGAGCGCATACTGGCCGCCTACCGAAATCCCCGAAAGGATGTAGGAGAGGTTGGCATGCAAAAACTCGAGCATTGACTTGCCTCCATGGATGCCGCTTGAAAGCGGAACGCGCGCGTTTCCCTTTCAGGCGGCATCGGTTTCTTTTGACCGGGTGCGATCGGGACGGGCAAATGCAAAAAAACGTTGGGAATACGGCGCGGCGGGGGCCGGTGCCCCCGCCGCACTTCGTGGCGCAAATTAACCGATGGTGACCGGGGGCAGGGCGTCCCACTTGCCGGTCTCATTGTTGCAGTGCTTGACGTACGCGGTGTTGCGGATCGCGTCGCCGTTTACCTGATCGAGCGCGATGGGACCGGATACGCCGTTGGCGAGCTCGGTGGTCCAAATGGCCGTCATAAGGGCGGCAGAATCCGGGGTGCCGGCCTTCTTCAGCGCCTCGAGCGCGAAGAAGTACGCGTCGTAGCCCATGGCGGTAACGGCCGAAACAGTATCGTCGCCGCCGTTGCTGGCGAGACGGGTCGCGTCGGCCTTAACCCACTCCTTGAAGCCGTTGTCGAATTCGGCGTTCGCGCCTTCGGGGTAGAAGGTCGTGACGGTTACGTCAACGCTCTTGCCCTTGGCGGCCTGAAGGATGACGTTGGAATCCCACGTATCGCCCGCGAGGATAGGCATGCCGAGCGATTGGGACTCGGCCTGGTCGATGATAAGCTGCGCGGCCTCGGTGGAAACCGGCGAGAAAAACACCTCGGCGCCGCTGTTCTTGGCGTTGTTGATGTAGCTCGTGAAGTCGCTGTTACCATCGGGGAAGGTATCCTGGATGCAGGTGCCGCCGAGCGCCTCAAACGCCTTGACGAAGTAGTTCACAAGGCCGCCGGAGTAGTCGTCGCCGAGCTTGGAGAGGCAGTACGCGGTTTTTACGCCGAGCGTGCCGAAAGCGTAGTTCGCAAGAACCGTGCCCTGGAACGGATCGAGGAAGCAGACGCGGAAATAGTGCTTGTTGCCCTCGGTAACCTGCGGGTTGGTGCAGGTGATGCCGATGCAGGGGATGCCTGCCGCTTCAAACGTGGGGGAAGCCGCGATGGACACGCCCGAGCCGTAGGAGCCGAGCACGACCGAAACGCCCGCCGAAACCAGCGTGGACGCGGCGGAGGCCGCCTTGTCGTTGGAGCTTTCGTTATCTACCTTAACAAGCTGAACATCGTAGGTTTTCCCGTTGATGACAACGGTGGGGCTGACGGCGTTTGCGTACTCCACGCCGAGGGTCTCCTGCTTGCCGCCTGCGCCGTTGTCGCCGGAAGCGGGCTCGTAGACGCCGATCTTCACGACGGGATTGCCGCTCGAAGGGGTATCCGTGCCGGGCGTGTTCTGGGCGGAAGGCGCGCACGCGGCGAGCGACATGACGAGAACGAGTGCCAATAGAACCGATGCAAACTTCTTCATGTACCGTTTTCCTCCATTTTTAATTTTGAACTTCGAGATAGAGCGAAAGTGCCGATTCGACGTTCGAACCGGCGCCTAGGAAAATTATAAACGCGATCGGGGCTTAAATGCAAGCTTTGTTATTCGCACGGTATAAATATTTATTTTTTGTAATACCTTTCCCGCGCAAACGGCGGCCCCGGGGGCCGCCGTTTCTTCTTTTTCCTATTTGGGGGTTACGATCCGGAACTCCTTCGGGTAGGCGTTAAGCACCTCTACGCCGTCCCCGGTCACGACGACCAAATCCTCCACCCGCACGCCCCATTTCCCGGGCAGATAAACGCCCGGCTCGATCGAGAAGCACATGCCCGGCTCCGCGACCGCGTCGCTCGACAAGCTGCAATCGGGCGGCTCGTGCAAGTCGAGGCCGATGCCGTGCCCCAGCCTGTGCGTGAAGTACCTTCCGTAGCCCGCGTCCTCTATGATTTTGCGCGCGGCACGGTCTATTTCCCGCAGGGGGACGCCCGGGCGCACGGCCTTTATGCCCGCGAGATTTGCGGCCTTCACCGTTTCATACACCTTTTTCTGTTCGTCGCTTGCCGATTTGTAGAATACGGTGCGCGTCATATCGCACCAATAATGCTTCACCGGCGCGAAGATATCGAGGATAACGCTGTCGCCCTCCTTTAGGGTGGCGGGGCCGGAATCGTGATGCGGCTCGCTGCACCCCACGCCGTAGCAAACAAGCTGCGGCACCGCCGTATCCGCCCCGTGCTTTACGTGCAGCTCGCCCACGACGGACGCCATTTTGCGCTCGCTTATGTTTTCGCCCAAAAGCCCGATCGCGTCGGCCATCGCCGCGTCGTTCACGCGCGACGCCGCGCGCATGAGCGCCACCTCCTCCGCGTCCTTAAGCCTTCGCGCCTCGTCCACCGCCCGCGAGCCGAGCACGGCCCTTAAGCCCGTCCGTCTGCCCGTAAGATCGAGCAGAAATTTCGCGGCCCAGGTTTTATCTACGCCCAACGCCCCCTCCGAAACGGAGTCCGCAAGCGGCGTTATGGCGTCCTCGCCGTCGCTGTGGTAAACGATGGTAAGTCCGTCCTGCTCCTCGAGCGGGAACAGGCGGTTGTTATAGAGCGTCGCGCCGCCGTCGGCCTTAATAAGCAGCGCGTACAGGCGCTCGCCCGGCGCTATGTTGATACCGGTCAGATAAAATATGGAGGAGGGGTCGCTCACAACAAGCTGTTTAAGCCCCATTTCCCCCATGTTTTCGATGACCCGCATTAGTCTTTGTCGTTTCATATCGGCAAATACCTCCATATAAAATCATTATACACTTCGCGTTTCACGCGTCAAGAAAAACGCTTCTCAAAGCGCGGGCCGCGGTGCTATACTTAGCTAATGTAAGGGAGGCTGAAACCCTGCGGTTTAGAGAGGCGGAAAGCACGCCATCGTTGTGTTGCCGGCGCTTGCCGTAGTCACTACGCCTTCATACCGGCGCAAACGCGCCGACATACTTTCCGACTCTCTAAACTCCTTGACCGAAAAGCTGCTAGTTTGGATGCAATGCAAGGAAGAGGAGGGAGCCGTAGCGGAACTACCGCAACTGACGATGACGATGCAGTGCGCCAAAATCGCAGCTTTGCGGCGCAGGGGTTCGACTCCCCTTACCTTAAGATGCTGAAAGCGCAAATTATCAACATACAAAAATATTCCATCCACGATGGCGAAGGCATACGCACCGTTGTATTTTTCAAGGGGTGCCCGCTTGCCTGTTTGTGGTGCCACAATCCCGAAAGCCGCCGCTTCGAGAGCGAGCTATTATTCAACGCCGAAAAATGCACGCTCTGCCTCGCGTGTGTGCCGGTTTGCCCAAACCGGGCGATCGTGAAGGACGAAAAAACCGGCAAACCGAACGCCGTATTTTCCTCGTGCTCCGCCTGCGGCGCGTGCGAATCGGCCTGCCTTTTCGGCGCGCGCGAGATCGTCGGAAAGCTCTGCACCGTAGAAGAACTGATGGATGAAATCGACAAGGACACCATGTTCTACGAGCAATCGGGCGGCGGGATTACCCTCTCCGGGGGCGAGGTCATGGCGGCCGACATGGATTTTGTAGAGGAGCTTCTTCGCCGGTGTAAAAAGCGCGGCTATTCCGTCAACATCGACACCTGCGGGTATGCGCCTTACGAAAATTTTGAGCGCGTCCTCCGCTATACGGACGCATTCTTATACGACGTAAAGCTCGCTGACCCAAAAAAGCATATGCGGTACACCGGCCGTGACAACGCTCTTATTTTAGAAAATCTCAAAAAGCTCGGCGCGGCGGGCGCGCGCATCATCATCCGCATGCCGCTCATCGAAGGCGTCAACTGCGCGGACGAGGATGTCTTCGCGGTTCTGGAGCTTTTGCGGCCGTTGCACATAGAAGGGGTGCATCTTCTCCCCTATCACGGCATCGGGCGGCATAAGGCGGAGCGGATGGGCTTAAGCGCGCCGGCCGGCATGGCCCCGCCGGGCGCGGAAAGGCTTAACGCGATCAAGGCGCATTTCGAAAACCGCGGCTACGAAGTAAAAATCGGAGGATAGCGTATGACAGACAGGGTGGCAAAGCTGAGGAAACAAAGCGTTGAGGCCGTGCCTCACATAGACATTTCGCGCGCGCGCCTCTTTACCGAGGCGTATAAGCTTTACGACGGCTCTCTTTCCGTGCCCGAAATGCGCGCCATGGCGTTTTATCATTATATGAAATACCGCCCGCTATGCCTGAGCGACGGCGAGCTGATCGTAGGCGAAAAGGGAGATGCGCCGCAGGCCGCGCCCACGTTCCCCGAGCTGTGCTGCCATACGCCCGAGGATATGGACGTGATGGATTCCCGCGAGAGGATCTTTTTTAAGGTGAGCGCGGAGGCAAAAAGGGTACAGGAAGAGGAGATCATCCCCTATTGGCATAACCGTTCCATGCGCGCGCGCATGCTGGAGCTTATGGACGACGAATGGAAGGCGTGCTACAGCGCGGGGCTATTTACGGAGTTCATGGAGCAGCGCGGCCCGGGCCATACCGTAGGCGGCGACGTATTTTACAAAAAGGGCTTTTTGCAGCGCAAGGCCGAAATAGAGGAGGCGCTTAAAGCGCTCGATTACCTGAACGACATGGAAGCCTCGAAAAAGCGCGACCAGCTTAAGGCCATGGCCATTGCCTGCGACGCCATCATGCTGTACGCCGATCGCTGCCGCGCGCTCGCCCTTGAGGCGGCGCAGGCGGAAACGGACGAAACGCGGCGCAAGGAGCTTATAAAAATTTCCGAAAACTGCGCGGTCGTGCCCGCGTACGCGCCTAAAAGCTACCATCAGGCCATTCAGATGTACTGGTTCGTGCACATCGGCGTAACGACCGAGCTCAACCCTTGGGACGCGTTCAGCCCCGGGAGGCTCGATCAGCACCTGTATCCGTTTTATAAGGCGGATATCGAAAAGGGAGAACTTACCAGCGAGGAAGCGCTGGAGCTTCTCGAATGCCTGTGGGTGAAGTTCAACAACCAGCCCGCGCCGCCCAAGGTTGGGATAACCTTAAAGGAAAGCTCCACCTATACGGATTTCGTCAACATCAACACGGGGGGCATCGACCCCGACGGCCGCGACGGGGTGAACCCCGTGAGCTATCTGATCCTTGACTGCATGGATGAGATGCGGCTTTTGCAGCCGAGCTCCAACGTGCAGATCAGCCGCAAAACGCCCCAAAGGTTTTTGCTGCGCGCGCTCGAGATCGCGCGAAAGGGCTGGGGCCAGCCCGCGTTTTACAACACCGAGGCCATCGTGCAGGAGCTTTTGAACGCGGGCAAGTCCATAGAGGACGCGCGCAGGGGCGGCGCCAGCGGCTGCGTGGAAACGGGCTGCTTCGGCAGCGAGGCGTATATCCTTACGGGGTACTTTAACCTGCCGAAAATACTCGAGATCACGCTCAACGACGG
>JAJFTZ010000057.1 GCA_021372675.1 Eubacteriales bacterium
AAAGTGTTTGACGAGGCGGAAAACCGCATGCACACCATCAAGGCGGTCATGGTAGCGACGATAGGAAATCTATAACGCTTCGCTTTCGCGCAAGCGGCTGTGGCCGCTTGCGCGATTTGATAAAATTCCAAGCAGAAAGAAGCTACGGTATGGAGCTTGCACCGGATTACCGAACATGGGCGGAAATCGACCTAAGCGCGCTTTCCCATAACCTTTCTATTGCCAAGGCGACGGGGAAAAGGGTGATGTGCGTCATCAAGGCGAACGCCTACGGGCACGGCGCGGCGGAATGCGGGCGTTTTTTAGAGAAACACGGCGCGGACGCGTTTGCCGTGGCCTCCGTCGGCGAGGCCGCGGAGCTTCGCGAGGCGGAGCTAAAGCTCCCCATTCTCGTTTTAGGCTACACCCCGCCCGAATACGCGGCGCTGCTTTTAAAATACGACCTCGCGCAGACGGCGGTGGACGAGGCGCACGCGCAGGCGCTTTCTTTCGCCGCGCAGAAGCTCGGCGCGAAGATCAAAACGCACGTTAAGCTCGATACGGGCATGTCGCGTTTGGGCATTTTCGCGCAGGGGCCGAAAGCGGCGAAAGAAGCGACGGAGGCGGTATTCCGCATCCTAAGCATGAAGGGCCTGGAGGTTGAAGGGCTCTATACCCATTTCGCCATCGCCGACGAGACGCGCGGTAACGGCTATACCGCATGGCAGCTTGAAAACTACCTTACGGTGCTCAGCGCGCTCGAAATAAAAGGCGCGCGGCCGAAGCTATGCCACACGAGCAACAGCGCGTGCATCCTCAAGCACCCGCAAACGCATATCGACATGGTGCGCGAGGGCATCATGCTCTACGGGCTTTATCCCGACAGCGCGCCTCAAGATGGCCCTCTAAAGCCCGTGATGGCGCTCAAGACCCGCGTGGTACAAGTAAAGGAATTCCCCAAAGGGGCCACCATCAGCTACGGGCGCACCTTCGAGGCGGACAAGCCCATGACCTGCGCGGTCCTCTGCGCGGGGTATGCCGACGGGCTTCCCCGAAGGCTCAGCGGGCGGTTTGAGGTAGCTATCGGCGACCGCTTCTACCCGCAGGTGGGGCGCGTATGCATGGATATGTGCATGGCGGACGTTTCGGGCGGCGATGTGCAGCGGGGCGACGAGGCGACGCTGTTCGGCGCGCCCGGCATCAGCACAGAGCGCGCGGCGGAGCTTGTGGGCACCATCAATTACGAGCTGACCTGCCTTGTTACGCCGCGCGTGCGGCGCGTGTACGTGAACGGCTGATTTTTATGTAAGCGGCTGGGGTGATCGTTTTGGTACTCGTACTCGCTCTTTTCGTCGCGTTTTTGCTGGCGGGGTTCACGGTGGGGCATAAGCTCTCGAGCCGCGTTGTAAAACCCCGCCGTTTTAACTATGCGCAGGGCGTGGAGCACGAACGAACCTACTTCCGCTGGACGGAGGGCGAATTTGACGCGCTCGAAAAGGAGCCTTTCACACTTCGCTCTTTCGACGGCACACGGCTAAGCTGCCTATGGCTCCCCGCGCGGGAAAAAAGCGTTAAGGCCGTGGTGGTTGCGCACGGGCACGGCTGCTGCGCGGTAAATTCATACAAATACGCGAAACCTTTTTTGGAGCGCGGCTACAACGCGCTCCTTTTCGATTTTCGAAACAGCGGCGGGAGCGGGGGGAGCGTCACCACGCTCGGCTGCAAGGAAAAATACGACCTAAGCGCGGCGGTAGACGAGGCCTTTCGCCGCTTGGGCGAAAACGCCGTGATCGGCACGCACGGCGAGTCGATGGGCGCGGCGACGGTGCTCTTAGATGCGTGCATGGATAAGCGGCTTTCCTTTGCCGTGGCCGATTGCCCCTTTTCCGACATGCGTGTTCAGATCGCCTACAACCTGAAAAGGAACTTTTCGCTGCCGCGCTTTCCCTTTCTCGCGTTCGGCGCGTTCTCCTACTTTATGCGCACGGGCTGCCGGATGAAAAACGTTTCGCCCCTTTCTTCCCTGCGGGAGAGAGACGGGCTTCCCGATCTGCCGATCCTGTTCATCCACGGCACGGAGGACGCCTACATTCTGCCCACCGCAAGCAAAGCGCTGTATGCGGCCAAGGCGGGCAAAAAGCAAATCTGGCTTTGTGAAGGCGCCAAGCACGCGCGAAGCATCGCCGCCGATCCCGAGGGGTACGGGGCGCGGATCGGCGCGTTTCTAGAGGAAAACGGGCTTTAGGTTGCAAAGGCGGGCCGTTGGCCTTACAATGATTTCATTCACCGACGCATAAATAAAAGCCGTATTTCAGGAAGGAGCCAATCTATGAAAAAGCTCTTTATCAGCGCAGATATCGAGGGCACCGCAGGCATCGCGCATTGGAACGAAACGGAAAAAAATCTGGGCGATTACGCGTATTTCGCCACGCAGATGACCCGCGAAGTAAACGCCGCCTGCATGGGCGCGCTCGACGCGGGCATCGATAAAATACTCGTGAAGGACGCACACGACAGCGGCCGCAACATCAACCCCGCGCAGCTTCCCGAGCAGGCGAGCGTGTACCGCGGCTGGGCAAGGCATCCCTATTGCATGATGTACGGGCTCGACAAAAGCTTTATGGGCGTGGTGTTTACGGGCTACCACAGCGCCGCGCAGATGAACACCAACCCGCTTTCCCATACCATGAACACACAAAACAACTTTGTAAAAATCAACGGCGAGCTGACGAGCGAGCTTATGATCAACAGCCTCACCGCAGCCTACGCGGGCGTGCCGGTGTACTGTGTATGCGGCGACAAGGGGCTTTGCGACTGGATGCGCTCCGTCAACCCCAACATCGCGACGGTCGCCGTATCGGAGGGCGTGGGGAGCGGCACCTTCGGCATGCACCCGGACGTTGCCGTGCGCAATATACGCGAGGCGGTGGCGGAGGCGCTAAAGCAGCCGCGCGAAAGCTGCATGTTCCCGCTGCCGAAGCATTTCGAGGTGGAGATCAACTATAAAGAGCATTTTCACGCCTCGTCCTTTAGCTTTTATCCGGGCGCCAGCCTCAAGGATTCCCGCACCGTGCATTTCGAGGCGGACGACTATTTCGAGGTGCTCCGGTTTTTCCATTTCGCGCTGTAAGGCAAACGAACCACCCCGCCCCCTATCACCCCTCCAAGGGAGGGGAATTGAACATGCCCGGCAAAAATGCGCCTCGCTTTTAGCGGTGGTGTCATAGAGAACGACGGGGCGTTTCGCAAAACGAAACGCCCCGTTTTTTGGCTCTCTCTACGAGGGGGCTTTCGACCCGCGGGGCGGTAGGCCTCGGCCTGAAGGCTCCGCCCACGCCGGAGTCCTTGGCGGGATACGCCAAGAACCGAGGCCTTTGGGCATCGCATGCCGTGCCACCCCCCAGAAGGAGGCTTGCCGGGTAAGTACCTCAGCCTGAGATTCCGCCGTTGGGTGGCATCGGGGGCAATGTCTCCCTCCCAGCGATAAAATATACATTTTTGCTGTACTTGCCAAATTGGAATTAGCTATCACGATATATGTCAAAGCCAGGTTATTTCAATTCGAACTTGTTTTTAACAAAATCAAGTATTCCATCAGGGGAAACGGCCCCATCGATCCATATCGCCTGATACCCTGCCTTTGAGGCTGTTTGGGCGCTGTATTCCGCGAACAAACAATCTCGCTTCATCCAATTAGCAAAGGCTGTTTCCTTGTCGCTGCATCCTTCCAGAATATAAGGAACATAGGGACGTTTTCCATAGTTACAAATCTGGAATTCTGGCGTAGGGACAATGCAAATATATGTGTTTGAAGTCACGCCAGACTGTTTGATTAGCTCCGGCATTAAACCCGAACCCTCGGCTATAACTTGCGTATTCACTTTGAGTGTTTCGATGTCAGACATTGCGTATTCGAATATTTCCCGATAGATTTCAACTTCATCATCAAACTGTATTTCCGGTGTTCGCATCCAAATTTGCTCGGACGTCATTTCAAAATACGCCATGCACCTGGGTTTTGATGCATTGGCGGCCATTTTCATATGTTCCTCAAGCTTATCGTCAAGCTTATAATAGTGAAGACTAAATTCTGATGCTATCATTTCGGCTATTGTGCTTTTCCCGCTACATGGAGAACCTCCAATATAATAAACCTTCACAGACTTACCCCCGCTTAATTTCTATTTACCTTTCCAAAGAATAACAAAGCAAACGGCGTACCGCAACAGTTCCCTATCACAGCACGCCCTTTGAGGCGCATTTTTATTTCCCCTGACAATCGTTTCTTTTGGTTACTTTTCTTTTCAAAGAAAAGCAACCTACCCCCCGAGGTATGCCTTTTGCACCTCGCCGCTTTTTAGAAGCTCGCTGCCCGCTCCGGTCATGGCGATGGCGCCGTTTTCGAGCACGTAGGCGCGGTCGGCGATGGAAAGGGCCATCTGCGCGTTCTGCTCCACGAGCAAAATGGAGGTGCCGGCGGCGTTGATCTCGCGGATGATGGAGAAGATCTCCTGCACCAAAATGGGGGAAAGGCCCATGGAGGGTTCGTCGAGAAGCAGCAATCTGGGCCGCCCCATGAGGGCGCGGCCCATGGCGAGCATTTGCTGCTCGCCGCCCGACAATGTGCCCGCAAGCTGGCGGCGGCGCTTATAGAGCACGGGAAAGCTTTCAAACACGCGCTTTTGCCCGCGTGCGGCGGCGGCACGGTCTTTTTGAAGGTACGCGCCCATGTCGAGGTTTTCCTGCACCGTCATATCCGGGAACACGCGCCGTCCCTCGGGCACCTGCAAAAGGCCGCGCTTCACGCGCTGCCGCGGGGGGAGGGCGGAAATTTCCTCGCCCTCGAAGCGTATGCTGCCGGAGGCGGCCTTTTTAAGGCCGGATACGGTGCGAAGCGCGGTGGTCTTGCCCGCGCCATTCGCGCCGATGAGGGTAACGATCTCGCCCTCGCGCACGGAGAGCGAAACGTTTTTCAGCACATGGATGGCGTCGTAGCGGACATTGAGGGCTTCGATCTCAAGCATATTGCGCCTCCCCGAGGTAGGCGCGCACGACCTGCGCGTCTTTTTTAATGTCCGCGGGGCAGCCGCAGGCGATCTGCGCGCCGTAGTTCAAAACGCAGATGCGCTCGCACAGCTTCATCACGAGCGACATATCGTGCTCGATAAGCAATATCGTGAGCCCGTAATTTTGACGCAGCCACGAGATGAGGGCGCAAAGCTCCGCGGTCTCGGCGGGGTTCATGCCCGCGGCCGGCTCGTCGAGTAGTAAAAGCGCCGGCTTTGTGGCGAGCGCGCGGGCGATCTCAAGGTGGCGCTGCTCGCCGTAGGGGAGGTTTTTCGCAAGCTCGCCCTTTTTTCCGTCGAGACGGAAAATAGAAAGAAGCGCTTCGGCCTCCGTAAGCATCCGCGCCTCCGCGCGGCGGTTTCTTTTGGTGCGGAGCATGCTGTCAAACAAAGAACAGCCCGCGTTTTTGTGCATGGCGATGCGCACGTTGTCGAGCACCGTCAACTCCTTAAAAAGGCGGATGTTCTGGAAGGTGCGCGCAACGCCCGCGCCGCAGATGGCGTCGGGCTTCATGCCGCCAAGCTCTATGCCGCCGCGGCCGGCATTCAGGGTGATGCTGCCGCGCGTGGGCGCGTAAACGCCCGTTAAAAGGTTGAACACTGTGGTTTTGCCCGCGCCGTTGGGGCCGATAAGCCCCACAAGCTCGCCGCGCTCCACACTCAGATCGAGCTCGCGCACGGCCTCGAGGCCGCCGAAGGAAACCGAAACGTTCTTCAACTCTAAAAACGGCATCAATTCTCACGCTCCTTCCTATGGAAAATACCGCCGAGGCTCGCGGCCGTTTTACGCAAGAGCGCTTGGGAAAGCTCGCGCGAGCCCATGATGCCCTGCGGGCGGAAGATCATCGTCACAATCAGCAAAAGCGCGTAGATGACCATGCGGAGCTCCGTGACGGACTGCAAAAGTGTGGATAGGATTACGAGCAAAATCGAGGCGAGGATGGAGCCCGTAATGCTGCCGAGGCCGCCGAACACCACCACCACGAGGATGTCGACCGAGCGCTGAAAGCCGAAAAGATCGGGCTTGATAAAATAGAAATACGAGGCGTAAACGGCGCCCGCAAGCCCCGCGAAAAACGCGCCGATGGTGAACGCGGCCACCTTGTAGCGCACGGCGTCCACGCCTACGGACTCGGCGGCGGTCTCATCCTCGCGGATAGAGATCATGGCGCGGCCGTGCGTGGAGCGGATGAGGAGGCTTATTATAAGCACCGTCGCCGCCGTCGCGGTAAAAAGATAGGGCCATGTGACATATTGCGGTATGCCGTTGAGGCCCGCCGCGCCGTTTGTGGCCTCGAGGTTGGTAAATACGTTTCTTATGATCTCGCTCATGCCTAGCGTTGCGATGGCGAGGTAATCGCCCTTGAGGCGGAGGATGGGGAGGCCGATGAGAAAGCCCGCGAGCGCCGCAAAGCACGCGCCCGCAAGCACGCCCGCGAAAAAGCCAAGGGTAGAATCAAACCGCATGGTAAGAAACGCGCAGGCGTATGCGCCGATGCTCATAAAGCCCGCGTGCCCCAAGGAAAACTGGCCCGTAAAGCCCGTAACAAGGTTGAGGCTGCACGCGAGGATGATATTTACGCAGATGGTGACGACCACGGTGAACAGATAATCGTTGATCACGCCCGCGGCGACTAAGCCCCAAACGATAAAAAACGAAGCGCAGAGGGAAAGAGTTATGCGCACGGCAGGGAGCATAAGAAGCTTTTTCATGGCTACACCTTCTCCCTTGCTTTTTTGCCCAAAAGCCCCGCGGGCTTGAAGATCAAAACGAGGATGAGGATGAAAAACACCACGGCGTCGCGGTAGGTGGAGTTGATATACCCTGCCACGAGCACCTCCACCATGCCGATGAAGTAGCCGCCGAGCATCGCGCCCGGCATCAGGCCGATGCCGCCGAACACCGCCGCGATAAACGCCTTAAGGCCCGGCAGCATGCCCATGAGGGGGTTGATGGAGTTGTAATAAACGCCCACCAGCACGCCCGCCGCGCCCGCGAGCGCGCTCCCTACGGCGAAGGTGAAGCTCACCGTGCGATCCACATTCACGCCCATAAGCTCCGCCGCGTCGCGGTCGGTGGATACCGCGCGCATGGCCTTGCCTATCTTGGTATGCTTTACCACGAGGTTCAGCACGGCCATGAGCGCGATCGTGACGCCGATGATGATAAACTGCTGCGCGCCGATCACGATGCCCTTATAGTCGAAGGTTTTCGCCATAAAACCCGTCATGGGCGGGTAGGAGCGAACGCCCGCGCCCACGAAAAACATCATGCCGTACTCGAGCAAAAGAGAAACCCCGATCGCGGTGATGAGGGCCGCAATACGGGGCGCGCCGCGCAGGGGCTTGTAGGCCGCCCGCTCTATGGCCATGCCGAGGAGCGTGCTGAAAAGCATGGAAAGCGCGAGCGCGAGGAAAAACGGCAGCCTGAGCGCCGTCATGCAAAAGTACCCCACGTATGCGCCCACCATGTACACGTCGCAATGCGCGAAGTTGATAAGCTTGATGATGCCGTACACCATCGTGTAGCCGAGCGCGATGAGCGCGTAAATGCTTCCCAGCGAAAAGCCGTTCACGAGCTGCTGCAAAAACTGTTCCAACGCGTTTCTCCTTCCGTAGGTAAGGGGAGCTTTTCCCGTTTCGCGGGCCGCGGGGTTTCCTCCTCCCCCGCGGCCCAAACCGAAAAACGGATGCTCGGGGCGGCGTTTTTGCCGCGTCCATGGGCGTGGACGCAAGGCCGCCCCGAAACTTGAGACCAAATTGTTTAGCCCGCCTTCTCGCTGGAAACGGGCACGCCGTTTTCGAGCCTTATGATGACGATGCCCTTCACGGCGTTGTGGTTTTCATCCACGGTGATGCTGCCGGTAACGCCCGTAAAGCCTGCGGTGGAGGCGAGCGCCTCCTTCACGGCCTCCGGGGTCGGCTCGCCGTTTTTCGCCGCGCGGGAGATGGCGTCGATGGCGAACATGGCCACGTCATAGCCGAGTGCGTTGAACGAATCCGGCTCCTTGCCGTTGGCGGCGCTAAAATCGGCAATGAACTTGAGCACGCTCGGGTCCTTGTCGAGCGAGGAATAATGGTTGGTGTAGTAAACGTTGTTGAGCGCGTCCGCGCCGGCGAGCTCCGCGAGCGACGGGGAATCGTAACCGTCCGGCCCGAGGATGGGGCAGGTTATCCCCAGCGCGCGCGCCTGCTTGATGATGAGGCCGGCCTCCTGATAGTAGGCCGAAAGCAAAATCGCATCGAAATTAGCGCTTTTGATCTTGGTGAGGATGGCGTTGAAATCGGTATCGCCGGAACTGAAGGATTCTTCCGCCGCAATGGCGCCGCCCGCTGCGGTGAACGCCGAAGCGAAGCTCGAGGCCACGCCCTTGCAGTAGTCGTTGGCGATATCCTTCAAAACGACGGCGTTGTTCGCGCCGAGGTTTTCGCGGGCGTACTTCGCGAGCGCGTTGCCCTGGAACGAATCGTTGTAGCAAATGCGGAACGCGTATTCCTTCACGCCGTTTTCATCCACGGTAACGTCGTCCACGGTGGCGCTTGCGCTGATGACGGGCACCTTGTTTTTATCGGCCACGGGAATGGTGGCCTTGAAGCTGCCCGAGGTGGCGGGCCCCAAAATCGCGAGCACGCCGTCCTGCGCCATGAGCTTGGTGGCGATGGTGGTGGCCTCCGCCGGGTCGGACTTGTTGTCGTACTTGACGAGTTCCACGGGCTTGCCGTTGATGCCGCCGGCCGCGTTGATTTCGGCTACGGCCATCTCGATGCCCACGAGCGTGCTCTGCCCGTAGGTGGCGACGCCCCCCGAAAGCTCGAGGTTGACGCCGATTTTGTAGGTGTCTGCGGACTTTGCGCCGCAGCCCGAGATGAGAGCCGCTACCATGGCGGCCGCGAGAAAAAGCGCGATCTTTCTGTTCATGTTCCTTCTCCTTGCTGCATTTTTATAAAATAAAAAGGCGGCTCCCCTTGCCCGTGGGAACCGCCCTTTATCGGCTTAACCTTGTGAAGCCTTACCGGGTTCGTTTCCTCGCGGGCGCGTTTCCAAGTACCGATACGAGAATACCTACCAGTACAAGAAGGCTAATAAGGAGCACGCCCGAAATAACGATAAGGCCCGCAACAGAAAGAGAAAACGCCAAAACGGCCGCGGGAATAACGGCAAAAAGGGACGCGAAAGCGTAAACCTGCGCATGGGATATAAGCCGCTTTGCCGCCATGTTCCGCTCCCTTCCGCCGCACAGCGCGGCAGTAAATTAAGCTATATATTATATACGTCCAGCCGCGCTGTCAAGCCCTTTTTTGCATAATTACAAATATTTTTTTATACTCGCGGCGGGGAGGCCGCGCCGACGGGCCGGGGGGAACCCTATCGGCCATGGTTGCCTAAGCGCAGCAAAAAGGATATAATACGCAAAAAAGCGGGTGAGCGCCCCTGAAAGGTCGTAGTTTTATGGCGAAATTGACGTTAGCACGGGCAAGGGAACTTTTGCAAAAGCACGTTGCCGAAAAGCACCTCCTCCTGCATGCGCTCGCTGTGAGCGCCGCGATGGGCGCCATGGCGGAGCTGTTCCACGAGGACCGGGACCACTGGGAAGCCGTCGGTTACCTGCACGATGTAGATTTTGAAAAATACCCCGGGGAGCACCTCGGCCATGTGCACGAGCTCTTGAGCGGCGAGGGCGTGGACGATGCGGATATCCGCGCCATCCTGTCGCACGGCTACGGCCATTGCGGCGACGTGGAGCCGCAGGTGAACCTTGAAAAAAGCTTATTCACCGTAGACGAGCTGACGGGCATCGTCATGGCCGCGGCGCTCATGCGGCCCGGCGGCATTTCCGACCTCGAGGTGAAAAGCGTGATGAAGAAGTTCAAGGACAAGCGCTTCGCCGCCAAGTGCGACCGCGACCTTATCTTAAACGGCTGCGAAAGGCTTTCCCTCCCCTTGGAGACCGTTGTGGAACGCGTGATAGAGGGCATGCGCCGCTACATGGACGAGCTGGGCCTCGGGCCGAAGGCGGAGGCATAGCGTATGGAATGCACGGTGGATATCGTAAAGAGCGGGAACATCGTATCCGCCATGCTCCCGTTTGACGCGCGCGAGGCGTTTCAAATCCCCAGAGGCAGTATCTACGCGCAATGCGAGATCGGCGGCACGGCCTTTCAGGCAAAGCTAATTGCGCGGGGCAATAATCGGCATTGCATCCTCTTCAACAGGGCGCTCTTGAAAAGGCTTGGCATCGAAGGCGAGGCGCGGGGCGTGCTTTTAAGGATCGAGCCGCGCGCCGCCGGGGAGGCCCCTCCGGGCGAAGCTCCCGCAGTTCTCGAAAACGAAACGCTCGGGGTGATCGCCGCGCGGCGGAGCATACGCGCGTTTACGGGCGGGCCGGTCGGCGACGACGCGCTCGAAACGATCCTTCGCGCGGGCTTCAACGCGCCGTCGGCAAGCGCCAAGCGCCCGCTCCACTTCATGGTGTCGCGGGACAGGGCGAAGCTCCTATGGCTGATGGAGCGCGGCCCCTATGCGAAGATGCTCAAAAACGCCGCGTTTTGCATCGCGGTGGGCGGCGACAGGGTAATACAGGGCATGCCGGAGTGGCTGCTCGCGGATTGCGGCGCGGCAACGCAGAACATGCTGCTCGCCATAACATCCTTGGGCCTTGGCGGCTGCTGGTGCGGCGTGCGGCAGGGCACGGATTTTTATAAGGCAATCGAGGAGGCGTTTTCCCTCCCCGGGCACATCCGCCCCATGGCGCTTTTGGCCGTGGGCGTCCCCGCGGAGGAAAAGGCGCCCAACGACCTGTACGATGCGGCGAGGGTACACCGCGAGGTTTGGTGAATCGCGCCGGAAGCGCGTTTTTCCTGAGGATTTCCATAAATTTCTTTGACAACGAAGCAAAAACGGATTACTCTATTTGAAACACGAAGATGAAGGAATAAAACGCTTGTCCTGCACATACGCTTTGGTAAAAGAGGCGATCTGCACGCTCCTTCGTGACGGCGCGCAAATCGAAGCATCCCCCGCCGGTGTGTATTGTGCGCCCGGCGAATACGAAGCGACCACCGCGCTTCCCCTGGCGCTCGGCCTCGGGGCCGAGGCCCTCGCGGCGAGGCTTCGCGGTTTCGAGCGCGCGCGGCCCGCGGCGCTTTATTCCGCGCCGCTTTTTTGGCGCATCGCACACAGCGAGGGCAGGCTTTGCTTTTCCCTGACCGATGCTTTTTTAAGCGCCGCCGTGCAGGAAACGAACGCGCAAACGCCGCTTCCCGCGCTGCCGCCAAATATCGAAAGCCGCGCGGACTACGCGCTTTGCCGCATGCTGATGCTCGCGCGAAAGGGAGGCGACGGTTGCGAGAGCGAGGCGCGAGCTATGGTGTGGAGCGCACTCGGCATTTTGGAGAGGCTCAACGAAAAAAAGGCGCTTAAGCTGCGCCTTATGCTTGCCGCCGAGCACGCGCTCGGCTTCGGCGAGGACATCCCCTTAACGGCGCGCATGGCGCTTTACGCAAAAAGCGGCGCGGCCGCCGCGTGCGCCGCGCGCTGTATCGCGCTCGGCATCGGCACCTTGTAAGGTAAGGAGGTTACTTTTTATGGAAGTTAAATGGTACGGACATTCCTGCTTTTTATTGACGGGCAGCTCCGGCGTGCGGGTGCTGATGGACCCGCCGGACGCCTCCACGGGCTACCGCATTGAGCCTATGCCGGCGGATATCGTAACGTCGAGCCACAGTCATTCCGACCACAACAATTTCGCGCTCGCGCAAGGGGCGCCCGTGCGCGTTACGGAGGCGGGCGTACACGAGTTCGACGGCGCGACCGTTACGGGCATCCCCTGGTGGCATGATGAGGAGCAGGGTAAAAAGCGCGGCCCCAACATGCTTTACGTGGTGGAGCTCGACGGCCTCCGCGTGCTGCACGCGGGCGACATCGGCGCGCTTCCCGACGAGGAAACCTTACAAAAGCTCGGCATGATCGACGTGCTGCTCGTGCCCGTGGGCGGTTTTTACACCATCGACTACAAGCTGGCGCTCGAGCTTTGCAACATGCTCAAGCCCAAGGTGGTGATCCCCATGCACTACAAGACCAGTGATGCGAGCAAGAGCCTCGCCGAAAAGCTCGCCGGCGTGCTGCCCTTTTTGAACGCCGCGCGCGACTGCTCCATCCACCGCCTGCGCCAGCCGGAGGCGACCCTTACGCGGGAAAGCCTCGGCGCGGACAGGATTATCACGCTCACTGTTGCAAAGCAATAACTTGCGGGCAAGCAGCCGCTTGCGCCGGAAAACGAAGAAAAGCCACGCCGAATTTTCGGCGGGGCTTTTATGTGCTCTCTTATACTTTTTGCTGCCTACGCCGACACAAGAAATTCCCTGAGCTTTTCCTCGTCGCCGGGGTCGCTTAAGATAAGCTCCACGCCCGCGATGCGCTTATCCTGAAACATCTGCGTGAGCGCGATGTAGCGGCAGAGGGTGGATTTTAGATTGAGCCTGTCGCCCTCCCCGGTCAAAAGCTCCACCGTGCCCTTGCAGGCGTTCACCGCCTCGAAGAAGCGGGAAGGTTCCATGATATTTTTGATATGCATAGCTTTATTCCCACTCGATCGCGCCGACGCTCGCGAGATATTCCTCCGCAAAGTCGAGATAATCCTCCGCGAGGCGCAAACAGTACATTTTATATTGCGGGTAGCGCGCCTGCAGGGCGGTAAACAGCCTTTCGTAGGCCTCGTCGTCGTCGTACACGGCATCCTCCGCGAGGGAAGCCATGTACGCCGCGTCAAGCTCGAGCATGGCGTTTACCATGGCGTCAAGCCCGCCGGCCTTTAAAAAGTCGAAATCGCCCTCCTTGATGAACTTGTCGAGCACGTACGCGCGCATGGCGTTAAGATCGATGTCCGGCATAAAAGCCTCCTTCTTAAAGCAAGTTCGAAAGCTCCTCGACGGTCTCCTTGAACACATCGAGCGCCTTCTCCACGGCGTCGGGCTTAGTAAGGTCTACGCCCGCGATCTTAAGCTCTTCGAGCGGATAATCACTGCCGCCCGTGGAGAGGAACCTGAGATAATCGCCCGCGTCGCCCGTCTCGAGGATGCGGCTCGCGATATTCACCGCGCTCGAGAAGCCCGTGGCGTACTGGTACACGTAAAACGCGTTGTAGAAATGCGGTATGCGAGCCCATTCCACGTCCGCGTACTCGTCGTTTACGGCGCCCGCGTAGTAAAGGTCGTTGAGCTCGCGGTAGAGCTTGCAAAGCGACTCGCCGGTAAGCGGCTCGCCCGCCTGCGCCATATCGTGCGCGCGGCGCTCGAACTCCGCAAACAGCACCTGGCGGAATAGCGTGGTACGGAAGCCCTCGAGAAAGTGGTTCAGGATGTACGCCTTGCGCTTGGGGTCGGTCTCCTTTTTGAGCAGGTATTTGACGAGCAGCACCTCGTTGACCGTGGAGGCGACCTCCGCCACGAGTATTTTATAATCGTGGTTCACATAGTCCTGCGCGGCGCTCGAAAGGTACGAGTGCATGGCGTGCCCGAGCTCGTGCGCCACGGTGAACACATCGTCGAGCGTATCGGTATAGTTCAAAAGCACGTAGGGATGCACGCCGTGCACGCCGCAGGAGAACGCGCCGGTGGTCTTTCCCTTGTTTTCGTACACGTCCATCCAGCTTTCGGCGTACGCCTTTTCGAGGAGCTTGCGGTATTCCGCCCCGAGCGGCGCGAGCGCTTCTAAAATGACGGCCTTGCTCTCCTCGAAGGGGATCCTGAATTCCACATCCTCCACCATGGGGCAGTAGAGGTCGTAAAGATGGAGCTCGTCGACCTTGAGCGCGCGCTTTCGAAGCTCGAGGTATTCCCGCATGGTGGAAAGCCGCGCGTGCGCCGCCTCCACGAGGCTGTCGTACACGCTCATGGGCACGTTGCTGCGGAAAAGCGCGGCCTCGCAGGCGCTTTTATAGCTGCGCACCTCCGCGAAGTACTGGTCGAACTTCACGCTGCCCGCGTAGGTTGCGGTAAAGGTGTTGAGGTAGCGGCGGAACTCGGCGAAATACGCCTCGAACGCCTCCTTGCGCACGCGGCGGTTCGTGCTTTCGCGGAACACGCTGAAGTTGCCGTGCGTGAGCGTGACCTTTTCGCCCTTTTCATCCGTGATGGCGGGGAAGGTCATATCCACGCTTTCGAGCATGGAAAACGCGTTGCTCGGCGCCTGCGCCGCATCGCCGAGCATGGCGAGCATCCTCTCGCGATCCGTATCGAGCGTATGCGCGCGGGCGCGGACGGTATCCTCCACATAGTGGCGATAGGTCTTTAAGTTTTCCTCGGCCATATAGCCGTTGAGCGTCGCCTCGGGGATTGCAAGAAGCTCCGGCGTCATGAACGCGAGCGCGGCGTCGAATCTGGTCATCAGGCGGATGCAGCGATCCTCCATGGCCTGATATTCGCTGTCGCCGTTGTCGCCGTTTTTGTGGAGCGAGGCATAGAGGTAAACGAGCTCGGCCTTCCGCGCCGCGGCAAATACCGCGTCCAAAGCCGCCTTGAGGCTTTCGGCGCTCGCGCCGAGCGTGCCCTCGAGCGCGGGAAGCGTGCCGATCCCGGCCCACGCGTCCCGATAGGCCGTCTCCCACGCTTCCTTGTTAGGGAAGATATGGGAGAAATCCCACATGTATTTGGGGTCCATGTCCTTGCGTGCCTTGAGCTCCATGCCCTTACCTCCGTTTGTTGATTTTCATTTGGAAAGTAAAACGTAAAATGCCGGTCGATCAGGGAAGGTAGTCGGTTTGCGAGCCCTCCACGATGTCGAACTCCACCTCGGGGAGCCTTCGCTGGAGCCGCACCGTGATATCGTCGCCCGAGTTGCGCTTGTGCTCGGAGGCCGCGCCCATCACGATGAGGCTCACGCCGTTTTCCTTGGCGTAGCCGACGAGCGCATCGTCCACGTCGTCCGCGCGAAGAAGGTTCAGCTCCGCGCCCGCGACCTGCGCCGCGGTAAAGAGGTATTCGATGGCGTCCGCCTCATAGGGAGAGCCTAAAAAATTGCGCCCGGTCTCGACGCAATGTACGATGTGGATGGGGATTTCCCCCGCGCTGCGCTCGATCCCACGGTTGATGAGCCTGTCGCAGGTTTTTTGCCCCGTCACGCAAACCATGATGCTTTTTTCAACGTTATTGCTCATTGTCGCTTTACCGCATCCTCCATTTTATCGGGAAGGTCGGGGGGCTTGTAGCTTACAAGGTACTTGACCGCCTCCGCGGCGGTAGAGGCGCTGCGGAAAATGTTAAGATACGCCTCGTGGGTGAAGCGCGCGTCCACGCACGCCGCAAGCTGGGAGATGAGCGCGTCGTAATACCCGTCCAAATTTAGGATAACCACCGGCGCGCTTAAATACGAAAGCTGTATGAGCGTGAGTACCTCGAAAAGCTCCTCGAGCGTACCGAAACCGCCGGGCAGCACGACGAAGCCGGAGCTTAGCGCCTCCATCCTCGCCTTGCGCTCGTGCATGGTAGCCGTTACGATCAGCTCGTCGCAGCATTCGTAAGCGATGCCCGGCCGGTTGAGCCTTTCGGGGATCACGCCGGTGACGCGCCCGCCGTGCGCGCGCACGCCTTCCGCCACGGCGCCCATCAGGCCCACGCGCCCGCCGCCGAACACGAGCCCGAAACCGTTCTCGGCCAAAAGGCGGCCAAGCTCCGCCGCGCAGTCGATATACTTTTGGTCGATACGGCTGCTCGACGCGCCGAACACGCAGATATTCTCCATGCTAAGGCAAGGGGAGTCGAACCCCTGCGCCGCAAAGCTGCGATTTTGGCGCACTGCATCGTCATCATCAGTCGCCGTAGCCCCGCTACGGCTCCCTCTTCTTCCTTGCATTGCATCCAAACTGGCAGCTTTGCGGTCAAGGAGTTTAGAGGGTCAGAAAGTGCGTCAGTGCAAGGCAGAGGCATGAAGGCGTAGTGGCGCACGCGAGGCCACAGGCCTCGGCCCACGCGGGGCCAAGGGCTCCGGTTCCGCCGGACGCTACGGCGAGTGCCGATAACACGGCAATGGCGCGTTTTCCGGCCCTCTAAACCGTAGGGTTTCGGCTCCCCTCACCTTAAGAACCTCTCCGCTTGATATTATTATTATATCATCCGCTCCGCTTGCTTTGAAGAACAGAATTGTGACAAAGTTTCTAACTCTTTGCCGTAAGACCACGCAAAAAGCATGCTTCGGAGAGAAGCATGTCTTTTGCGACGCGCAAAGCGCGCTATACGATACGCGCCACGAGCACGCTGATATCGTCCGCGCCGCTTTTTTCGCGCGCGCACCTTAAGAGCGCATTCGCCGCGTCGTCCGCGGTGTTCGCCGCGTACACGTGTTCCAGAAGCGACGCGAAAAGCTCCGTGCCGAGCGCGTCGAACGCGCCGTCGGTCATAAGCACCAGCGCGTCGCCGTGTTTGAGCGCGGCGCTCTGCACCGCCGCGCGCGCGTCCTTCATCACGCCGATGGGGAGCGCCTCCGCGTACACGGTGATAACCTTTCCGTCGCGCAAAATATAGCTCGGCGGCGCGCCGAATTTAACGAACCGCGCCGAGCCCGTTCTAAGGTCGATGAGCGCCGCGTCGAGCGTGGCGTACATATCGCTTTTTTTGCGAAGCAGCAGAAGCCTGTTCACGCATTCGAGCGCGTTTTCAAGCCCGAACCCCACGCTTAAAAGGTCGCCTAAAAGTGCCACCGCCGCCGCGCTCTCCCTGTGCGCCGCCTCGCCCGTGCCCATGCCGTCGGAAAGCATCAGGAGGAGGTTCCCGCCCGCCTCGCGCATACCCATGCTGTCACCGGTCTCGCGGTTGCCCTCCTTGGGACAGGCCGCCGCGCCGATGCGCACCTCATAGCGCCGGTGCGGGCGCGGGGGGTACGATTCCTCCGCAAGCGCGTTGAGCGCGCCGCACACGCCGCTCATCTGGCGCGAAAGAAAGCTTTGGGCCTCGTCGTTCGGGTCGAAAAGCTCGCCGAGGCGCTTTACCACGCTCGCGAGGTCGTTGAGCCTCGATCGCGCGATGAGAAGCGCCCGCTTCGCCTGCTCGTTTTCGGGCGGCAGCGCCGCCGCCTCCATCATGCCCGCCATCCGCCGCGGCAGCAGCGCGAACAGACCGCAGGCAAGGCCCGCCTCCCATACGGAAAGCGAGTTGATGCCGCCCACGAAGTAGGCAAACAGCGCCGCGGGCGCGAAAAAGCCGCCCACGAGCCCCCACCGCCCCGCGCGGCGCAGAAAGGAGGCGCAGAGCGTACAGGCGGCGAGCGTCCCCAAAAAGAGCATGCTCGCGCCGCCCGTAAGAACGCCGCTCGCCCCAAACACCACCGAGGCCGCCACCGAGGCCGGGCCCTTCGCGCCTGCCGCTGCAAGCGAGAAAAACGCCGCGAAAAGCGCGGCGGCGCTTATATCAAACGGCGCGAAGCCGCGCATGGAAAACACGATGAACGCCCCGAGCGCCACGAGCGACGCCTGCTCAACGTTCGTCAGCATCCTCTTTTTCACGGCGGCTTCGAACGCGGCGCGCGCGTTTTTGAGCGCGGCGGCGGCAACCACCGAAAGCGCGGCACTCGAAAGCCCGATCATCGCGCTTTCGAGCGTGCGCATATAAAAAACGGGAAGAAGCGCGAGCTGCGTCACCACGAGAAGCATCAGCTTTTCGCTGTTTTTTAAATTCCCGCGCCAAGCCCTGAAAAGGACGCACGCCGCGCAAAACAGCGCGCACGCCGCCGCCGAGGCATAATTTCCTCCGAGGAGCGCGCCGCATACCGCGCCCGTGAGCGCGTAGTAGGGGTTGACGCCAAATAAGAACACCGCGGCAACGCACGCCGTCCCGAGCGGCGCCAGACCCGTCGTCCCGTAGGCCGCGGACGCGAGCAGCGCCGATAACAAAAGCTCCGCAAGCTCGAAGGGGAACGCGCGGCGCCTGAGATAGGGGAGGATCAGGTTTTTGACTTTCAGCACGGCCTCGTGCATGGCGCCACCCGCTCTTACATAAAAATCAACGACATACGGCAGACATGTCCTTATCAACATCATAAAGATAAGCGCCTTAAAAAAATGTCAAACGAGCGGCGTGAAACCGCGCGAAAAATGAAGGACCGCGGGATTTGCGCCCGGATGGATCGGATGGTATAATACATAAAAGACTAAGGGCAAAAGGCTAAAGGTGTAAGGCTAAGGGGAGCCGTTGGTTCTTCACCCTTAGTTTTTAGTTTTTCGTCCATATTAGCCTACCGATCGAGAAGGTGAATGTATGCAGCAGGCGCTCCATGCCTACGCCGCGTCCAACCGGGTGCGGCTGGCCGCCGCTTCCCCGGCGCTTACCTTGAGCGACGTGAAAAAAAACGCCGCGGCCATCGTCGATTGTATTTTGAAGGCAGATCAGGTTTGCGCGGATTTTCTCGTGCTGCCCGAGCTTTGCCTTACGGGCGCCACGCTCGGCACGCTCACGCGCCAGCCGCTCGTTTTGAGCGCCGCGCAAACCGCCCTGCACGAGATCGCGGAGGCGGTAAAATTCACGCGCGTCACCGCGGCGGTAGGGCTGCCGTACCCGCTCAACGGCAAGGTGCGCTCCTGCGTGGCGCTTCTTAGGGGGCAGCGCGTGCACGCCATTTTGCCTTCGTCGTGCTCCAACGCGCCGTTCGGGTTTTTGCCGGAGGTGGATTATGCCGACAACTGTGAAATCGCGCTCGCGCCGTTCCCGCGCGTGGCCGTATGCTTTGGCAGTGAGCTTTTCCGCCCCGCGAAGCAGCATCCCGGCTATACTATTTTGATGCCCTCCTCGCTCAACGCCACCGCCGGAAGCTTCCGCAAGATCAAGCGCGAGCTCGCCGCCTACTCCGCGCGCACGGGCGCGGCGGTCGCCTACGCATCCCCCAACGCCGGGGAGTCCACCACCTCCTTCGTGTTCGACGGGCTTTGCGCCATCGCCGCGGGCGGCGAGGTGCTGGAGGCGTGCGCGCCGTTTCGGGGTGAGGCTTTCATCTACGCGGATGTGGACAGCGGCGCGCTTTTTCCCTTCGAGCCGTACGTGGAGCAGCGTCGAAAAACCGAAACCTACCTTTCCGACGACCCCGCCGAGGCGGAGGAGGAGCTTACGCGCATCCTCGACCTGCAGGCGACCGCGCTTTGCCGCAGGCTCTCTTTCATGGGCGGCAAGGGCTTCGTGATCGGTGTTTCGGGCGGGCTGGACAGCGCGCTCGCCCTTTTGGCCGCCGCCGCCGCGGCCGATATGCTGGGCATAAGCCGCGAAAGCGTGCTCGGCGTATCCATGCCGGGCTTTGGAAGCTCCGACCGCACCAAAAACAACGCCCGCGCGCTCGTGGAGGGTTTAGGCTGCAGCTTCCGCGAGATCGACATCCGTAAGGCGTGCGAGCGGCATTTTATGGACATCGGCTACGACGCGGGCGCGCGGCAGGACGCGGTGTTTGAAAACGCGCAGGCACGCGAGCGCACGAAGGTGTTGTTATCGCTTTCCAACATGGAATCGCTTTTGGACGTGGGGACGGGCGATTTGAGCGAAGCGCTTTTGGGCTTTACGACCTTCGGCGGCGACCACCTCGCCCAGTACGGCGTGAATGCGTCGCTCCCCAAAACCGTGATACGCCGCGTCGTAAAGCAGGCGGAAAAACGTTTCCCGGAGGTAAAGGATCTGCTTGACGACATCCTCGATACCCCCGTGAGCCCGGAGCTGTTGCCGCTTGTAGACGGTAAGCAGGCGCAGCAGACCGAGGCCATTTTAGGGCCCTACGAGCTGCATGATTTCTTCGGCTATCATATGCTCTTCAACAAAAGGGCTCCGCGCGAGCTGTACACGCTCGCGTGCAACGCGTTTTCCTTCCCGCCCGAAACGGTGTACAAAACGCTCGGCGTGTTTTTAAAGCGCTTTTTCTCGCAGCAGTTCAAGCGCAACTGCGCGCCGGAAGCGCCGCTCATTTTGCTTTCCGCCGCCCCGAGCGTTTTCAACATGCCCTCCGACCTCGTGGGCGCCGAATGGATGCGCGAATACGAGGGGCTTTCGGAGCAGCTGTAACGCCCCCTACGCCCCTTTATAAAAAAATTATCGGAGCAATTTTATGCAAAACGTTTACGACACCCTGGAAGCGCGCGGCTTTACGCGCCAATGCTCGCACCCTGAGGAGCTAAAAGAGCTACTCGGCAGAGAAAAGGTCACCTTCTACATCGGCTTCGACCCTACGGCCGACAGCCTCCACATCGGCCACTATGTGGCGCTTATGACCATGGCGCACATGCAGCGCGCGGGGCACAGGCCCATCGTGCTTCTCGGCGGCGGCACCGCGGCCATAGGCGACCCCTCGGGCAAGACCGACATGCGGCGCATGATGACCATGGACGAGCTCGACCGTAATGCCTCTCAGTTTCAAAAGCAGATGGCGCGCCTCCTCGACTTTTCCGACGGAAAGGCGATTTTGGAGAACAACGCGCGGTGGCTCAGGAGCCTCAATTTCCTCGAGTTCATGCGCGACATCGGCGTGCATTTTTCCGTGAACCGCATGCTTACGGCGGAGTGCTACCGGCAGCGCATGGAAAAGGGCCTCACATTTTTTGAAATGGGCTACATGCTTATGCAGAGCTACGACTTTTTGGTGCTCAACCGCGAATACAACTGCGTGCTCCAGATGGGCGGCGACGACCAGTGGAGCAACATCTTAAGCGGCGCCGATCTTATCCGCCGCAAGGAGCAGCGCCCCGCCTACGCGCTCACCACCGCGCTTCTCACCACCAGCGAGGGCAAAAAGATGGGCAAAACCGAGAAGGGCGCCCTCTGGCTTGATAAAGAAAGAACACCCGTGTACGACTTTTACCAGTACTGGCGCAACGTAGACGACGCGGACGTAAAAAACTGCCTGTGCCTGCTCACGTTTTTGCCGCTCGGCGAGATCGAAGCGCTCTGCGCGGAGGGCGGCGCGGCGCTCAACAACGCCAAGCGCACGCTCGCCTATACCCTCACCGAGCAGGTGCACGGCGCGGAGGAAGCCGTAAAGGCGCAGACCGCCGCGGAGGCGCTGTTCGGCGGCGGCGGCGACTTGGAGAACATGCCCACCGTGGCGCTTACGGCCGAGCAAATAGAAGCTACGGGCCTTCGCGTGACCGACCTTCTCGTGCTCGGGAAGCTGTGCGCGAGCAAGTCCGACGCACGCCGCATGATCGAAAGCGGCGCGGTGTTCGCGGATGAGGAAAAGATCGCGGACGTTTACGCGGCGCTTGACGCGGGCGCTTTGGAACGCGGCGTGATCCTAAGGAAGGGCAAAAAGGGTTTCGTACGCATAAAGGGCGCCTGACGTGCGGCCGTACAAGACCGTAAAACACGCGTCCCGCATCGAATTTACCCTCAACAAATCGAGGTTTATCGGCAGGTGCTTCCCCCTCAATAGCGAGGAGGAAGCGCTTCGTTTGCTTGCGGATATAAAAAAAGAGCATTGGGACGCCACACACAACTGCTACGCCTACGCGCTCGGGCCCGGATTTGAGACCGCGCGGTTTTCCGACGACGGCGAACCCGGCGGTACGGCGGGGCTGCCGATGCTGGAGGTGCTCAAAAGCCGCGGCGTCACGGACGCGCTCGCGGTCGCCACGCGCTATTTCGGCGGCGTGCTCCTCGGCGCGGGCGGGCTCGTCCGCGCGTATTCGCGCACGGCCTCGGAGGCGGTTTGCGCGGCGGGCATCGTTCATATGCGCCCCGCGCGGCGCGTGGAGATACGGCTCGACTACGCGCGCTACGGCGCGGTGGAGGGCTACGTGCGCCAAAACGCGGGGGAGGTGCATTGCGAATTCGCGGAAAACGTAGGCGTTTCCGCGTTGGTTCGGCAGGAGCGCGTTGAAACGTTTTTTAAGGAGATTGCGGAGCGTACCGATGGGCGCGCGCTCCTCACGCTTCTCGGGGAGGCCTATTTGCGCGAAGAGGAGCAGGGGGATTAAGGGACTGTAATTTTAAACAAATTTTACATTTTGCTTGGAAAGATGGCGTTTTGCGGGCATTTCGATTATAATGATCAGTACGAATGAAGAAATGTATCCCGGTAAGAAAGCGGAGCTTTCGCGCCGTACAGGGGAGTTGAGATACCTATGAAAAAAAGGCTTTACGCGCTTACGGCGGCGCTCCTTGCCATCGCCATGCTGCCTTCCATCGCGCTCGCGGCGGGCATAAAGGCGATCGCCAACCCCGCCACGCTCGCAACGGAGGGCGCGGCCACGATCTCCATCACCGTTACGAACGACGGCATTTACCCCATGGAGAACATCACCATCTCCGACCCCTATCAGCTCTACTTCGATACCTACGGAGTGGTCGTAAACCCCGGTGAAGCGAAAACCTTTTCGGTTTCCACCGTCATCCCCGAGGCGCTTTTGAACCAGGCGCTCGGCTTCGATCTCGCGTGGACGGAAAACGGCGAGGTCAGAACGGGCAGCGCCTCCGTCACCATATTGCGCGGCAGCACGACCGGCGTCACCGTCACGCGCACCGCCTCCACCACCAGCGCCTCGCCGGGCGAAACGGTCGTGGTCAAATACAAGGTGGTGAACAGCGGCACCGTCACGCTCAAAAAGGTATCCCTGAGCGATAGCGAGATCGCGGGCAAAACGCCCGTATTTAAAGATATTTCCCTCGCGCCGGGCGAGGCGTACGAATTCCCCTATACGTTTGAAATGGGCTATGAAACGCTCAAGAGCGCCCCGGTCGTGACCTACACGCCCGAAGGCCAAAGCGCGCCGCAAACCTCCGAAGCCATCGCCGTTCTTCAGATCGGCATGGTCAACACCAAGCTCTCCATCGAGGTGGAGCAGGGGGCGGGCAGCGCCGAGGGCGTCACGTTCATCCTGCGCATCACAAACACCGGCAACCAGAAGCTTCGCGGCATCAAGGTAAAGGACGAGCTCAACAACTCGGTGAGCGGCGAGAGCTTCCAGCTCGCCGTGGGCGAGGGCAGGCAGATTACCTACAAGGTGCAGACCGAGGAGGAACGCTACGTTTCCTTCAGCGTCAGCGCCACGACCGATTCCGGGCAGAGCTACGAGGATAAGACCAAAAGCTACATCGTGCGCAAATTCATCGACCCGTCCCTTTTAGGCGTGGAGTTCAAGGCCGAGGTCCTCGAAACGCTCAACGCCGCGGGCAGCATCAAGGTGAAGTTCACGTTTACCAACACGGGCGAGCTCGAGATGAAGGATCTCGTGCTCAGCGAACAGACCGCCGGGCCGCTCTACCAGCTCGAAGCCTTCCCCAAGGGCGAAAAGGCCACCGAGCAGACCATCTACGTGGGCGAGCCGCGCGACCTCATTTTTACCCTCAGCCTTGCCGACCCTGCCGGTACGCCCTATTCCTACACCGCCAACATCGGCGCGTCCTTTTTGGGCGACGGCTTCCTCGCCACCGGCGTAACGCCCGAGCCCGTTGAGGAACCCGCGGAGGCTTTGGGGGAATCCATCGGCAGCTCCGTGCGCACCGCGCTTAAGACCGCCCTTATCGTGCTGGGTGCACTGACCCTCGCGGCAGGCGTCGCGCTCATCGTGCTGTCGGTACTCGAGCGCAAGGAACGCGAGCGCATCGCGCGCGCCAAGCGCAGGCGCGAACGGCTTTTGCGCGAGCAGCAGGCGAGCGCGGGCTCCTTCCGCGGCGACGTTGAAAACACGCAGGTGAACAGGCGTCCCCCCGCCGACCCCGATTTAAGGTAGGCGTTATTTCCCCGAAATAGAGTGAGGCTATAAAAAAGGGCTTCGCCGCTTTTGCGCCGAAGCTCTTTTATTACGATTCTTTTTCCTTACTCCCAGAGCCTTTCGCTGTACAGCCCCTTCGCCTTGAGCGCCTTAAGCGCGGCGATGGTATCCGGCTTATCCTCCTTGTAGGTGACGCCAAACCACCTGTCGGGGGTTGTCAGCACCTTTACGGTGGTTTTGCCGTCGCCGAGCGCGTAGCGCACGGCGTTGGGCAGAAGGTCCTCGTATTTGAGGGGGTTAGAACGCACGCCCGCCTCGAAGTTAGCGCAAAAACCCGACTCCAGCCGGTCGAAGATGCCGCCCATAAAGCCCCAGCAGTTCATAGAGACCACGGTGCCCTTAGGTACGGGCGTGAAGTGCTCGCCATCCAGGGTGAAGGAGGCGCAGTCGTCCGTTTTTACAACCTTGGTGCGCTCGACGATATCGGTCAGATAGCCCTTTTCGTTCACGAGGCAGATGCCGCGCGCGACGGAACCGAATTCCGTAAGCGTGTTTTCGATGTTGTACCCAACCATGGCGTGCGCGTCCGGGCTGCCGCCGCGGGAAAGGAAGCGGTAGAGCTCCGCAAACGCGTGCGGGCCGTAATAGTCGTCCGCATTGATGATGGCAAACGGGCGGCCGCCCACGGCTTCGCGCGCGCAGAGCACCGCGTGCGTGGTGCCCCACGGCTTTTCCCGCCCCTCGGGAACGGAGAAACCGCCGGGCAGCATGTTAAGCTCCTGATAGGCGTAGCGCACGTTCATGCGCTTTTCCATGCGGCTGCCGATGCGCTCCTTAAAATCCCGATCTATCTCCTTTTTGATGATGAATACGACGTCCTCGAAGCCCGCCCTTTTGGCGTCGTAGATATCGAAATCAATGATGTTGTTGCCATGCTCGTCCATGGGGTCGATCTGCTTGAGGCCGCCGTAACGGCTTCCCATACCCGCCGCCAGGATCGCTAACACAGGCTTTTGCATTGTGCTTCCCTCCGAAATATCTCTAATACCTTAGTATACCATTTTTTACGCGAAGCAGCACGCCTCAAGGATGCGCAGGAAGTTTTTATGCGTGAGCTTTTCCATCTGCCGGGGCGTAAAATGCTTTTCAAAAAGCCCCAAAATGGCGCCGAAGCCCTCGCAGCCTCCAAATTCGAGCGCGCAGCTGATGCCGTCGAAATCGGAGCCGAAGCCGAGCGCATCCTCACCCGCCACGTTCACGATATGCTTGGCGTGTGTTAAAAGCGCCGAAGCGGTGGATACCTTTTCCTCGCTTAAAAAATACGAGGCGAAGTTAAGGCCCGTCATGCCGCCACAGTCGGCGAGGCGCCTGAGCATATCGTCGGTGAGGTTTCGCGGCGCGCCGTACACCGCGCGGGCGTTGGAGTGGGAGGCCACAAACGGTTTTTTGCAAGCCCTCGCCACGTCGTAAAAGCCCGCGTCCGAAAGGTGCGATACGTCCACGATAACGCCCAGCTCGTTCATGCGTTCCACAGCCTCGAACCCGAAAGGCTTAAGCCCGCGTTCGGTGTCCGGCGCGTCGGGGAGGTTTGGGTAACCGAGGGAATTTTCCGTATTCCACGTAAGGGTAACGAGCCGCACGCCCTTTTCGTAAATCTCGTCCACGCGCTCGAGCTTCCCATCGAGCAGCATGCCGTCCTCGATGGTCAAAACGGCGGAAAGAAGCCCTTGCGCGTCGTTTTCCATCACCTCCGCGAGGTTTCGCGCACGGCGTACGATATCTTTATTTTCTTCCAGTTCCCCGAGGTAGCGCGCATAGGCCGCCTGAAAAAAGTCGTAGGGGGAAAGCCCCTTGCGCTCCTTTAGGCTGTTTTCGCCGCTCGGGATAAAAAGCGCGAAGCACTGCACGAGCGAGCCCGCCGCCTTCAAGCGTTCAAGGTCGAGGTGCCCGTCGTTTTTGCGGAGGCACGCCGGGTCCTTTCTATAAACCATATGGTGTACGATCGTATCGCAGTGCATGTCGGCGATCCTGTAAGGCTGCATCTTTTTCTCCTTTATAGGCGGGGTGCTTTTGCACCTTCCGCCCCGTATAGGATACACCATGCGCGGCGCGCTGAAAACCCCGGCCTAAAAAACGCGCCCTCGTCAGCGCCGGCCGGATTTGAGGAAGTCGCTCTTGGACTCCCGTTTGCATATGATATGACAAAGGGGGGCTGTTCCGATTATGTACGAATCACAGGATAAAACAAAAGGGGGGACACCCATGTTTGAAGCGCAGGACATCACGCGCCGCGTCGCGCGCGTGCTGCTCGACCGCCCTGCCGCTTACGCGGCCATAAAGGGAAGCGCGCCTTATTCCTCCGTGCGCGGCATGGTCTATTTTTATCAGACGCGGGGCGACGTGGTGGTCGCCGCCGAGGTGAGCGGGCTGCCGCACTTGGGGGGCCCCTGCATGAACGGCATTTTCGCGTTTCATATACATGAGGGGGGGAGCTGCCTCGGCGGCCGTGAGGACCGCTACGCCGGTGCCGGCGGGCATTTCAATCCCCGCAAATGCCCGCACCCCTATCACGCGGGCGACATGCCGCCGCTTTTCGAAAACGACGGCAGCGCCTTTCTCGCTTTCATCACCGACCGTTTCACGGTGTGCGAGGTCATCGGCCGGTCGGTCATCATCCACGCGGGCGTGGACGATTTCACCTCGCAGCCCGCGGGCAACTCCGGAAAAAGGATCGCGTGCGGAACGATCATGGCGATGTAGTTTCACGCAACCGGCCCGCGGACCGCATGCGTGAAATCAAAAAAGTGGCAAAGCCACTTTTTTGAGGTTTACGGGAAGTACCTGCGAGATCTCGCGGCCGGTACTTCCCGCAGGGAACGAAATCCTACGGATTTCATCCGTTTCGGCACGCAAGGCCGCAGGCCTTGGCCCGAAGGGCTCCGGCCTCGCCGGACGCGTACATGCCGCCGAAGCCGGAAAAAAGCCGCCGGGGGCATCGGCCCCCGAACCCCCTTAGGAAACGGTCTTGACCATTTCCAACGTTTTGATATCTCCTACTCCCAGGGATATGAAAAGCTATACTCCTCGTTTTCCGGATTCACATAGTATTTTTCGAGCTCCGTTCCCGGCGTATCGTAATAGCGCCGGTCGTCCGTATAGGGCGAATAGCTGATGAGCCGGAGCTCTTTTTTTATGTCGTCGAACTGCAAAAGCTGCAAATAGCCGCTGCCGCCCAGCTCGCCCGCCGCCTGATAGTTTTGTATGAGCTCGTACGCGCGGCGGTCGGTCGCACCGTCGCCGTCGTCGTCGAATTCCACGCTCTTATGGCCCACCGTGTAGCGGTGCCCGCACATTACGAGGTACACATTGGGGTTCTTCTTCACCACTTTTTTAAGCAGGGTAGCCCCGGCGTCACTATAGGTCATATCGGTCTTGAAATAATCGTGCACGCAGAGCACGCCGATGCGATCGCGGTGCTCCTTGAAAACGCGGTTGAGCCACGCGACGGCGCCGGAATCCGGCGCGTAACCCATGTAAGCGAATACGTAGCGGTTCGCGCCGATATCTACTAGGTCGTAATGCCCGCGGTTATCCTTGTACGAGCCGCCGTAGTAAGCGTCGCTCCCGGGCCTTTTTTCCATGGCCTTTTCGCCGAAACAGCTCGAAAAAACGGAAAAATCCTGCTCGCTCGTGCCCACGTCGTGGTTGCCGCCAAGCACCCCGTAGGGGATGCCCTCTAGGCTCTCCATGGCCCGCATGGCGTTTTCCCACTGCGCGGCGTCATCGCGGTCGTCCACAAAATCGCCGGTATGCACAACGTAAAGGAGGTTCATTTTCTCCCGTTCGTCGCGCAAAAACCGCGTCATCGCCTCGAAAATCTCCGGCGCCTTGTAGGCGTAATGCTGCGTATCGGAAAGCCACGCCACGGTAAAAACGCCTTCGCTCAAGTTAAAAAGCGGGTTCGGCGTGGGCGTTGGCGCAGGGGGCGCGTCAGGCGTCGGCACGGGCGTGGGCGGAGGAAGCGCCTCCACAAAAAACGTAGGCGTAGGCAAAGCGGGCGTAGGCATAGGCGCGCGATTGCGCCCCGACAGAAGCCATACGGCCAAAAGGGCGCATGCGGCGGCCGCGCACGCTATAAAAGCAATGCGCCCGCGGCGCCGCGGGGCGCGGCGGGCTTTCGGGTTCCTTCTCATAATTGAAATTTTAAGTTCGTCCCTCCGCATTTGTCAACTGCGCTACGGCGCCACGGTTGACAAGTACGCATAAAAGCGTTATCCTTTCTTTTGTAAATATTCTTAAGGAGGTGAAAGTTTTGGTTTCGCGCATGCTTGGGTTTGACGGTCCGATGACGGTCTATGCGGAAAACATCAAGGGCAGATCGTCCATTTCCGCGTTCCAAGGGAGAAGTCTGCCCAAAAATGCCGTTTTCAAGCTTTTCCTCCGCGCATCGGCCTAAAAAAAGGCCCACGCGCGCTGTGCCGCATGCACCGGAGAGCCAAACGGCCCTCCGTTTTTTTATGCGCTTTAGGGTAAAGGACTTTGAACCCCTGCGCCGCAAAGCTGCGATTTTGGCGCACTGCTTCGTCATCGTCCGTCACCGTAGCCCCGCTACGGCTCCCTCCTCTTCCTTGCATTGCATCCAAACTGGCAGCTTTGCGGTCAAGGAGTTTAGAGGGTCGGAAAGTGCGGCAGTACAAGACAGAGGCATGAAGGCGTAGTGGATCTACGGCGAGTGCCGATAACACGGTAATGGCGTGCTTTCCGCCCCCCCTAAACCACAGGGGTTCGGAGCCCTTTACCCTTAGGAGATTTTTATGCACCATGGATTGCGACCCTATTTTGCCACCGCGCGCATGAGCGCGCTCGAGCAAAGCTATTTCGGCTTAGGCGAGGTGATCGGCGGCTACGCCCTGCGCGCGCTCCGCCTGCTCGTGCTCTTAACGCTTTGGAAGGCGCTGTTTTCCCAAGGCGCGGATACGGGAGGTATGGAGCTCCCCATGCTCTTAAGCTACACCGCCGCGGGCGCTGCGTTTAGCGACCTGATCGACGTGCGCACGCCCGCCTCGGCTTGGATGCACGAGGGGAGCATTTTGAGCCAGTATCTTAGGCCGATGGGCATATTGCCGCAGCTCGCCGCGCATGCCGCGGGGGGTTGGGTCATGCCGTTTTTGCTGTTTTCCGTGCCGGTGCTCGCGGTATGCGGCGCTTTCGGCATACGCGTGCTGCCGCAAAGCCCGTGGTTCTTTTTGAGCCTCGCGCTTTCCGTTTCCATCGGTTTTGCTATCGACTTTTTGTTTGCCTGCCTCGTGATACGCCTCAACAACGCCGCATGGCTGGCGGAGGTCATCCGCCGGGCGGTCACGGCGCTTCTCTCGGGAGCGGTCATCCCCTTCGCGCTTTTGCCCTGGGGCATCGGCGGCGTGCTTTCGCTAACGCCCTTCGCGAGCGCGGCGGGCGCGGCGCTTTCGTTGTTCGCGGGGCTAGAGCCCGCGCAAAAGCTCATCCCGCTCCAGCTATTTTGGAATCTCTTGTTATGGCCCGCGGCGCTTTTCCTGTTCCGCCGCAGCCGCGAAAGGATGGTGTCCCATGGCGGTTAAACCCGGCGTGCTTGAACGCATACGCCGCATCGCCCGGCTTTTTAGGCTCTACGCGCGCATGGACGCGGCGTGGCTGATGCACGATACCAAAAACTGCATTTTTGCCGTCGCGGGCGACCTCATATCGAGCCTCGCAAGCATTTCCTCGGTGTTTCTGCTCTCGCGGCGCTTCGCGGGCGTGGGCGCGCTTTCGAGCGACGAAATCCTTTTGATGCTCGGCTACGCGACCGCCGTATCGGGCCTGTTTCAGCTTTTCTTCGGCGGCAGCAACACGGGCTACATCTCCCGCCGCGTGGGGCGCGGGCAGCTCGACCACATGCTCATACAGCCGCTCTCGCTCTTTACGCAGCTTTTGACGGAGGGGTTTTTGCCTGTTTCCGGCAGCAGCGCGCTTTTAAGCGGCATCGCCGTGACGGCAATCGCCGCCGCGCGGCTCAAGATCGCCGCGAGCTTTGGGTGGATCGCGCTTCTTTTAGGTTACCTCGTATGCGGCGTGGCGATGATCTTAGGCTATTCCTTCCTCTTTGGGAGCGCGGCGTTTTACAGGCCCAAGGCGGGGGAGGAGCTTTCCTCCGTCGCCATCGACGCGCTTCTGTCGCTTTCCATTTACCCGCTCTCGGGGCTTAGCGCCGCCGCGCGCTTTGCGCTTTTGACGGCGCTGCCCGCGGGCACCTTGGCTTGGCTCCCCACCTGTATTTTACTTAACAAGACCGAAAACGGGCTTTTGCCGCTCCTCCCGGGGCTTATGGCCGCAATCGCGTGCGTTTTCGCCTACATTTTTTTCTCGAAAGGACTGAAGCATTATGGCAAGGTCGGCAGCACCCGCTACCGCAGCATGGGACACCGCGGTTGAGCTAACCGCCGTTTCGAAAACCTTTTACCAGCAGCAGCGTGCGGGGGATCTTCGCGACGCCCTCAAAAACTTTTTTCACCCGCGCTCCAAGGAAATACGCGCGCTCGACGCGGTGAGCCTGAACATAAAGCGCGGCGAGTTCGTAGCCTACGCGGGCCCCAACGGCGCTGGAAAAAGCACCACCATCAAGCTCCTTTGCGGCATGCTCATGCCCGACGCGGGACAGGTGAAAGCAATGGGGCTTTCGCCCGAAAAAAACCGCGCGGCGCTCATGCGGCGCATGGGGGTGCTGTTCGGCAACCGCACCGAGCTTTGGTGGGATCACCCCATCCTATCGAGCTTCGCGTGGAAGCGCGAGGTGTGGAACATACCGGACGCGACCTATCGGCGCATGCTCGCGGACGTGACGGAACGCCTCGAGATCGGCGGCCTTTTAAATACCTTCGCGCGGGAGCTGAGCCTCGGCCAGCGGATGCGCTGCGAGCTTGCGCTGATGCTGCTGCACAACCCGGAGCTTATTTTGCTCGACGAGCCGACGCTTGGCCTGGACGTTCTTGCCAAACGGCAGATGATCGAGTACCTCCGCACGCTCGGGGAGACCTACGGCACTACGGTGCTCGTGACCTCGCACGACATGGACGACCTTGCCGAAATGGCGCAGCGCGTGATTTTGATTTCCAACGGGCGCATCGCGCTCGATTCCACCTTCGACAGGCTCAGGCAGACCAACAGCCTCAAGCGGCTCGTGCGCGCGCGAACCGCCTCCCTAACGCCGCCTGCCCTTAAAACGGCGCGCTACGCGGGGAGCGAGGGCACGCTGCACACCTACGCGTTTGAGCCTATGAAAACGCCCGTGCGGGAGGTATTGAAGGAGCTTTCGGAAATCCCCTCCATCTCCGACGTGGAGCTTGCAGCGGAGCCGCTCGAGGCGGTGATCGCCTCGCTCTACAAAAGCTGGCGGACGGAGCCGCAGGGATCATAAAAGCACAGGGCCGCGACGGGATTGAAACGTCGCGGCCCTTTCAACTTGCGCTATGCGTACGGCGTCTGCCGCACGGCGTTTTGCCACACCGGCTTTTCCCCAAAAGCCCTCCGTAAAAGCGCGTATAGGAAATACCCGGCAATGCCGCCGACCGCATTCATAATAACATCGTCGATATCCGCGCTGCGCCCCATGAAATACTGGATCGTTTCTATCGCAAGCGTGGTAGCGAGCACGACGAGCGCCGTATACATCGGTTTTTTAAGCTTATCGAACACCATGGGAAGCAGCAGCCCATAGGGGACAAACATCACGATGTTCGTAAGTAGCTGCTCGAACATTTTCGCCGCACCCATAGCGTAAACCTCCCGTACCCATATGAAAGGCCGGAGGTTGAGCGCATAGGAATACGGCCGGAACGTGATGTACGGGTAATACCATAAAATCGTCAAATAGAGAAGCGAACCGCAGCACCCGAGAAAAGCGTACACGACAAGATGCCGCACGAAGGGCCGCTTACCGAAGCGCCGCTTTTGCAAGAGGCAGCCCGGAAGATAGATGATAAGGCTGACGAGTGCGATGCCGGGAAGCACTCTCACCAGATACCCTAAAAACATACGGTCTCCTTTTACGGCTTTTTTGCGGAGCGACAGGTTTCTTATCGATTTTATCATATCGTTTCCGCCTCCCCTGTAAACGATGTTTGAACATTGCTTCTGAACGCGGCAAAAAGGCCGTCGCAAGGGGAAAGATGAGGCCTTTCTGCCTATCTGCCCCCGGACGGCCCCGGTCGTTTGGCCCCGCCGGTGCGGAGCGCCCCGCTCCTTTATTTCCCCGCCACATACGCCCGTATGGCGTCGCGGATGAATACCGCCGTGCCCTCGCCGTAGACGTCGAGGTTTTTCGTGAAGCGCTCGTCGCCTACGTACATTTCGCCCAAGCCCGCGAGTATTCCATCCGTGCAGTCGTAAAAGTTCGCGCTTAAAAACGCCTTCCATTGCCGCACGAGCGAGAGCGCCTCGCCGGACGCGGGGTCTGTCCCGCGCAGGGCCGCAAAGCCCTTGAAGATAGCCCCCGATTCGCCGCTTACTTTCGCCCAGTCCTCCTTGGTATACTTGGCGGTGCGCCCGGCGCTTTGCCGGTACGCGTCGGTGCCGCCCCAGCGCGCCTTCGCTTCCGAAGCGTACTTTTCGCGCGCCTCATCGATTGTTTTCATATCAAACTCCTTCAAACTCACGGTATCCTCTCCCTTCAGCGCCCTGTCCACAAGCGCGATGATCGCGTCGAGCCGCTCGCGCTTGAGCGCGAGAAGCCCCCTGTGCCCTAAGAGCGCCTCGGTTTTATTGTAGTTGGGGGCGCCGAGCATTTCGGCGATCCGCGCGAGGGAGAAGCCGAGCTCGCGGAAAAACAGCACCTCCTGGAGCCTCTCAAGCGCCTTGTCCCCGTAGAGCCGGTAGCCCGCTTCGCTCGCTCCGTCTGGGCGAATCAGCCCGATCTCGTCGTAATAGTGCAGCGTGCGCACGCTCACGCCGGCGAGTTTCGCCACCTCGTGCACGGTCTTCATGCCGTTCGCCTCCCTTCAAACTTAGGATAAACCATAACGCAACGTTAGGGTCAAGGGGTTTTTAAAAATAATTTCACAATAGAAAAGGAACGGTAAAACCGTTCCCTATATCTGCCAAAAAGTCCTAGGGGGTTCGGGGGCCAAAGCCCCCGAAAGCTCAATTCCGGCTTCGGCGACATGCGCACGTCCGGCGAAGCCGGAGCCCTTCGGGCCAAGGCCTACGGCCTTGCGTGTCGAAACGGATGAAATCCGGAGGATTTCACTCCTATCACGGTTTTGTGGCCGCGTCCGCAGACGCAACAAAACCGTGTAAAGCCCTTTTCGCGGAAATGGCCGCAGCCCTTCCCGCGACAGCGCGAAAGCGAAGCGCCTATTCCCCCGGCATCGCCACAGGTATGAATTCGAGCGCCGCGGCGACAAGCTTATCGGGCTTTTCCTCGTGCAAGAGGTGCCCGGCGTTTCGCACCACCGCGAAGCACGCGTTTTTATACGCGGCATGGAAAAACTCGGCCTGCGCCAAGCTGCGCCATTTGTCCTCGCCGCCCTGTAAGATCAAAATATCCTGCTCCACCTCGCGTAAACGCGCGTTGAGCGCGGTATCGTCGAAATAGTGGAGGGAATAGCGTACGGCGCGCCTCGCCGCGGCGTCGGATACGGTGCGGTAATATTCCGAAGCGACCTCGCTCGTGAGGCTCGTCAGGTCGAAAAAGCATTGGGAAAGTATGCCCTCCACCGTGCGCACGCCGTAGAGCATGCTGGCGATGGGGCCGAGCACCGTGCTGTCGATCATGCGGATGGCGAGCGGCATTTCCGGGGAAATGCCGCCCGGCGCAAGGAGGATGATCCGCCCCATGCGCTCGGGATTGGTAATGGCAAGCTGCGACACATACGCGCAGCCCATGGAGAAGCCCATGAAATGTGCCGATTTGATGCCCTTTGCGTCCATAAAGAGCTTGATCGCTTCTGCATGCTCCTCGATGGTATAACCGAAGGTCTCGGGCCTGTCGGAATAGCCGTGGCCGAGAAGGTCCACCGCGATTACGCGGTAATACTCGCTCAGGCGGTTGAACGCGGCCCGCCACGTATACACGGACTGGCCGATGGTATGCACCAAAATGAGCGGCTCTCCCGTGCCCGCTTCCACATAGTGCATCCTTACGCTTTCGCCCTCGGGAGCCTCTTCCTTTTCAGGCTGAACCGTTTCGCCCTCGGGCGTTTCCTCCGGCTGCTCCTTCAACGGCTTTTTGCGCGCGTGGCGTTCGGGCAGCTCCGGCGCGGGCAGGTTGAATTCCACATAATCTCCGACGTGCTCGGAGTTGATGAATTTCTTGACTTCAAGGGATAAGCTCACGCATGACCTCCCGGTTTCGCGGCGTTGCTCGCACATAGATTGTCCTGTTATTCTACATGTTTTTCGGCGCTTTTGCAAGCGAACAGTAACAACACAAGCGCTGCTTTACCGTTTTGTCATAATTTGTTTACAGCAAACCGCGGCTGCGGGCTGCGTTACCGCTTGCAGGCCTCCACCAGCCACGAAAACGGAGGGAGGAAATTCATGCGCTCGGGGTGCGTCTGCAAGCCCAAAATGCGCCCGTTCTCGTGCTCGATGGCCTCCACTACGCCCTCCGGCGACCATGCCGTAGCCCTGAAGCCCCGCCCCAAATCCTTCACGGCCTGATGATGCGTGCTCCATACCGCAGCCGTTTCGCCGAGCAGCTTTCGCGCAAGCGACCCGGGCGCGGTGCGTATTTCATGCTCGGCTTTGCCGCCGAGCCTGTGTTCCTCTTGAAACCCCGCCTCCGCAATATCGCGATACAGGCTGCCCTTAAGCGCGACGTTTAGGATCTGGTGCCCGCGGCATATGCCGAGCATGGGGAGGTTATGCTCGAACGCCGCCTCGAAAAGCCTTATCTCAAACGCGTCGCGCGCTTCGAACACGCCGTCGAGAACGTCCGAATTCTCGTAGCCGCCCAAGCTCCCGTCCACGTCGCCGCCGCCGCTGAAAATCGCGCCGTCGAGCAGGGAAAACGACGTAAAGCCGTAGGGGAGGAGGATCGCCTCGCCGCCCGCCTCCTTAAGGAGCGCGCAGTAAGCGTCGTAGAGCTTGAAGGTGCGCCCGTCGTCGGAAAGCGACGGGGTGATGCCGATCAGGGGGTTACTCATATGTGGTTCATGCCTCCGGCCAATTTTTTCAGAATTTCTTTTTTGTTGTCTTTGGGGTAGCGCACGCAATGCTCGAACAGGCGTTTTTTTATAGAGCCGACGCGCGGCGACGGCGCAAGCCCGAGCCACGCCATGATATCCTTGCCCGTGCAGTCGAGCGCGTTCTCGCTCCACGGCACGTTTTCCTTATCCATCCGCTCGAGGATCGTTTTCCATTTTTCGGCGGTCTTGATAGGCCCCGAAAGCACACCCGAGCCGTGTACATCCGCCTCGCGAAGCCGTATGAGCTTTTGAGCGTTTTCCTTTCCCATGGAAACGAATCTGAGCCTGAGCTTGAACTCCCGCGCGTCGCCGTTGAGATCGTACATGTGGTGCTTCACGAGCGCGCACACCTCGTCCGTGACCGCGTTGGGGTAGCGGAGCCTCGTTAAAATTTCCCGGGAAATGCGCTCGCTTCGCGCCTCGTGCCCATGCATGTTGCCCTGCAGGCGCACGCTTTCGGGCTTGCCCGTATCGTGCAGAAGCCCCGCGAGCCGCAAGCCGAGCGCCGCCGGCGCGCACGCGCACGCGTGAAAGCTATGGTCGAGCACGTCGTAGCGGTGGTGCGAGGTTTTTTGCTCCACGCCGCGCATGGAGCTAAGCTCGGGAAGTATTACTTTAAGCGCGCCGAGCGACTCGAGCGACAGAAGCGCCTTTAAAACGGGGCTCCCATTTGCCGCGGCGTCGTTAAGCGGGTCATACGCCCAGGTTCTATACCGCACATCGCATAAAAGTATTTTATCGAGCTCGCCGCGCACGCGCTCGGGGGAAATATCCCTTAAGCCCTCCGCGTTTTCAGTTGCCGCCCGAAAGGTGTTTTCCTCGACGGAAAACCCCAATTCACCCGCAAAGCGCACCATGCGCAGGATACGAAGCCCGTCGTCGCGGAGGATATCGCCCGGATCGGCGCTCGTGGCGCGTATGACGCGGTTCTCTAAATCACGAAGCCCGCCCGCAGGGTCGATCAGCCGATCGGCTGAAATATCGTAGTACAGCGCGTTCACCGTGAAATCGCGGCGGAACGCGTCCTCCTCCGGGGTTTTCGAAAACGCCACCGCCTCGGGCCTGTGCGCGCCGCCCACGCCGTAGGTATCGGCCCGGAAGGTGGTGTGCTCGAAGCTTTCGCCCCCTACATGAAGCTCCAGCGTGCCGTAGGAAATCCCCTTGGGGATTTGGCGGATATTTTCCCGCGCGCAAAGCGCCATGAGGCGCTCCGGCTCCATGGCGCTGCAGATATCCGTATCGCTCACGGGGTAGTTGAGAAGCGGGTTTCGCACCATGCCCCCCACCGCGTAGAGCGAAAAGCCCTCCCGTAAAAAGAGGGCCGCCAGCCGCCGTAAAGCTTCGGAGATGGGGATGGTTTGCATTTTTCCTTGTACTTTTCTTGAAAGAAAAGCACCAAAAGAACTTTATGTTGGAGGGGAATATTGGGACGGGCGGCCGCAGGCCGCGCCTATGCCTATTCTTCTTCCGTGCCCGCCGCCTTTTCCTCGGAGATTTCTTCCTCTTCCTCCTGCGCGCTCGGTACGAGCGTTACGCCCACCACGCGGGTGCCCTCGTCCACGCGCATGAGCTTTACGCCCTGCGTATTGCGCCCGAAGGTGCTCACGTCGTTCACGTTCATGCGTATGGCCGTGCCGTCGTCGCGTATGAGCATCATGTCCTCGTCGCCGCCGGTCATCTTCAGGCATACGAGCTCGCCCGTGCGCTCCGTCACCTTTACGGTGATCACGCCCTTGCCGTAGCGGTTTTGCAGGGGGTATTCATCCTCGCTCGTGCGCTTGCCCAAGCCGCGCTCCGTTACGCACAGCACGCTCGCGCCCTTTATGATTTTCTCCACGTCCACTACGGCGTCGCCTTCACCAAGCGCTATGCTCTTCACGCCCGCCGCCGTGCGCCCCATGGGCCGTATGTCGTTTTCGTGGAAGCGGATGCATTGGCCCTGCCGCGTGCCTACGAGTATTTCGTCGTCGCCCTCCGTGAGGAGCACGCCGATCACCTCGTCGCCCTCGTTGAGGTTCTGTGCGATCAGGCCGCCCTTGCGGATATTTTCAAACTCGCTCATGGGCGTTTTTTTGATAAGCCCCTCGCGCGTGGCGAGCACGAGGTATTCGGCCTCGACCTCCTTGGTGACGCGAAGCACCGTCGTCACCTTTTCGCCGTCGCGAAGCTGGAGAAGGTTCACGATGGGCGTGCCCTTCGCCGTGCGGCCCGCCTCGGGTATGGTATAGCACTTCACGCGGAAGGCGCGCCCCATATTCGTGAAGAACATGATCTGGTCGTGCGTGTTCGCCACGAAGATATCGCGCACAAAATCCTCCTCGCGCGTGGTCTGCGCCATGATGCCGCGCCCGCCGCGCCGCTGCGCACGGTAAGAATCCATAGCGATGCGCTTCACGTAGCCGAACTGCGTGAGCGTAACGACCATGTCCTCCGGCTGTATCACGTCGTCGAGGTCGATATCGTCGCTCGCGGGCTCTATGCCCGTGCGCCGCCCGTCCGCGAACTTGCGGCGTATCTCCGTAACCTCGTCGCGCAGGATGCTTAAGAGAAGCGCTTCGTCGGAAAGTATGCGCTCATAGTATGCCACGGTTTTTAAAAGCTCCGCGTATTCCTCCTCGATCTTTTCGCGCTCAAGCCCTGTGAGGCGCTGTAAGCGCATGTCGAGGATGGCCTGCGACTGCTTGTCGCTCAGCCCGAAGCGCTCGTTGAGGCGCTCCTTGGCCACGGGGCCGTTGGGCGAGGTTTTGATAAGCTCCACGACCTCGTCGATATTATCGAGCGCGATGCGAAGCCCCTCTAAAATATGCAGCCGCTCCTTGGCGCGCTCAAGGTCGTACTGCGTGCGCCGCGTGACCACCTGCTCCTGGAACTTCATGTAGTGGTAGAGCATTTCGCGCAAGGAAAGCACCTTCGGCTCGCCGTCCACCAGCGCCAGCATGATGATGCCGAACGTATCCTGCATGGAGGTGTGCTTGTAGAGCTGGTTCAAAACGACGCCGCCGTTCACGTCTTTTTTCAGCTCGATCACGATCCGCATGCCCCTGCGGTCGGTCTCGTCGCGCAAATCGGAAATGCCCTCGATGCGCTTGTCGTGCACGAGCTCCGCGATCTTCTCGACGAGCCGCGCCTTGTTTACCTGATAGGGTATTTCCGTTACGATGATGCGGGACTTTCCGTTCGCCATCGGCTCTATTTCCGCGCGCGCGCGCACCACAACGCGGCCGCGGCCGGTGCGGTACGCCTGACGGATGCCGGCCGTGCCCATGATGAGGCCGCCCGTGGGAAAATCCGGCCCCGGGATGTAGCCCATCAATTCCTCGATGGTGATATCGGGGTTATCGAGCATGGCAACGTAGGCATCGATCACCTCGCCCATGTTATGCGGGGGGATGTTGGTGGCCATGCCTACCGCGATGCCGCCGGAGCCGTTCACGAGGAGGTTGGGGTAGCGCGAGGGAAGCACCGTGGGCTGCATGAGCGTTTCGTCGAAATTCGGCATGAAATCGACGGTGTTTTTATCGAGGTCGCGGAGCATTTCCGATGCGAGCTTAGAAAGCCTTGCCTCGGTATAACGCATGGCGGCGGCCGGGTCGCCGTCGATGCTGCCGTAGTTGCCCTGGCCCTCCACGAGCTGGTAGCGGATGCTGAAATCCTGCGCGAGGCGCACCATGGCGTCGTACACGGAGGAATCGCCGTGCGGGTGGTATTTGCCGAGCACGTCGCCCACGATGCGGGCGGATTTATGGAAGGGCTTATCGGAGGTGAAGCCCTGCTCATCCATAGAATAAAGAATGCGCCTGTGCACGGGCTTCAAACCGTCGCGCACGTCGGGAAGCGCGCGGTTGATGATAACGGCCATCGCATAGGAAATGAAAGATTTCTTCATTTCCGTTTCGAGGTCGAGCGGCAGTATTTTTTCGTTCGCGGTGAATTCGCTCATGCTATTTTACCTCTATACATCCAGGTCCACGACCAGCTTGCTGTTCTGCTCTATGAATTCGCGCCGCGGCTCTACTTTATCGCCCATGAGTATGGTGAAGATTTCATCCGCGCGCATGGCATCCTCGAGCTGCACCCGGAGCATGATGCGGTTTTCCGGGTCCATGGTGGTTTCCCAAAGCTGCTCGGGGTTCATCTCGCCGAGGCCCTTGTAGCGGTTGATGGTGGGCTTGGGGTCGCGGCCGATTTCGTTGAGGATGCTTTCAAGCTCCGCGTCGGAATACGCGTACCATATGCCCTTGCCGCGCGCCACCTTGTAAAGCGGCGGCTGCGCGATGTACACATAGCCCTTTTCGAGGAGCGGGCGCATGTGGCGGTAAAAGAAGGTGAGCATGAGCGTGCGGATGTGGCTACCGTCTACGTCCGCGTCCGTCATGCAAACGATTTTATGGTAGCGAAGCTTGGTCTCGTCGAAGTCCTCGTCCATCCCCGCGCCAAACGCCGTGATCATGGCGCGTATTTCATTGTTGGCAAGTATTTTATCGAGCCGCGTTTTTTCCACGTTAAGTATTTTGCCGCGAAGCGGCAAAATCGCCTGAAAGGCCGGGTTTCTGCCCTGCTTGGCGCTGCCGCCGGCGCTGTCGCCCTCCACGAGGAAAATCTCACATTTTGAAGGGTCCTTTTCGCTGCAATCGGCGAGCTTGCCGGGGAGCGCGGTGGAATCGAGCGCGGTCTTGCGCCGCGTGAGCTCGCGCGCCTTGCGCGCCGCCTCGCGCGCGCGGGAGGCAGTGAGGCATTTGTCGATGATCTGCTTGCCGACCGCCGGGTTTTCCTCGAGATAGGCCGTAAGGCCGTCGTCCACCGCCTTATCGACCAAGTTTCGTATGTACGCGTTGCCGAGCTTGGTCTTGGTTTGTCCCTCGAACTGCGGCTCGATGAGCTTCACGCTCACGATGGCGGTCAAGCCCTCGCGCACGTCCTCGCCGGAAAGGTTGGCGTCGTTATCCTTTAATATTTTATACCTGCGCGCGTAATCGTTGACCACGCGCGTAAGCGCCGCGCGAAAGCCCACGAGGTGGCTGCCGCCCTCGGCGGTGTTGATGTTGTTGGCGTAGGTGAACACGTTTTCGTTGTAATCGTCGTTGTACTGCATGGAGATCTCGACCGTGGCGACTTCGTCCTTTTCGGGATCGTTTCGCGAGGCCTCGAAGTAGATGGGCTCCGCGTGCAGCACCTCTTTGTTTTTGTTGAGGTTTTTGACGAACGAGTTGATGCCGCCCTCGTAGCAGAAGGATTTTCTCAACGCGGGCTCGGCGCGCTCGTCGGTGACGGTGATGGTGATGCCCCTGTTGAGGTAGGCGAGCTCGCGCATGCGCGTCGCCATGGTGTCGAAGTTGTAGTTAACCTCGTCAAACACGCCGTCGTCCGCCATGTAGGTGATGCGCGTGCCGCTTTCGCCATCGCTTTCCGCATACGTCTCCACGACTTTCACGTCGCCCACGGGCTCGCCGTATTCGTACCGCTGGCGGTACACCTTGCCGTCGCGCCGTACCTCGGCCACGAGCCACTTGGAGAGCGCGTTGACCACGCTCAAGCCCACGCCGTGCAGGCCGCCCGATACCTTGTAGCCGCTTCCGCCGAACTTGCCGCCCGCGTGCAGCACCGTAAGCGCCACCTCCAGCGCGGACTTTTCCATTTTTTCGTGGTAGTCCACGGGGATGCCGCGGCCGTTGTCGCATTCGGTGAGCGAGTTATCCGGGTGAATGACGACCTCGATATGGGTGCAGTAGCCCGCCAGCGCCTCGTCGATGGAGTTATCGACAAGCTCCTTTACGAGCTGGTTGAGGCCGCGCACATCGGTAGAGCCGATGTACATGCCCGGGCGGCGGCGAACCGCCTCGAGGCCCTCGAGCACCTGTATCTGCGAGGCGTTATAGTCGGTATGGTTGCTCATGCTTCTATCCTTCCTTGCTGTGTAAGGCAAAGGGAGTCGAACCCCTGCGCCTCAAAGCGGCCATTTGGCGCACTTCATTGCCATCGTTAGTCGCCGTAGCGCCATACGGCGAGTACCGGCAACACAGCGATGGCGTGCTTTCCGTCCCTCCAAACCGCAGGGGTTCGGCTCCCTTTGCCTTAAGGGGTTTTATCGTTTAAAGCCGCGCGATCGGCGGAAAACGGGTCTTCCGCCGCGCGCTTTTGGAGCGTCGTCGAGGCGATGGGGGAGGAATACACGCAAAGCCTCTCGTTTTTGAGGCAGATGAGATACGATTTTTGCGGCTCGTCGGATACGCTCACCACGCGAGTGCCGCCGATGGCGTCGTCGAGCGCGCGGCGCGTATCCCGTGAGGCAAGCGCCGTTTCGCGCGGGATGACGGCGATGATATCGTTTATGTCGAGCACGGTTTCCGCGCCCACATGTAAAGAGCTCACGCGCTTATAAGCCTCCCGTCCTTGCATGTAAATACTTCCATATCGAGTATTCCCGCTTTCTCCACACCCGATAGCGAGGTGCACGTTAAAAAGCATTGGCAGCCCTTGGACGCCGTAAGAAGCATTCGCTGGCGGCGCTCGTCGAGCTCGCTTAAAACGTCGTCGAGCAAAAGGACGGGCGGCTCTCCCTTCACGTCGCGCAAAAGCGCGATCTCGGAGAGCTTCAGGGAAAGCGCGGCGGTGCGCTGCTGCCCCTGTGAGCCGAACGTGCGAAGGTCCACGTCCTCGAGCTTGATGGCGATATCGTCGCGGTGGGGGCCCACGCCGGTAAAGCCGCGCCTTAAATCCTCCTGGGCGCTTTGCGACAGGCGCTCGAGCAGCGCCTCCCGCACGCCCGTGGCGGCCTCCGTATCCACATTGGGGTCGTAGCTTACGTTGAGCCGCTCGCGCCCGCCGGAGATCTGCCGGTGGAGGTCGTAGGCGACGGTGGAGATCTCATCCAAAAAACGGCAGCGCGCCGCGATGATGCTTTCGCCTAAGGTCGCGAGCTGCTCATCCCACATGGCGAGCATGCCCGGCTTTACGGCCATGGGGCTTTCCTTTAAGAGCGCGTTTCGCTGCTTGAGCGCGACGTTGTACTGCTGGAGCCTGTAAAAGTACGTGGGGTACATTTGGCTAAGCTCCATATCCATGAAACGCCGCCTGTCGGCGGGGCCGCCCTGCACGATGCAAAGGTCGCCCGGCGAAAAAAGCACGACGTTGAGCGTGCCCATAAGCTCGCCCAAGCGCTTTACGCTCTGGCCGTTGATGAGAATCTTCTTCGGCTCGTCGGCGCGCAGCTTCACCTCCACGGTGTGCGTGCCGAGCGCGTTTGTAAGCGTAACGCCCACATAGCCACCCGGCATGCCGCGGCGTATCAGCTCCGCGTCGCGCGAGGTACGGTGGGAGCGGCCGAACGCGCATAAAAAAACCGCCTCCAAAGCGTTGGTTTTACCCTGCGCGTTCTCGCCCGCGATCACGTTGAGGCCCGGCGAAGGGTGAAGCTCGAGCGATTCGTAATTGCGGTAATCGTTGAGTTTGAGGCGTTGTATGAGCATAGGTCGAACCCCTGCGCCGCTATAGCGCATTGCGTCGTCGGTCGCCGTAAAGCCGCTTTCGCGCCTTGCCTTTCCCCGGTTAAAAGGGCGGCTTGGAAGCATCGCTCTTTATGCAAACAGTATACCATTTTTATGCGTAAAATTCAAGTGTTTATTAATATAAGAAGAAAGACATGGCGGCTTTGCGCGGCGCGGGGGCTTACTCCACCGAAAACGTTCGGCAGGGGATCTCTGCTTTTCCTTTACCTGCTTTTTTCCAAATGCTTTTCGAGCTTATGCTTTACGCGCTGGAGCGCGTTATCCACGGTTTTGGTGTTGCGCGAGAGCGCGGCGGCGATCTCCTGATAAGAACGGCCCTCCAAAAACAGGTCGAGTATCTGCTTTTCGAGCGCGGAAAGCGCGCTGTCGAGCGTTTGGAATATGCTCTCGAGCGATTCCTTGCCGATGAAGGTATCCTCGGGGTTTTCGCCGCGAAGCTCCGTGAGCACGTCGATGAGCGCCCTGTCCGGCTCCTCCTCGCGGAGCGGGCGGTAGAGCGACACGTACGAGTTGAGCGGCACATGCTTTTGGCGCGTGGCCGATTTGATGGCCGTGATGATCTGGCGCAGTATGCACATTTCTGCAAACGAGCGAAACGCCGCGCCGTAGTCGGAATCGTAATCGCGGATGGCCTTGTAAAGGCCGATCATGCCCTCTTGAAGGAGGTCCTCGCGATCCGCGCCGATCAAAAAATACGGGCGCGCCTTGATGCGGACGATGTTTTTATAGCGCTCGTAGAGCACCTCGTCCGCCTCGCGGTCGCCCGTATGCGAGCGCGCCACAAGCTGCTCGTCCGTTAAATTACGATAGGCTTCGCTTTCCATTTCCGTTTTCTTCCCGCCTTTGTAAGAAGGGCGGCGCTGCGCGAATCGCGGCGCCGCCCGTAAAAACGCGTTTCCTTAGTTTTTGCTGTCCTGCCGCTTTTTTTCAAACAGGAGGATCGCCGCCGCGACCGACGCGTTGAGCGATTCGATGCTGCCGTAAAGCGGTATTTTCACCGTAAAGTCGCACATCTCGCGCACAAGCCTCGAAAGGCCCTCGCCCTCGGAGCCGATCACGAGCGCAAGCGCGCCCTCGAGCTTGGCCTCCGTCATGGGCGTGCCCTCCATATCGGCGCCGGCGATCCATACGCCCTCTTTTTTAAGCGTTTCGATGGCGTTACCGATATTTGCCACGCGCGCCACCTTGATGTATTCCACCGCGCCCGCGCTCGCCTTGCAGGCGGCTGCGGTGACGCTCGCGGAGCGCCTTTTGGGGATGACCACGCCGTGCGCGCCCGCGCATTCCGCGCTCCTTAGGATGGAGCCGAGGTTATGCGGGTCCTCGATGCCGTCGAGCAGAACGAGGAAGGGCTTTTCATTTTTCGCCTTGGCCGCGTCGAGGATGTCGCTGAGCTCGCAGTACTGCACGCCCGGCACCATGGCCACGATGCCCTGATGGTTGCCCGTTTTGCTGCCGTGGCCGAAGGGCATGCAAAGCTCGTCGAGCTTGCTCCTATCCACCTCGCGAAGCTGCACGTTGTTATCGCGCGCGAGGTTCACAAGCTCGCGCAGGGAACCGTCGAGCTCCTTCACGACGAGGATACGGTCGATGCTCCTGCCGCTTTTGAGCGCCTCGCGGACGGCGTTGCGGCCCATCACGAGGTAGGGAAGCTCGTCCTCCGGCACGTTTTTGGCCTGCTCCGCGGCTGTGGCGCTCGCGGGGGCCATGGCGTCGTACTTCAGCTCGTAACGCTGCTTTTTCATGTCGGGCGCGGTGTGCGCTTCGGCCTCGTGAAGCTCCGCCTCGTCCACGGAGGGCGCGCTCGGCTTCTTGCTCTCGTAGGGCTTGCTGCCGCCGTAAGGCTTGCTGCCGTAAGGTTTTTTGTACGAACGGTCGCCGTAGGGTTTGTCGCCGTAGGGCTTCTTTTCGCCATAGGGTTTATCGCCGTAAGGCTTATCGCCATACGGTTTTCTTTCGCCATAGGGCTTATCGCCATAGGGCTTTCTCTCGCCGTAAGGCTTGTCGCCGTAGGGTTTCTTCTCGCCATAGGGCTTATCGCCGTACGGCTTTCTCTCGCCGTAGGGTTTGTCACCGTAGGGCTTTCTCTCGCCATAGGGCTTGTCGCCGTAGGGTTTCTTCTCGCCATAGGGCTTATCGCCGTACGGTTTTTTGTCACCGTAGGGCTTTTTGTCACCGTAGGGTTTTTTATCGCCGTATGGCTTCCTATCCCCCTGCGGCTTGCCGCCGTAGGGCTTGCCCCCGCGCGCGTCGTTTCCGCCCTGCGGGCGGTAAGGGGGCTTTCCGCCGCCCCTGTTGTTATTTTCCGGCATAGTTGACCTCTTTCTTTCGTGTCGGCGGGGGTTATGTGCGCTCGCTTGCGCCGCCTGTGATGAGGGCCGCGCGAACAAGCTCGGACAGCCGCGCCTCCCGGTTGGACAGATACAGATAGCCCAGCAGCGCCTCGAAGCCCGTAGCCGTGCGGTAATCGGCTATTTTGGCGTTTTTGGGGACGCTGCCAAGGTGCGTGTTGCGGCCGCGCTTGTAAATCCCCAGTTCCTCGTCGCTTAGCATTTGCTCCACGCGGAAAAAGCTTTCGGCCTGCGCCTTGGCACACACCCTCGCCGCACATCGCACGTGCAGCCCGTGCGCCGTTTGATCGGTGGTTTCCAAATAATAGGTGCGTACGAAAAGATCGTACACGGTATCGCCGACGTAGGCGAGCACGGAGGGGCTCAAAAGCGCGGGGTCGCGCGGGGACACCCCGTGAAACGCCGCGTTGACCGCCCCGAGCATACCGCCCGCATCGCCCTTTTCGCCTATCCTCTCCATTTGAAAATATTATAGACGGATTATGGCGTAAAGTAAAGGTTCACGGCGGCATACTAGCGCTAAGGCAGGGGAGGCCGGACCCCCGCCCTGAGGAGGATAGCAAGATGAAAAAAACGACCGCTGCGGCCCTGCGCATAATACCCCGGCTGGTTAACGCCTGTTTCGCGCTTTTCTTGGGGACGGTGCTCGTTCTTATGGCGCTCGTTGACAAGCGGGTTTTTTATTACGCCTCCGAAAACGAGGTGCTTTTGCCCAACGCCGCCTTGCTCTTTTTTGCGCTCCCGCTCGTTTTCCTCGGGGTTGCGGCCGCGCGCCTTTCTAAAAAACGCGGCCATCCGAGCGACCGTATTTTTTACGCGCTCGTCTGCGCCTTTTTCGCGGCGCTTTTCACGCTGCAGCTCTTCGTCGTGAAAAATATTTATTTTTACGGCGGGTGGGATTTCGGCACGCTCCTCGACAACGCGCGGGCCGTGGCCCTTTCCGGGGCCGGGGGCGTGGATCGCTGGTATTTCGGGATGTACCCCAACAACCTCACGCCGGTCTATGTGCTCACAAACCTTTTCAGGCTCGGCGCGCTCATCACGAAAAGCAATCCGTATGCGACCGTGCTCGCGGCAACCTGCCTCGGCGTGAACCTTTCGGTGCTCCTTTCCGTATTCTGCGTTTTCAAGCTCACGAAAAACCGCATATCGGCCGCGATCTGCGCGCTCGCGGGCGCGTTTTTGATTGCGCTTTCGCCTTGGATCGCCGTGCCTTACACGGATTCGCTCTCCGTTTTCTTCCCCGCGGCGGCTATGTTCTTCTTCTGCTTCCTTAAGGATGTGCGCGTTAAAAGCTTTCTCGTTACGCTCCTTTTGGTATTCGGCGCCTTCCTCAAGCCCACCGTGCTGCTCGTTCTTTTCGCGTTCGCCGCCGTAAACGGCGCGCGGCTTCTTCGCCGCGCGGGTTTTCGGCGCGTTTTGGCGGCGCTTCTTCCCGCCGCGCTGGCGGTTTTATGCGCGTTTTCGCTGCGGTGGGCGCTCATCCGCGAAAACAAAACGGAGCTCGAGGAAAACCTCCGCATGCCCTTCACGCATTATTTGATGATGGGCCTCAACCACGAGAAAAACGGCGTATTTTCCGACGAGGACGCGGATTTTTCCTCGGCCTTTCCCGACGCCGCCACAAGGAGCGCGGCCAACCTCGCGGTCATAAAAAAGCGCCTCGCCGAGCGCGGCCTTTTGCTGCTTTTTATGAAAAAGACGCTTTGCAACTTCAACGACGGCACCTTCGCGTGGGGGCTTGAGGGGCATTTTTACCTCAACGTTTTGCCCGCGAAAACGCCCCTTGCGCTTTCCTTGCGCAAGGTTTATTATAATTCCTCGCCCGAGCACGCCGCGCTTGCCACGGCGCAGCAGGCCGTGTGGCTTTTTGTGCTTTTATGCGCGCTTCGCGCCGCGTTTCCCCTCAAGGCGGGGAACCCCGCCGCGCGCGCCGCCATGCTCGCGCTTTTAGGCGTAAGCCTGTTTTTAATGCTGTTCGAATGCCGCGCGCGGTACCTTTATTTGTTTTCGCCGCTGTTTCTCATGCTCGCGGGCTGCGGGCTGGCGGAGGGCGCCGACCCGCGGCGGGAAACCCGTCCGTAGACCGGGCGATCACACAGGGTCGCCCCTACTTGTGCGCTCCCTCCCTCTGTGATAGGGTAGAGGGAGAAAAGCGAGGGGGCAAACGCATGGAATTTACGATAGAGCCGTACGACGCACTTTCCGTCCCCATGGACGAGGTGCTTGCGCTTTACGAAAGCGTGGGCTGGGCGAACTATACCAAAAACCCCGCTATGCTGGAAAAGGCCCTTTCTCATTCCCTCGCGGCGCTTTGCGCGCGCACGGAGGGACGGCTTATCGGGCTTATCCGCGCGGTGGGCGACGGGCATTCCGTTTTGTATGTGCAGGACGTTCTGGTTTTACCGCAGTTTCAGCGCGGGGGCGTGGGAAAAGCGCTTTTTCTGGCGCTGGATTGCCTGTATCCCGCGGTTTACCAAAAGGTGCTTTTGACCGACGACCTCCCCGAAAACGCCGGCTTTTACGAAAGCTGCGGCTTTACGCACGCCTCTCGGCTCGGCTGCGCGGCCTACGTGAAGATAACAAGATAGAAAAGTCAACAAGCGGCGGAATGGCTTCCATTCCGCCGCTTGTTTTTTATTTCGCTTACGGCTTTCTCGTGACCTTGATGGCGATATCCACGCCGTCCGGGCGGTCTGACTGCTCCACCTCCACCGACATGCCCGCCTCGCGCAGTTGGTTGACGGCGGTGTTTACGGTGTTCATAAAAAGCCTGTAATCCTTCACGAGCCGTATCATGATGGGGCGGGGCTTCGCGCCGTCCCGCTTTTCGTCGTAAAGGCGGTTGAGCGTTTTTTCCACATACGCTTCGGTCTCCTTCACGGAAAGCCCCTTCTCGGCGATCTTTTTCACGGCGTCGAGCTGGTGCTTTTCCTCGCGCAGGCTTAAAAGCGCGCGCGCGTGGCGCTCGCTCAGGCCCGCTTCGACCATGGCGTCCTTCACGGCGGGGGGAAGCTTCAAAATGCGCAGCTTGTTGGCGATGGACGACTGGCTCTTGCCGAGTTTTTTGGCAAGCTCCTCCTGCGTGAGGTGGAAGGAGCTGAGAAGCTGGCTGTAGCACCCGGCCTCCTCGAGGTAGCTGAGCTCCTCGCGCTGGAGGTTTTCGATGAGCGCCATCATGGCGGAGGCCTCGTCCACCACGTCGTTTTGCACGATGCAGATCACCGTTTTCATGCCGAGGGTTTTCACCGCGCGAAGGCGGCGTTCGCCCGCCACGAGTTCGTACCCGCTTGGGACGGGGCGCACCACGAGCGGCTGAATAAGCCCCACCTGCGCGATGGAGTCCGCAAGCTCCTGAATACCTTCCTCCACAAACGTGGCGCGCGGCTGGTTGGGGTTCGGCAGTATTTTTAAAACGTCGATCTCCTCCAGCCTCTTTTCCGGCTCGGGCTTTTTCGTATCCCTCAAAAAATCAAATACCGGCATGAACCTGGCCTCCTTACGATGAGTGTTTCGCTGTGAAACCGTATATTTCCTGCAACCGCCGCAAAAGCGGCGCGGATTCGGCAAAAAAGGATTTTCTTCGCATCGCTACAGGGGTTTTTTCTTCATCACGCCGCTCGCGCGGGGATAATTTTCCGGCGTCGGCGCGAGCTTTGTGACGAAAATCACGCGGCGTTCCCCCCACGCGGCGTCGAATTTAACGAGCTCCGCTTCCGCCCTTAAGAGGTGCAGCGCGTTTTTCGCGGAAAGAAGCTCCGACTCCGCCTGCGGGCCCTTGTACATGAGCGACACGCCGCCTTCCTTCAAAAAAGGCACCGTAAGCTCCGTAAGGACCGAGGCCGGGGCCACCGCCCGCGAGAGCGCCGCGTCGAACCCCGCACGATAGCTTAAGCTCTTGCCCGCTTCCTCCGCGCGCGCGTGCACGCATTGGATGTTTAGGTTAAGCTCCTTGCACGCCGCCTCCAAAAAGCCGACGCGTTTTTGAAGCGCGTCCATGAGCGTAAAGCTTAAGTCCGGCCGCGCAACGGCGAGCGGTATGCCGGGGAAGCCCGCGCCCGTGCCCACGTCGATCACCCTCGCGTTTTTTTTGAGAAGGCTTTCGGGCAAAACGCTGTCCGCAAAGTGCTTTGAGGCGACCTCGGCGGGGTCGGTGATGGCCGTAAGGTTCATGCGCGCGTTCCAGTCTACGAGCATTTCGTAAAAAACGCAGAGCTTTCTTTGCCGCGCCTCGTCAAGCGAGGGGAGCGCCGCCCTTACGGCGTCGAAAATTTCGCTCATACGCCCTCCGTACCCCGAGGCGCGGGCGTTTTCTCCGCCGCGCGCGCATCCTTTTTGAGCTGCACCAGAAGCACCGCGATATCCGCGGGCGACACGCCCGAAACGCGCGACGCCTGTCCGATGTTTTTCGGGCGCAGCGCGGCGAGCTTTTGCCGCGCCTCAATGCGAAGCCCGCTCACGGAAAAATAGTCCATTTCCGCGGGCAAAAGCACCGTTTCCAGCTCCTCGAAGCGCTTTACCTGCTCCGCCTGTTTTTTGATATACCCCTCGTACCGCGCCGCGATTTCCACCTGCTCGCGCGCTTCGTCGCCGATCTCGGGCAAGCCCCGCCCGAGGCGCATTAGGTCGGTATACGAAACGCTCTCGCGCTTCAAAATATCGTAAAGCTTTAGCCCCGGTCGCAGCTCGCCCTCGCCCTTTTCCTCGAGCAGGGCCTTTAAAGCCTCGTCCGGCTTCGCGAACGCGCTAAGCGCCGCCACGGCGCGGTCGATCTCGTCGCGCTTTCGCATGAGCCTTTCGTACCGCGCGCCGCTTACAAGCCCCGTGCGCTTGGCAAGCTCCGTAAGCCTTAGATCCGCGTTATCCTGCCGCAGCAAAAGCCTGTATTCCGCGCGCGAGGTCATCATGCGGTACGGCTCGTTGGTGCCCTTTACGGTGAGGTCGTCCACAAGCACGCCGACGTACGCGTCCGCCCGCGTCAAAACAAGCGGGGGTTCCCTTTTCAAATAGAGCGCGGCGTTCACGCCCGCGTACAGCCCTTGCGCCGCCGCCTCCTCGTACCCGGACGTGCCGTTGATCTGCCCCGCGAAGTAAAGCCCTTCGATCTCCTTATGCGAAAGTCCCTCGCCGAGCGTCTGCGGGTCGATGCAATCGTACTCGATGGCGTACCCCGGGCGCATGATCTCGCAGCGCTCCATGCCGCGTATGGTGCGAAGCATCTTTACCTGCACGTCGAGCGGCAGCGAGGTGGACATCCCCTGCACGTACATCTCGTCCGTGGAGCCGCCCTCCGGTTCCAAAAAAAGCTGGTGGCGCTCCTTATCCTTGAAGCGCGTGATCTTATCCTCGATCGAGGGGCAGTACCGCGTGCCCGTGCCCTCGATAAGCCCGCCGTACATGGCCGAACGGTGGATGTTTTCTAAAATCACCCGGTGCGTCTCCGCGTTGGTATACGTTAAATAGCACGGCGTTTGCGCGCGGCTTAAAATCGCCGCAGCGCCCTTATTTAAAAACGAGAAGCAGGGCGGGGGAACATCCCCTTCCTGACGCTCCATTTTGTCAAGGTCGAGGCTCCGCCTGTGCACCCGCGCGGGCGTACCCGTTTTGAACCTTCGAAGCGGCACGCCAAGCTCCGTAAGCGACGCCGAAAGCGCGTTTGCGCCCAAAAACCCCGCAGGCCCGCTTTGCGAAACATGGTCGCCGATCAAAATGCGGCTTTTCAAATACACGCCCGCCGCCACTACGAGCGCGCGGCAAAGGTACCTTATCCCGCCGCCCGCCACAACGCCCGCGACGCGCCCGTTATAAACGAGTATCCTCTCGCACTCGCCCTGCCGAAGCGTCAGGTTTTCTTCCCGCTCCAGCGCGCGCTTCATCCGCTCGTGGTAGCTCCGCTTGTCGATCTGCGCCCGAAGCGAATGCACCGCCGGGCCTTTCCCTGTATTGAGCATGCGTATCTGCAAAAACGTGTCGTCCGCCGCAAGCCCCATCTCGCCGCCCATCGCGTCGATCTCGCACACCAAATGCCCCTTGCTCGTGCCGCCGATCGCCGGGTTGCACGCCATGTGCGCCACCGAGTCGAGGTTCATCGTGAGGCAAAGCGTTTTTAACCCCATGCGCGAAAGCGCGAGCGCCGCCTCGCAGCCCGCGTGGCCCGCCCCTAAAACGATCGCATCATAGGCTCCCGCGTTAAAATCCATAGCTCTTTTCTTGGAGGCTCCGCCTCCAAACCTCCGGTTACTTTTCTTTTAAGAAAAGTAACCAAAAGAATTTATAGTTTAAAGTATAAGGAGCCGCTCCCATAAAGCCCGAGCTATATTATAGCAAAACTTTCCTAAACAGGAAAAGGCTTTTATTTTCCCACGCAGAACCGGGAAAAAATGCGGTCGAGCACCGCCGAATCCACGGTTTCGCCCGTGATCTCGCCCAAGGCGTGCAGCGCCTCGCGAAGGTCCGTGGCGATAAGCTCCGCGTCCTTCACAAGAAGCGCGCTTTCAAGCGCGGCTTGCGCGCGCAGCAACGCGTCGATATGCCTCGCGTTCGTCACGAGCGCGCTCTCCGCCTCCGGCGCGAGCCGGTTGGCGACTTCCTTTTTCAACGCCTCCACGCCTTCGCCCGTGAGCGAGCTCACGCTTGCGGAGGGTATGCCGTACGCCTCTTGGAGCGCCGCCGCCGTGAGGCGCGCGGGGAGATCGCCCTTGCAAACGACCGCCATGCGGGGCTTGTCCGCGGTGGAAAGAAGAAGCTCCCTGTCGCTTTCGTCGAGCGCCTCCGCGCCGTCGAACGCCAGCAGCAGAAAATCCGCCTGCTCCGCCGCGCTTTTTGCCCGCGATACGCCCATGCGCTCCGCCTCGTCGCCGCTTTCGCGCATGCCCGCCGTATCCGTAAGCCTCACCGGCACGTCGAAAAACAGAGTTTCCTCCTCGAGCACGTCGCGCGTGGTGCCCGCGATAGGCGTTACGATGGCGCGGTCGTACCCCAAAAGCGCGTTAAGCAGCGACGATTTGCCCGCGTTGGGACGGCCCAGCAGCACCACCCTCGCGCCCTCGCGCAAAAACCTCTGCTTTAACCCGCTTTGCGCAAGCGCGCGCAGTTCGGCCGCGGCGTTTTCAAGCGTTTGGGGAAGCGCTGAAAACACGTCCTCCTCCAGCTCCTCGGGGTAATCTATGGCGGCGTCCACGCCGCTCAGCGCGTCGAGAAGCGCGTGCTCCACGGCCTTCACCGCGCGGCTCAGGCTACCTTGCAGCTGCTCGAGCGCGAGCGCCGCGCCGCGCTTCGAAGTCGCGGCAATCATATCCTGCACGGCTTCCGACTGCGCAAGGTCCAGCTTCCCGTTTAAAAACGCGCGCCGCGTGAACTCGCCCGGCTCCGCCGCGCGCGCGCAGCGCGAAAGCAAGGTGAGCACCCGGCTTAAAACCGCGCGCCCGCCGTGCGTATATAGCTCAGCCATGTCCTCGCCCGTGTAGCTTTTTGGCGCCTCGAAATAGGCGGCCATCGCTTCGTCCACCTTAATTTCTCCGTCCATCACGAAGCCGTGCCTCATGCGGGCATGCTCCACGGGTACGCTGAATATTTTCCCTATCGTTTCCTTCGCTTCCGCTCCGCTGATGCGGATCACGGCGAGCGCGCCGCCCGCGGGGGTGGCGAGCGCGAAAATGGTATCCACGGCTGTTTCCTCCTCGGCGGGAAATGGGGGATATTGTGGGGATACTGCTATTGTATCCCAAAGATGGGAGGGATGTAAACGGCGGCGCGTTTTTACGCAGTTCGTTCTCCGTTTGCCTCCCCAAAACCACAAAAGGCGCCCGTTGTTTGGGCGCCTTTTCGCGAAAAGTAAGCTTTTATTATTTTACCCTAAAGTTTCTTTTGCTTCTTTTCTTTTCAAAGAAAAGAAGCGTATTCTTTATCGCTGCTTCGGCGTGATGATGACGCGGCGGTTAGGTTCTTCGCCCTCGCTGTGCGTGGAGACGTAGGGGTGGTTTTGGAGCGTGGCGTGGAGCACGCGTCGCTCGTAGGGGTTCATGGGTTCGAGCGCGCGGGGCTTGCCGGTGGCCTTCACCTGCGAGGCGAGCCTGCGGGCGAGGCGGACGAGGGTCTGCTCGCGCTTTTCGCGGTAATCCTCGGTATCGATGCTTACGCGGAGGTAGCCTTCCTCCTTGCGGTTGCGGTTGAGGCAAAGCGAGGCGAGGTACTGAAGCGCATCGAGCGTTTCGCCGCGGTGCCCTATGAGGATGCCCATGGTTTCGCTGTCGATATAAAGCTTTAAGCCATCCTCATCCTGTGCGGCAAGAACCTTCGCGTCCACGCCCATGCGGGCGACGACGCCCTTTAGGAAATCCGCCGCGCGGTTGCCCTCGGCGGCTTCCACGGTGTAGTTGATCTTCTCGACGGGCTTTTCATCGGTGTGCTGCGGCTCGCGGCGGGGCGCGCCGGTGCCGTTTTGCCTGGGCTGCCGAGGCTGCTCGCGGCGCGGCTGCTCGGGCGCGGGCCTACGCTCGGGCGCGGGCCTGTGCTCGGGGCGCGGTTCGCGCTCGGGCTGCGCGAGGCGCGCCTCGAGGGAAGCGGCGGCGGCATCCACGCGGGGGCGCTCGTTGCGCCTTATCGCGCGGTCGTCCCTGCGCTCCGGGCGCGGGCCGCGGTCGCGGCGGGGTTCGCGCTCAAAGCCGCGGCCTTGCGGGTTGGTCAGATATTCGGGGAGAACGATCTCCTCGGGCACGCGCTCGGTGAGCTTCACGACGGCGGGCTTGGCTCCTATGCCGAACACGCCCTTGCTTTCCTGCTGTAAAATCTCTATTTCGACCTCGTCGATCGAGGTCCCAAGCTCCGAGAGGCCCTTAAAGATTGCCTCGTCGACGGACTTTCCGCTCGCTTCGATGCTTCTCATTTGTTATCCTCCTGCGTGGGCGTGGTGCGCGGATATTTTTTGTTGAGCAACAGGTTTACAAAAATGCCCATGGCACTGCTGAGCGTCCAATAGATGGCAAACGCGGAGCTGTTCGAGAGACAGAAGATGAACGACATGATGGGGAACATGTACATCATCATCTTATTGGTGCTTTGCGCCTGCGCGTTGGCGGCGGTCTGCGGCTGGTTTTTCTGCATGATCCACGAGGCGAGAAGCTGCGAGCCGGAGGCGAGCACAGGCAAAATGAACCAGCCGTTGTTGCTGCCGGCGTACATGTCGATAAGCGGCTGCATGGCGGTATTATAGCTCGCGATGGCATTCTGGTTGCTCAAAAAGCGGAACGCTTCGGTGGTGACGACGGCACCGTCGGCGCCTTTGGCGCTCACGAGCTCGCGCGCGGCGATGCCCATCTGCACGAGCTTATCCCATACCTCGGGGTTGTTTTTCAGGTACAGCAGCTTGGAGAGGTCCTTGGTCTTCAAAAAGGCCGCGGCATCCATGATGATGGGGGCCATGCCGTTATCGGGCTGCCAGATGTTGTGGATCCAGAGGAACCTGAACGACGACATGAGCTGCTGCTGCTGCTCGCCCGTAGCGACTAAAAGTCGTATCATCTGCTCGTTCGCCCAGAAGCGAAAGGCCGCGATGAAGCAGAAGAAAAGGGGCATGGTGATGAGCATAGGCAGGCAGCTTCCCCACATGCTCACGCCTTTTTCCTTCATAAACTTGGATTGTTCGGCCTGTAAGCGCTGCGGATTATCTTTGTACTTTTTTTGAAGCCGCGCCAGATCGGGCTGTATTTCCGCCATCTGCGCGCTCGATTGGCGCGTTTTGATATCGGAAAACACGGTGATGGCGCGAAGGATAATCGTGCTGATGAGTATGGTAAGAAAAACGTTGCCGTTGATGACCGAGTAGACCCAACGCATGGCCTCCAAAAACCATGTGGTCAAAAAGAAATCACCTTGCATGAGCAAGCCTCGCTTTCAAAAAGCATCGCGCCAAGTAAGAGGGGGCGCAGTAAAATTCAAGTTCGTTTCAGGGGACGGGGTCGTAGCCGCCCCTGGAAAAAGGGTTGCACCGCAGCACGCGCTTCACGGCAAGCCATAGGCCCTTTTTCGGGCCGTACTTTTCGATGGCCTCGAGCGCGTAGGCGGAGCAGGTGGGGATGTAGCGGCAGGATGCGGGCAGAAACGGGGATACAAACGCCTGATAGCCCCGAATCATCGATAATAAGGATCGCTTTAAAAAAGCCCTCATCGCTCCAGTTCCTTGAGAAGGTTCGCCTTCTGCAGCAGGTACCGCATGGAGGCGCACAGGGCGGAAAACCTTTCCTCTACCGCCGCGTCGCGGGCGATGAAGATGAGGTCGTGCCCTTCCTTCACCCCCGGTATCATAGGGGTGAACGCCTCGCGAAGGCGGCGCTTGACGCGGTTTCTGACGACGCTGTTACCTATTTTTTTGCTGACGGAAAAGCCCACGCGAACGCGCGGCTCCTTCGAGCGGGCGCTCAAAAGCACGAGCTGCCTCGAGGCGTTGGATTTCCCCACGCGGTATACATGGCGGAAGTTTTTGTTCCGCTTGAGCGAATAACAGCGTTTCATTCCATGGTTCCCGGCGCGGCCGGGCGGGCTTTGCCATAAAAGCACACGGCAAGCGAAGCCTGCCGTGCGGCGCGTTTTACGCGGAAAGGACTTTGCGGCCTTTTAACCGCCTGCGGGCGAGCACTTTCCTCCCGTTCGCGGTCTTCATGCGCTGGCGGAAGCCATGCACCTTTTTCCGCTGTCTCTTCTTGGGCTGGTAGGTCTGAAGCATTCTCTACACCTCTCTTCCGTTTTCTTCTTCAGGGCGTTTGGCGCAAAACGCGGCGCACGGCGAAGCATGGCGCGCGCCATGCTCCAAAAGCCCTGCGAATGTACAAGCCGATAACTTGCCGCCGTGGCTGTCAGAAGTAGATTATATAAGAAAGACGGTGGAACTGTCAAGGAATCCGGCGCGCAAACCGCTTTTTTTCCGATAAATTTCATCCCGCGCCCGAACCGCCCCGCGCCATCACTAGATATGGTATTTTTCCTTGGCAGCGGTCACTAATCAGGAAAATTCGCCAGCCCGCATACCAAAAGTACCCTTGTCATGCCGCCACGGTTTTGCTATCATAAGCATAACCGGGGGAAAGGTAAGGAACGCCGCGTCCCTCGGCGCAATAGTTTTTTGCCAAGCCGCCCGTTGGCCGGCTTTTTTCATCGGGCAGAGTTATCCACAAAGTTATTCACAAAATGGGTGGTTTATCAACACTTGGGGGTTTTTGGGGCATGCAGTCGGCGCAGTACGTTTGGGAAAAATCGATCGTTGAGTTAAAAAAACTGATGACAACGCCGAGCTTCGACGCTTGGATATCGCCCATCGAGCCGCTTTGCATCCGCGACAATGCCCTCGTATTGCTGGCGCAAAACGGCATTTCCAAAAATACGCTCATCAACCTTTACACGGCTACCGTCACCAACGCCGTCAACAAGGCAAACGATACGGGCCTTACCATCTCCTTCGTGGACCCCTCCGAGGCGGGCGAATACCGCGCGGAGCAGGCGCCTAATTCCGCATTTTCCCCCTCCGCTTCGCGTGAAACGCAGCTTAACCCCAAATATACCTTCGACTCATTCGTCATCGGCAATTCCAACAGCTTTGCGCACGCGGCCGCAAAAGCCGTGGCCGATAACCCTTCCTCGGCCTACAACCCGCTTTTCATCTACGGCGGCGTGGGCCTTGGTAAAACGCACCTCATGCACGCCATCGGCAACCATATCCGCGAAATAAAACCGAAATCCAAGATCATCTACGTGACGAGCGAATCGTTTATGAACGAGATGATCCTTGCCATACAGGAAAATAAAAACGCGCAGTTCCGCAACAAATACAGGAGCGTGGACGTGCTTATGGTGGACGATATCCAATTCATCTCCACCCGCGTCGGTTTGCAGGAGGAGTTTTTCAACACCTTCAACGCGCTCCATACCAACGGCAAGCAGATTATTTTAAGCTCCGATAAGCCCCCCATGGAGATGCAAACGCTCGAGGTGCGCCTTAGGTCGCGCTTCGAGGGCGGTCTCATCGCCGATATACAGCCGCCCGATATCGAGACCCGCGCGGCCATTTTACGTAAAAAGGTGGCGCTTGAAGATATCTGCATCGACGAACGCGTTATCACCTTCATCGCGGAAAAGGTAAATTCCAATATCCGTCAGCTCGAGGGCTCGCTCAACCGCGTGATCGCCTATTCCAACCTCACCAAGCGTCCCATCGACGCCGCCCTCGCGGACACCGCCCTGCGCGATATTTTGCCGGGCTTTGAAAACAGGAAGATCACCATTGACCTCATCCAGCAGGTGGTGGCGGATTATTATTCCATCAGCCTTGACAGCCTCCTTTCGCAGCGCCGCACCATGGAGATCACCTACCCGCGCCAGATCGCCATGTACCTCTGCAAGGAAATGACGGAATCCTCCTTAAAAAGCATTGGCCGCAGCTTCGGCGGGCGCGACCATACCACCGTGATAAGCGCCTGCAAAAAGATCGCTTCCGATATAGAAAAGGACGCAAAGCTGCCCCTTATTATGGAGGACTTGGAAAAGCGTATCAAAAAGTGATGCATTTTCCACAGGGCATTCACATTTTGTGGAAAAGGCCCGTGGAAATGTGTAGTATAATTTGTGGAAAATGTGTGCTTCGTTGCCACTGTTGAAAAGCCCTTTTTTAGACCTTGTTTTTCCACAGGCTTATCCACGGCAAAAAGCCTTTTAAAATTTGAAGTTTCGGGGCTTATCCACAGTATCCAGCCCCCTACTATAACTACTACGATTTATACTATATAACAAATACCAAAAAGCGAATCGGAGGGATCGTATGAAATTTTATATTTCCACCGAAGACTTGAACGCGGGTATCTCCATAATATCCAAGGCGTTGCCGTCCCGCACCGCCATGCCCATACTCGAGGGCATCTACGCGCAGGCGCAGGGAAATAACCTTCTTTTAAGATGTAACGACCTTTCCCTGCAAATAGAAACGCTTCTTCCCGCCGCCGTGGAAACAGAGGGCTCCCTCGTTTTTCCCGGCAGGCTTTTCTCCGACCTCGCGCGCCGTCAACCCGATGAGCAGACCTTGATCGAAACCGATAAAACCACCGTTACCATGCAAAGCGGGCGCGCCCGCGCCACCATGCAGGCGTTCGACGCCGCCGAATACCATTCCATGCCCTTCTCACGGCAGGAATTTTTTGTGAACATCAAAAAAAGCACGCTCAAGAGCATGATCAAGCAGACGATCTTCGCCACCGCGCAGGATGAAACAAAGCCCATCCTCACGGGCGTCCTCCTCGAGATCACCGAGGGGCTTCTTTCCATGGTGGCGCTCGACGGCTACCGCCTCGCACTTCGCCGCGAAGCGGCCGACGGCGTGATCGGCGAGCAAAAGGTGGTCGTCCCCGCCAAATCCCTGCTCGAAATAAGCCGCATCCTCGATGATTCGGACGATATTATCAAGGTCGTATTCTCGAGGACCCACCTTCTTATAGACCTCGATCATACTAAAATTACCACGCGCCTCCTCGAGGGCGAATTCATCAAGTATAAGCAAATCCTCCCGGAAAATCATACCACTTGCGTGCGCGTGAACCGCCAGGAGCTTTTCGACAGCATCGAGCGCGTTTCCCTCATTGCCCGCGAAGGAAAATCAAACCTCGTAAAATTCTCCTTCTCCGGCGATAATTTGGCCATTTCCGCCAACTCCGAAGCCGGTAAAAGCAATGAGGAGCTTACAGTTTCCGTGATGGGAAGCGAGCTGGAGATCGCCTTTAACGCAAAGTACGTGAGCGACGTTTTAAAATCGCTCGACGACGACGAGGTGTTTCTTGAAATGAACAGCAGCATCAGCCCCTGCGTCGTAAAACCCGTGCAGGGCGACCGTTTTTATTTTCTCATCCTTCCCGTAAGGCTGTTTTCGGGGCTATAAGGAACGGATGTTACTTTTTTTGAAAGAAAAGTAACCAAAAGAACTTATAGTTTAAATAGAAATATGCTTTTCACGAAAAGGCGCCCAAAACTACGGGCGCCTTTTATGAAGGAAAAAAGAGAACGAAAAAAGGTTATCCGTCGAACTCGCCTTCGTACTCCGAAACGGGCAGGGTTTTGAGGTAAGCGATCACGCCGCGGACGATGCCGTCGGCAAGCTTTTCCTGATATGCGGGATCAAGCAGCTTTTCCTCCTCCGCGGCGTTGGATAAAAAGCCGCATTCCACCAGGACGGAGGGGGAGGGGCTTTCGCGCAGCATGAAAAAATCCGCCTTGCTCGCCTTGCGGCGGCTTTGTTCGGTGGAATCGCACACGGCGTCCACGACGAGCTGCGCGAGCTTTTGGCCCTCGTCGGAGCCGGGCATGAAAAAGGCCATGGCGCCGTGCACGGTGGTATCCTTGAATTTGTTCATATGGATGCTTACCACGACGGTAACGCCGGGTAGGTTCATAATTTTTTTGCGCGCCTGCATATCGGACTTTTTGCCGGAGGCGAGCGCGTTTTCGTCGGTGCGGGTCATTATGACGTCAACGCCGCTTTTCTTGAGCTTTTCCTCCACGAGCTTCGCGACCGAAAGGTTTAAACCCGCCTCGGCCACCTTGCTTTTGGTGCCCACCGCGCCGCCGTCCACGCCGCCGTGCCCCGCATCCACCACCACGGTGAAAACGCGGCCCTCCCGCGCGCCGATGCTCGCGCCGCGCGCGGAAAAAGAAAACCCCTCCAACGACGCGCGGCCGAAAAAGGCGCCGAATATCAATACAAGAAGCAGCACATAAGCCGTATGAGCGGCGCGCCTAAGCGGCGCGCGGAACAGTCCGCCCGTCATCCCCGTTCCCCCTTCAGCAAAACTGCGGGTAACAAAGATATATTCCGCATGTGTGCGCGTTATACGGCCGGGCTTCGCGCGACGTAAAAGGAATTTTTTCGTATTTTGCATAATCGTGTCGAATTATACTTGACGAGCGTGTATATGCAGGTGAATAAAGGGAGATATATCCACAGCATCCACAGAGTTATCCACAGGGGAAAGACAAGCTTACTCGCCGTTTTTTCAAATTTTCCACAACGTTCACAATTTGTATAAAACCGATTTGCCCCAAAACAGCGTATATACAGCCGTCTGTTTATGCATTTTTTCTTTTTTAAAAGACCGCAGAAAGCATGGAAACAGCTCGCTTTTTAGGCAGCCCGCGCACGCCCGTATGCGCTTTATACAGCCCCTAAAAAGCGCTTGTTCAAGCAAAAGCGGCCCATCATAAAAGGCGCCCGTCGGTTGGGCGCCTTTTCGCGGAAAGCAAGGCTATTATATTTTGACCAAAAGTTCTTTTGGCTACTTTTCTTCCAAGAAAAGTAGTATTAAATACTATAAATAGCCCGGAATTTTTTGGTGAGGTAATCGGTGTAGTATTTGGGGTCGAAGGGGGCGCCGCACGCGTTTTGAACGAGCTCGTTGGGCTTTAAGAGCATGCCGTGTTTATAGATGCGCTCGGTGAGCCACGCGATGATGGGCGCGAGCTCGCCCGTGGAGACGAGGTTCCACACGTCAAGCTCCTTTTGCATGGAGGAGAGCATCTGCGCGGCGTAAGCGCTGCCGACGGAGTAGGAGGGGAAGTAGCCGAACATGCCGCCCGACCAATGGGAGTCCTGCAAAACGCCTTCGCGGTCGGAGGGTACGGTTATGCCGAGATATTCCTTATACATGGCGTTCCACGCCTCGGGCAGGTCCTTGGTGGAGAGGGAACCGCCGATGAGGCGCTTTTCGAGCTCGTAGCGCACCATGATATGGAGCGAATAGGTAAGCTCGTCGGCCTGGGTGCGAATGAGGGAGGGCGTACATTTGTTGACAGCCAGGAAGAATTCGTGAGGGGTGACGGCGGTGAGCTCGGAAGGGAAGATCTCCCGCATTTTCGGGAAGATGTATTCGATAAAGGGCTCGCTGCGGCCGATGATGTTTTCGTAGAAACGGGATTGGGACTCGTGGATGCCCATGCTGGCGCCGCCCGCAAGCACGCTGCCGATGAGATCGTCGCCGGTATGGAGCTCGTAAAGCGCGTGGCCGCCCTCGTGGATCACGCTGTACATACTGTCGTGCATCATATCCTCATGGTAGTGGGTGGTGATGCGGACGTCGTGCTTGTTGAACTCGGTCGTGAAGGGGTGTTCCACCTCGCCGATGCTGCAGTGGCTGCGGTCGATGCACATGACCTCCATGAGGTAATCGGAAAACGCGCGCTGCTTATTGAGGGCGTAGGGCCGCTCGAGGAAGCTCATATCGGGTTGCTTGGCGCGGCCGATCTCGTGGATGAGGGGCACGAGGCTTTCGCGCACGTTTTTGAAGTACGGGTCGAGCATCGCCTGCGTCATGCCGCGCTCGAAGCCGTCGAGGAGCGCGTCGTAGGCGGGGAGCTCGGGCTTTATGTACTTGGCGAAGCGTTTTTGATATTCGATGATCTCGGCGAGGAACGGCTCGAAGCTTTTGTAGTCGTTATCGGGCTTGGCGCTGTGCCATACGAAGCTCGCCTTGTTGGTGAGCTTTTCGAAGGCGACGTACTCCTCCATGGGTATTTTTTCGATTTTTTCAATATCCTCCAAAAGCTCCTCGGCCTCGCGGCGGGTTTGGAAATCGAGCGCGTCCTTTTGCGCGAGAAGCTCGGCGATCATGGCGCGAAGCTCGTCGCTGACGCTTAGCTTATAGCTTTCCTCGCTTAGGATGCCCAGCGTTTCGCCCATGCCCTCGGCGCCTCCCTTGGGCATGACGGTCTCGAAATCGTACTGCAAAACGCCCATGGCGTGGTTGTAGGCGCGCATCTTTTTTTGGTAGGCCTTGAAGTTTTCCTTAAGCGCGGTCGGTTCCATATAAAATGAACTCCTCTCTTATACGCGCGCCGCTCCCTTTTATGGGAGCGGCGCGTAATTTTGCGGTATGCTTACGGCTTTTGATAGCGCACGATGGGCTTGCGCGCCGCGGCGACCTCATCGGGCCTGCCGACGGGGGTGCTTTGGGGTGCGGCGCGGAGAACTTCGGGGTTTTCCACCGCGAGCGCGGCGATCTTTTTCATGGCGGCGATAAACGCGTCGAGCGTTTCGCGGCTTTCGCTCTCGGTCGGCTCCACCATGATGGCCTCGTGCACGATGAGCGGGAAATAGATCGTGGGCGGATGGAACCCAAAGTCAATGAGCGCTTTGGCGATGTCGCTCGTGTGGATGCCGCAAGCCTCCACGCAGCCGGGCGTGAACACGCACTCGTGCATGCAGGTGCGCGGATAGGGGAGACCGTAGGTATCTTTGAGCGCCTCCATCACGTAGTTGGCATTGAGCACGGCGATTTGGGAGGCCTCCTTGAGGCCTTCCGCGCCGAGGCTCAGGATATAGGCATAGGTGCGCGCGAGCACGGAGAAGTTGCCGTAAAAGCTCCTGACGCGGCCGATGGAAAGCGGGCGGTCAAAATCGAGCGTTGCGGGGCCGTTCTCGTGGGCGAACACCACCGGGTACGGGAGGAAGGGGATAAGCTCCTTTTTTACGCCCACGGGGCCGCTGCCGGGGCCGCCGCCGCCGTGCGGGGTGGAAAAGGTTTTGTGAAGGTTCAGGTGCATCACGTCGAAGCCCATGTCGCCCGGGCGCACCACGCCCATGATGGCGTTGAGGTTCGCGCCGTCGTAGTAGAGGAGCCCGCCCGCGTCGTGCACGATCTTGGCGACCTCTTGAATATTGACCTCGAAAAGGCCGAGCGTGGAGGGGTTGGTGAGCATGAGGCCCGCGGTATCGGGGCCTACGGCGGCGCGAAGCGCATCGAGGTCGATGCCGCCGTTCGGCGCGCTCTTAAGCTCGCGGGTGGTAAAGCCCGCCATCACCGCGGAGGCGGGGTTGGTGCCGTGCGCGGAATCCGGGATGATGATGACGTTGCGCGCAAAATCCTGCCGCATGTCGTGGTAAGCCTTGAGGATCATAAGGCCTGTCACCTCGCCCTGCGCGCCCGCGGCGGGCTGGAGGGTGAACTTATCCATGCCGGTGATCGCGCAAAGCATATGGTCGAGCGAGAGCATAAGCTCCAAAGCGCCCGCGGCCTGATCCTCGTCGGCGAGGGGGTGCAGGTCGTTGAAGAAAGTAACGACCTCCTCGTTTATTTTGGGGTTGTATTTCATGGTGCAGGAGCCCAAGGGGTAAAAACCGTTGTCCACGCCGAAGTTGCGGCGGGAAAGGTTGATGTAATGGCGTACCACGTCCACCTCGGCCGCCTCGGGGAGGTCGGGCGCGGTGGAGGAAAGAAGGCTTTCGGGCAAAAGGCCGTCGAGCTTGGGCACGTCGAGCGCGGGCAGGTCGTAGGCCTTGCGGCCCTCATGACTGCGCTCGAAGATGAGCGGGTAAGCGGAGCGCGTCATGAACACACCTCCTCGAGCGCGTTGAGCGCGGAATCGATCTCGTCGCGGGTATTGAGCTCCGTGGCGCACCAGAGCGCGCCGCTATCGTTTTTGTCGAAGCGGGAAAGGCGCACGCCGCCCACGATGCCGCGCTTTTTAAGGTGCGCGTTGATGACGGCCGCGTTCACGGCGCCGTCCACGGCGAATTCGTGGAAGAATGGCGTGTTGGGGTAGCGAAGCTTCAGGCCCTTCACGCGGGAGATGCCCTCGGCGAGGTAATGCGCCTTTTGCACGCACTGCTCGGCGGCCTCTTTGAGGCCCTGCTTGCCCATGAGCGAAAGATAGATGCTCGCCATGAGCGCGCAGAGCATTTGGTTGGAGCAAAGGCTGCTCGACGCCTTTTCGCGCCGTATGTGCTGTTCGCGCGCCTGTAAGGTGAGCACGAACACGCGGTTGCCGTCGGCATCCTGCGTTTCGCCCGCGATCCTGCCGGGGAGGCTTCGCATGAGCTTGGCGGTGCTCGCCATAAAGCCCACGTAGGAGCCGCCGAAGGAAAGCGGGACGCCTAAGGGCTGGCCCTCGCCGATGGCGATGTCCGCGCCGTATTCGCCGGGCCGCTTCAAAAGCCCCAGCGAAATGGGGTTGACGTAGGCGACGAACAGGCCGTTGAAGCCGTGCGTGAGGTCGCTTAACGCCTGCATATCCTCCAAACAGCCGTAGAAGTTGGGCTGCGCGGCGATAAAGCCGGCGGCGTTTTCGGCGTTTGCGAGCAATGCCGCGCGGTCGGTCAGGCCGTTTTCGTCAAGCGGTATCTCGACAAGCTCGACGCGCGCAAAGCGTGCGTAGGTTTTTAAAACGCCCTTCACGTCGGGCATAAGGCCCGCCGAGTAGAGCACCTTATGCTTGCGCTTGGCGTCGCGGAGCATGAGCATCGCTTCCGCGGCGGCGGACGCGCCGTCGTACACGGAGGCGTTGGAGGCATCTAAGCCCGTAAGCTCCGCGATGAAGGTTTGGTATTCGAAAATGGCCTGCAGCATGCCCTGACTCATTTCCGCCTGATAGGGGGTGTAGGCGGTGTAGAACTCGCTGCGCATGGCGAGCTGCGGCACGGCGGAAGGGATGTAATGGCGGTAGGCCCCCGCGCCGCGAAACACCGGCATGGAGGTGGTGTTTTTCGCGGCGAGCGCGGCAAAATGGCGGCGAAGCTCCGCCTCGCTCATGCCCGCGGGGAGCTTAAGACCGCCTTTGAGCTTCAACGCCTCGGGCACGTCCGCGTAGAGCTCGTCGAGCGAACCTAAGCCAAGCGTTGCAAGCATTTCCCTGCGCTCCGCCTCCGTATGGGGAACGTAGCTTTTCATGTCGTTACGCCTCCGAAGCGATGAGCGCTTCGTACTGCTCCGCGCTCAAAAACGCGCTTTCGTCGAGGGCGGTGAATTCGATCGCGGCGAGGAACGCGCCGTAAGGATCGGAATTGATAAGCTCGGGCTGCGCGTCGAGCATTTCGTTGACCTCGACGACCTTGCCGGCTACCTGCGTGTAAATTTCGGAAGCCGCTTTCACGCTTTCCACAACGGCGAACGAATCGCCGATGTTAAAACTGTCGCCCACGGCGGGCACATCGACGAACACGATATCGCCGAGGGCGCTCTGCGCGTGGTCGGTGATGCCGATCTTGGCGACGTTGCCCGAAACGAGCACCCATTCGTGGTCTTTGGTGTATTTGCGATCGGTGGGTATCATGGGAATCCTCCTTAAAATAGATGACGGTTATTTCTGGCGTTTGTAAAACGGCAGCACGACGCGCTCCGCCAGAAGCTTTTTGTCGCGCACCGAAATAAGGAACTCGTCGCAGTCGCTTTCGTCGATATCCACGAGCGCCATGGCGTAGTTGCCGCCCAAGGAAGGCGCGGGGGAGCCCGAGGTAACGTGCCCGACCTTTTTTTCGCCGACGTAAACGTCCGCGTGCTCGCGCGCGATGCCCTTATCCACGAGCTTCAGGCCGATGCGCATCCTCCTGGGCGGGTTGTTGACGATCGCGTCCTTGCCGATAAACTCGGGCTTACTGAGCTTCACGCAAAACGCGATGTTGGTTTCGAGCGGGGTCACGGTTTCGTCCATCTCGTGGCCGTAAAGCGGCATGGCCGCCTCGAAGCGCAGCGTATCGCGCGCGCCGAGGCCGCAGGGGAGAAGCCCTGCGGGCTTACCGGCTTCGAGCAAAAGCGCGTGCAGCTTTAAGGCGTGCTCTGGCTTGCAGTAAAGCTCCACGCCGTCCTCGCCGGTGTAGCCCGTGCGGGAAACGAGGCAGTTTACGCCGCCCACGTCGAGGTTTTCGGCGAAGGCGTAGTTTTTCTCGGGGATGCCTTCCTTCACGCCCGCGGCTTCAAGCACCTCGAGGAAGCGGGGACCCTGCAAAGCGAGCTGCGCGTAAGCGGCGCTTTCGTTTGTTACCGTTACATCGCCTTTCGCGTGTGAGGCGAACCAGTTAAAGTCCTTTTCGGTGTTGCCCGCGTTGACAACGAGCAGGTAAAATTCCTCGGAAAACATGTAGACGAGGATATCGTCCACCACGCCGCCGTTCTCGTGGCAGACCATCGAGTAGCGGCAGCGGCCCGGCAAAAGGCCGGTGAGATCGTTGGTGAGCATATGCTGCAGGAAGGAGAAGGAATCCTTGCCGCGCACGAAAAGCTCGCCCATATGCGATACGTCGAACAATCCGCAGTTTTCGCGTACGGCCCTATGCTCCTCGAGGATGGACGAATACTGCACCGGGAGCGCCCAGCCGCCAAAATCCACCATCTTTGCGTTCAACGCGACATGCGCGTCATAAAGGGGTGTTTTTTTAAGATCCATGCGTACCTCCAAAAGAAAAAAGCATTTCGTCCTGTTCATTATATACCAAGCGGGCGGGGTTTAAAAAGAGAAAAAGTAAGTTATATTTTAGGCAATCTGCGGCTTTGCCGGTTCCCGGCACGCGCGCGTATTGACAATCCTAATTTTCAAACGTACCATACAACATAGGCGCGTCGCCGCGCCGAAGGAGGCTTATCGGATTGGAAAAAGAATGCACGCATGACTGCTCCTCGTGCGCGAGCAACTGCTCGGAGCGCGTGAGAGAAAAGAACGATTTTCTGGAAACACCGCATGAGCTGAGCCACATCGGAAAGGTGATCGGCGTGATGAGCGGCAAGGGCGGCGTGGGCAAATCGCTCGTGACCTCCATGCTCGCCGTGCTCGCGCGGCGGCGGGGGAAGCGCGTCGCCATTTTGGACGCGGATATCACCGGCCCCTCCATCCCCAAGTCGTTCGGCCTGCGCGGCCACGCCGTGGCCGACGAAACAGGGCTTTACCCGGTTTTGAGCGCAACGGGCGTGGAGGTGATGTCTTTAAACCTGCTCGCCGAAAACGAAACCGACCCCGTGGTGTGGCGCGGGCCGGTGCTCGCGGGCGCCGTGAAGCAGTTTTGGACGGACGTTATATGGGGCGAGGTGGACGTGATGTTCATCGACATGCCGCCGGGCACGGGCGACGTGCCGCTGACGGTGTTTCAAAGCATCCCATTAAACGGCGTGGTCGTGGTCGCCACCCCGCAGGAGCTCGTGGGCATGATCGTGGAAAAGGCGCTCAACATGGCGAACCTGATGCGCGTCCCCGTTCTGGGGCTTGTGGAAAACATGAGCTACGCCGTGTGCCCCGGTTGCGGGAAGCGCTTTTCTCTGTTCGGCGAAAGCCGCATCGATGAGGCGGCCGCGCGGTTTCACGTGAAAAGGGTTGCGAAGCTCCCCGTCGACCCAAGGCTCGCGGCGGCGGTGGACGGCGGGGCCGTCGAGGCGTTCGAGGGCGATTGGCTCAACGACCTTCTCGCGGATATCCTGTAATCGGGAGTTACGGCAAATAAAAAGAGCTTACGCGGACGCGTAAGCTCTTTCTTTGGTATATTAGGGTTTGCGGAGCATTTAGCTCACGGCCTTCAAGCACATGTACAGCCTTGCGCCGGTGGTGCCGCCGATGAGGTCGCCGCAGGTGACAAGGATGATGATCTTATCGTTCGCGGTGACGGTCACGCCGAAGTTGTACTGCGAGCGCATGAGCTGGTAGTTGATCCACGCCTCCTTCTCGGTGCCGGTGATGTTGGAGTTGAGCGCGTTATAATTGAGCGTGGCGCGCGGCTCCGTCTTTGCGGTCTCGTACATGGCGAAGAGCTGGTAGTAGGAGTAGCCGTCGTACAGGACGGTGAACACGGTGTTGTTGCTCACGCCCGCAACGGACTTGCCGCACTTTTCGCACTTGCTTTTGCCCAAAATCCTGTTCTGCACGTGGTGCAGGTAGTGGAACATGGTAAGGCTCGTGCGCATGTTATGGCCCATGATGCAAGCGGGGCCGGTCGCGCCGGGGCTGGCCATGGTGAAAACGTGCGTGTAGTCGCTGTTGTAGTAGAAATCGCCTTTTTTGGTGTCGTAACGGTTGTTGTAAATGGGATAGTCGATGTTTGTGCCCTCGACCTGTATCCAGCCCACAACGTCGCCGTTCTTCGCCTGCGCCGTCGCCATTTTGGCTGCGATCTCGGTGGGGGCGCCCGTGGGGATGTTGGCGGTCGCGCCGCCGGTTACGGGGGCGGGAGCGCCGCCGCTGACGCGGATATCCTTCTGATAGGCAAAGCCCGTGTAGCCGCCGTAAGAAATCTGGTAGAACTCGCCCACGGTGCCGAGCACGGCGACGGAGGCGTTCTTCTTGATCTTTTCAAGCTGCGGGACGCGGTCGGAATCCGAGAAGGGGTGCTGGCGGAAGTTCAGCACGTCGAGCGCCACGCCGGTCTGCGCCGGGTCGAGCGGGGTGACGGTGTAGTTGACGGCCGCGCCCACGCTCAGATCGCTCTTATACGCGAAGCCCGTGTAGCCCGCATAGGTGATGCGGTAGAAATCGCCGTAATCGCCGTTGATGATGACGGACTTGCCCTTGGCGATGGTTTCGGCCTTGGCGACGAGCAGCGTGCTCGCCTCCGGGAACTGGCGGAAGTTGACAACCGCCAGGGTCTTGCCGAAATGCGGCTCGACGTCCGTGACGGCGTAGCTCTCGAGCTTGGGCGTAAGGTCGATCACGCTCACGGCGAGATCCTGCGTGCGCACATAGCCCGTGAAGCCCGCGTACTCCACCTTAGAGTAGCTGCCGCTCGCGCCCACGATTTTGACCGCGGAGGCGGCGGGGATTTCCGGGCAGCCCACAACGCGGTACTTCGCGCTCGTGGAGCTGGTGGCCTTTATGCGGAAGTAGACGAGCTCCCTCGTGACGGCGTCCGCGCCGGAGAAAGCGAGCTCGGTATTTTTCACATAGCCGAGGTAGCCCTTGTAGCTGACCTTATAGTAGGCGCCGATGAAGCCGAGCACCTCGACCGACGCGCCCTTGGGGATGGAATTCATACCCGCGACGTAGGGCTTTGCGTTGGTGGTGGGGTTCTGGCGGAAGCTGACCTTCGCCGTCGTTACGCCGTATACCGCCGTCGCGGCGGTGACGACTGCGGTCTCTTCGGCCAGGGCCGAGGGCAGCATGAAGGAGAAGAGCATGACGGCGACGAGCGCCAGCACGGCGGTCCGCTTCAAACTTGCTTTGTACATGGATGACCTCCCTTTCTTTTTGCGCGTATCCGCGGGTTATAAAAATAAACGTTAAGGGTTTCCATTTTGTTCCGTATCGTCCGGCTGCGCTTCGTTAGGCGCGGAAGCGTCCCCGGACTTTTCCTCCTCTTCGTCCTCTTCGTCGAACACGAAGGCGGCGCGAAGGGGATCTTTGGAGCGGGTGGCTTCGTAGGCGCGCTTCTGCTCGGCCTCGGCGGCTTTGCGATCGGTCATCTTCATGTTATACACGAAGACCGCCGCGATGGACAGGAGCCCCAGAGCCCAAACGACCCATCCGAGCACGCTCTGCGAGGAGATGACGCCCGTAAGACGCAGGATCGCGCTTCCTAAAAGAATAACGCCCGAAACGACGCTCAGCACCCGCATGACCTTTACGTATTGCTCGCGCGGGCATTTGGTGTGCGGATTATCGAACAGCTGGCCCTTGCCGCGGACGGCCGAATACAAGAGATACGCCGCCAGCGCAGCCTGAAACCAATCGAACCAGGATAAATCCATAAATATCCTCCCATATGATACCAAGCCCGGCTTGGCAAATTCAAGAAAAAACGCGGCCGCCTTAAAAAAGTTTACCGAATGTTCATCTGTGGCGCGCGGCCGTTGCGCCTACAGCTTTTTGAGCTTTGCGCCGTCCTTGGCGTCCTCGATGGCGTAGCCTAACGTCCTGAGCTTTTCGCGAAGCTCGTCGGCGCGGGCGAAGTTCCTTTCCGTGCGCGCTTTCGCGCGCTCCTCTAAAAGGGCGAGGGCTTCCGCGGGGAACTCCGCCTCGGCGGTTTTCTGCAAAATGCCGAAGATATGCGCCGCGCGGTCGAAAAAGCGCGCGGCGGCGTCGATAGCTGAGCGCGAACGGGGCTCGGACACGAAGGTGTTCGCCGCGCGGCAGAAATCGAACAGCACGCCGATGGCGTCCGCCGTGTTGAGGTCGTCGTCCATGGCTTCGTTAAACGAGCGCGCATACTGCTCGACGGCGGCGAGGAACGCGGCGTCCGCCTCGGTTTCCGTTTCCGAAACGGGCGAGCGCGCGATGCGCTCGCGCGTGGTTTTAAGGCGCGTAAGCGCGGCGGAGGCCTGCTCGACCAGCTCGCGCGAAAAGTTCACGGGGTTGCGGTACTGCGCGCTCAAAAGGAAGAACCGCACCGCGTCGAGGTCGAATTCCTTGGAGATGTCGCGCACGAGCAGGAAGTTGTTGAGGCTCTTGGACATTTTTTGGTTATCTATGTTGATGAAGCCGTTGTGGAGCCAGTAGCGCGCGAAGGGCTTGCCGGTCGCCGCTTCGCTCTGCGCCACCTCGTTTTCGTGATGGGGGAACACGAGGTCCTGACCGCCGCAATGGATGTCGAAGGTTTCGCCTAAAACGGCCATGCTCATGGCGGAGCATTCGATGTGCCAGCCGGGCCTTCCCATGCCCCACGGGGATTCCCACGCGGGTTCGCCGGGCTTTGCGGCCTTCCAGAGCGCAAAATCGAGCGGGTCGCGCTTTTGCTCGCCGGGGTCGATGCGCGCGCCGCTTTCGAGGCTTTCGACGGACTGGCCGGAGAGCTTGCCGTAGGCAGGGTAGCTCCTGACCGCAAAGTACACGTCGCCCTCGGGCGTAGCATAGGCGTGGCCCGCGTCCACGAGCCGCGCGACGAGCGCGACAATCTCTTTAATGTGCTCGGTGGCGCGCGGGTTCACCGTGGCGCGCTCGATGGAGAGGGCGTCGGCGTCGCGGTAATATTCCTCGATGAAGCGCGCGCCCACGTCGGAAAAGGGCACGTGCTCCTCGTTGGCGCGGCGGATGATCTTATCGTCCACGTCGGTGAAGTTCTGCACGAAGGTGACCTTGTTGCCCTGCGACTCGAAGTAGCGGCGCAGCGTGTCGAACACCACGAAAGGCCGCGCGTTGCCGATGTGGAAAAAGTTATAGACCGTGGGGCCGCACACGTACATGCTGACCTCTCCGGGCTTGAGCGGCACGAATTCCTCCTTGCGCCGCGTCATGGTGTTGTATAGCTTCATAATAAGGAACAAACCTTCTTTCCGAGTTTCCTATTAAAATTTGATTGTCCTAAAAGCTCAAAGCTCCCGCTTCACGGCCTCCGCCACCCGCAGGGCGCCGGCGCAGGTGAGGCGGTCGTGCGCGTCCACCTGATAGTCGATACAGGCGTTGCGCACCGTTTCATACGGCGCGCGCACGTTGTCCTGTTCGAGTATTTCCGTAACGAGCTCCACGAATTCCTTGAGCGGCGGGTACGTTAGCTCGACCTCGACGGGGAACGCGCTCTCGCCGCCCGCGGCGCGCAGGGCGGTGGCGTACAGCAGAACGTTTTCGGGCTGCGCGCGAAGCGCCAGAAGCGAGTTCATAAGCGACGCCGCGCAGGGAGACGAAAAATCCATGCCGTCGAGCAGCACCAAAAACCTTAAGGGTTGCGCGCGCAAACGCTCGAAAAGCGGCGTGAGGCTCATGCAGGAGGAGGCGTCCACCGCGATGAGGCGCACCTCGGGAAGCTCGTAGGCGAGCGAAAGCGCCTGGGTGGTCTTGCCCGTGCCGACGGCGCCCGTGATCGCGATGTTTCTAGAGCGCGCGCCCTGCATGAAGCGGATGGTGTTTTCAAGAAGCTCCGAACGCTCCCGCTCGTACAGGCTTACGGCGGGCAGCGGCGCAAGCGCGCTCTCGTCGAGCGGGAACAGCCCGCCGCGCTCGTATTGGAAGGCGCGGTGCTTCAAAAAGCCGCCGCAGCCGTAGGAAGCGAAAAAGTTCCATAGGTCGTCGATTAGACTCGGCCAGGGCTTGCCGCTCAAAAGGCGGACGTAAATCTCCTCGAGCGCCTCGTCGGAAACGTACTGCTCCGAAAGGCGCATTTCCCCGTAGCGCCATATAGCCCAGTCGAAATCCATCTGAAAAACCGCGGCGGGCGGTATGACCGGCTTTTCCTCCTTGGGGGGCTGCGGCTTCGCCGCGTTTCCCGACCAGAGCGCCGTGGAGATGAGCTCGGCGCTGTCGCGCGCCGTGCGCGGCTTAAGCTTTAATTCCCTATAACGCTCCTGCGCGAAGCGCCTTAGCGCCGCGTCGTTGAGCTTGGTGAGCGCGTAGAGTGTGGAAAGCTCCGCGCGCATGGCGGCAAACACGTCGTCGTCGCGCCGCTTTTGCGCGGCGCTCGCCGCGAAGGGGTGCTCCGCCTCCACCGCAAGCCACAGGAGGTAGTCGAGCCATAAGTCGCCGCTGACCCTGCGGGAGGGCGCGCTTAAGAGCGCGGCGGTCAGCGCGTGGTAGCTTCGGCACGCGCCGAGGAGCTCGCCGCAGTTGAGCGCGTCCAAAAAAGCGCCCAGAAGGGGAAAGGGCGAGTCCGGCCGCTCGTCGCGCGAAAACACGAGCTTGGAAAGAAGCAGATACGCTTCCTCCATCCCCTCCCTGCACGAGCAGGACGAAAAATCCGCCATGGCGATACCTCCGCGAGCGTGATAACGATACCAAAGCGCAGCGCGCCGACCCGGCCCCAGCCACAAAGGCTTAGGGCGCACTATGCTTAAGCATACCATATTTGCCTTTTCCTTGCAACGCGCGGAGGTATCGTAAAAAGAAAAAACAGAACGAACGTTCACGTGGCTTTTACGCCGCGCGCAAAACCGCGCGCCGCGCTTTGACGGGAGAAGGAAACGTGGTATACTGATGCGGAAACCGGCCGTCAGGAGGGGACAAGCCGCGCGCCGTGAAACCATTTTTTACGCGTGCGCATATGATGAACTGACGGAACATAGATTGTTGGAAAGGGCTTTTATGGCAAAACGCATCCTACTCACCGGCGGCGGCAGCGCGGGGCACGTGACCCCCAACCTCGCCCTTATCCCAAGGCTCAAGGCCGAGGGCTTCGAGATACACTATGTGGGCACCGCGGACGGAAAGGAGCATAAGCTCGTCGCCTCGCGCGAGGACGTTACCTATCACGTGATCAGCGCGGGCAAGCTGCGGCGCTACTTTTCCCTTCAAAATTTTATCGATCCGTTTCGCACGTTAAAGGGCCTTGTTCAGGCCCGCCGCATCCAAAAGAGCGTGGACCCCGACGTGGTATTTTCTAAGGGCGGCTTCGTATCGCTGCCGGTGGTGCTCGCGGCGCGCGCAAAAACGCCCGTCGTGACCCACGAGTCCGACTATACGCCCGGCCTCGCCAACCGCATCATCGCGATGCGCGCGGATAAAATATGCGTCACCTTTGAGGATACTTTAAAATTCACGCGCGCGAAGGGCGTGCACACCGGTACGCCCATACGCCCGGAGCTTTACGGCGGCAGCAAGGAGGAGGGGCTTAAAATTTTGGGCTTCTCGGGCGAAAAGCCCGTGCTTCTCGCGATGGGCGGCAGTCAGGGCGCGCAGGCGATCAACGCGGCGCTCCGCGCGGCGCTCCCGGAGCTTTGCAAGCGCTTCGACGTGGCGCATCTGTGCGGCGAAGGCAAGCGCGACGAGTCGATCCGCATGGATGGCTACGTCCAGTGCGAATATATGTCGGAGGAGCTGCCGCATGTGCTTGCGGCGGCCGACCTTGTGGTTTCCCGCGCGGGCGCGAATTCCATCTTCGAATTCCTCGCGCTCGCCAAGCCCGCCCTTTTGATACCGCTGCCGCAAAGCAAGGTAAGCCGTGGCGACCAGATCGTAAACGCGGGTTATTTTCAGAAAAAAGGCTACGCGGCGGTGCTTCCGCAGGAGAAACTCACCCCCGAAACGCTGATCGCGGCGGTAGACTGTCTTTTCAACGATAGGGGCAAGTATGCCGACACCATGCGGGACGAAAAGCTTAACGACGGCACCGAAGGCGTACTCCGCGTAATCCGCGAGGCGGCGGAGCGCGGCAGGAAAAAATAAGCATGCGTTGTTTCACATGAAACAATGTATAGACGAAATGTTTCATGTGAAACAATATGTGGATAGAATGTTTCATGTGAAACAATGTATAGCGGAAACAAACGGGAGGATACGCGCATCAAACAGGAGCAGGCCCTTTCGAGGGAGATCGTAAAACGGCTTCTCGAGCAGCCCAACGGCCCCGAAAAGCTCATGGACGACGCCGACACGGCGTTCGACGCTGCGTGGGCCCTTTATCTGGAGGGCTTCGCGCCTGCGGGCGCCTTTTTGGCGCGCTGCGCGAAAAAGGCCGCGTTCCGCGCGCGCATGGAGGACAGGCTCCTCTTTGAGCGTGAGGACTTCTTAAAAACGCTTTCCTCCGAAAACCCCAAGATGCGCAAAAACGCCGCGCGGCTCATGGGGGAATTGCGGATAAGCGGAGCCGCGGAGCTGATCGTTGCGGCGCTCGAAAAGGAACCCCAGCGCTTCGTGCGGCCGTCGCTGATCCTCGCGCTCGGGAAAACGGGCGGCGCTGCGGCGGAAACGGCGCTTAAAGCCTATGAAGTGCCCGGGGCGAAGGACGAAACCGAAAAAAAACATTTCGAGGAGGAGCTTACGGCGCTTTTCACCGCGCGCGCGGCGCTCACGGCACCCAAACGCCACGCGTTCACGGGCTTAAAAAAACCGTATCTCATTGAGCTTCGCGCGCCGGACAGGCTATCCGAGGCGCTGGTGGCCGAGCTAAATGCCCTTGGCTTTTCGGAGGCCCGCGCGGTAAGCCCATCGGGCGTGCGGCTCACGACGGACGACATTTCAGGCTTGATGCAGGCGCGCTGCTTCCACGAGCTTTTGTTTGTGGTATCCGACGACGCGGCGCTTGCGCCAAAGAGCGTCGCGTTCAAGGCGAAGCCCTTCCTCGAGGAGCTTATGATCAACGCGCATGAGGGGGAACGGCCCTTCGGCTTCCGCGTGGAGGTGCGAGCGCAATCGGAGGAGCGCGCGGCGCTCGTAAAGGAAATTGCGCTTCTACTGAACGGCGAGACCCTCGCAAACGCGCCGGGCAGCTACGAGGCGGAGCTTCGCGCGGAGCAAAAGCCAAACGGCGGCGCGCGGCTAACCGTAAAGCTTTCGTCCATACCCGACGAGCGCTTTTCCTACCGCTTGGGGGCCATCCCCGCGTCGATGCACCCGGCCACGGCGGCGGCCGTGCTCCGCTACGCCGCCGCTTACTTAAAGGAAGGCTCTCGCGTGTTGGACCCGTTCTGCGGCAGCGGCACGCTTTTGATCGAGCGCGAAAAGCTCACAGCATGCGAAGCGCTCACGGGCGTGGATATCGCGCACGCGGCCATCGATGTGGCGCGCCAAAACGCGGCGGCGGCGGGGAGCAGCGCCAGGTTTATCGTTAACGATTGCCTGCGCTTTGAGGCAAACCGCAAATACGACGAGGTGATCTCGAACCTCCCCTTCGGCAACCGCGTGGGGACGCACGCGCACAACGAGCGGCTGTACGCGGAATTTATCGCGCGGCTTCCGCTGTGGCTCAAGCCAAACGGCGTGGCGCTTTTGTACACCATGGAGTTCACGCTTTTAAAAAAGCTTCTTCGCGAAACGCCCGCTTTAAGGCTCGTGGCGCAGGAGCGCACCGAGGCAGGCGGGCTCATGCCCGGTATTTTCCTATTGCAAAACCGCCCGGTGTGACGCCGGGAGAGGAGAACCTATGTATTTTGAAAAGGACTGGCTCCTAAGGCAGATACGCGTAACGGCGCAGATGCTGGCGCGGCTCGCGTTCAACAAGGACACGCCGTTTTACGAGATGGAAAACAGGGAGGCGCAAAGCGCGAGCGACCTCGTTCACGAAAAGATCATGCGGCTTTTGGACGAGGGACGCTTCAACGAGGCGGAGGATATGCTGTTTGACGCGCTCGAGGAGCACGGCATTTCCTGCCTTCGCGTGGCGACCGATTTTTACGCCCGCCTCAACGAGTTCGACGATACGGTGCTCGAACAAAACGGCTTCGAGCGCGAGGAGATCGCGCAGGGGCTGGAGGATGTTAAGGCCATGTTCGGGCTATTCTTCTAGGTAAGGGATGAAACCATATATACGCCGTTAAAGTAGATTGTGCTTTTCGACCGGAATGCTATATAATGGAAAGGCGCGAACGGCGTCGCTTGCAACAGATATATGGAGGAATATACGTTGGCTAAAATCATCGCGATTGCAAACCAGAAGGGCGGCGTGGGCAAAACCACCACGACCGTCAACCTTTCCACATGCGTGGCGCAGGCGGGCAAGCGCGTGCTCTGCGTGGATATCGACCCGCAGGGGAACACGACGAGCGGCCTCGGCGTAGATAAGGACGCCCCCCATCACAGCGTATACGACGTGCTCATCAACGGTGTTTTGGCCGCGGACGCGTGCGTGGATACGGTGGTGAAGGGCCTTAAATTGCTTCCGTCGCGCAAGGAACTTTCGGGGGCGGAGGTGGAGCTTGTGGGGTTATTGGCGCGCGAGCAGGTGCTGAAACGCGCGCTGAGTCAAGTCAGCGAAGCATTCGACTATGTGTTTATCGACTGCCCGCCGTCGCTCGGGCTTCTCACCATCAACGCGCTCACGGCGGCGAACACGCTTTTAGCGCCCATCCAATGCGAGTACTACGCCCTCGAAGGGCTTTCAGACCTTATGAACACCGTAAAGCTCGTGCGCGCGCATCTAAATCCCTCGCTCGAGGTGGAGGGCGTCGTTTTGACGATGTTCGACGCGCGCACCAACCTGAGCGCGCAGGTGGTGACCGAGGTCAAAAAATTCTTCAAGAACAAGGTGTACAAAACCATTATCCCGCGCTCCGTGCGGCTGAGCGAGGCGCCGAGCTTCGGGCTTCCCATCAGCTTATACGACGAAAAATGCTCCGGCACCAAGGCATACCGCGCGCTTGCGAAGGAGCTTTTAGAAAAAAGCGAGCAATAACGCGGCCATGCCGCAAGCATAGTAGGAGAGGTATATGGCCGTCAAAAAGGGACTCGGCAAGGGGCTGGACGCGCTCCTTGGGGATTATGCCGCCGCACCGCCCGAGGGCGTGAAGCAGGTGAACGTACACGATATCGACACCAACCTCGAGCAGCCCCGCAAGAGCTTCGACGAGGAAAAACTCAGGGAGCTTGCGGCGTCGATCTCCGTGCACGGCGTGGTGCAGCCTATTCTGGTGCGCCAAAACGGGGCGCGCTTTACCATTGTGGCGGGGGAAAGGCGTTTTCGCGCCGCGCGCCTCGCGGGGCTCGAGCTCGTGCCCGTGGTGGTGCGCGACATGGAGGATTCGGCGGTGCTCGAGGTGGCGCTTGTGGAAAACCTCCAGCGCGAGGACTTAAACCCCATCGAGGAAGCCGCGGGCATTCGCTTTTTGATGCAGCAGCACGACCTCACGCAGGAGGAGGTTTCCTCGAGGCTTGGGAAGAGCCGTCCGGCCATCGCCAACGCGCTTCGCCTATTGAACCTGCCGGAAAGCGTGCAATCGCTTTTGCGCGAGGGGAAGCTCCTTCCCGGCCACGCGCGCGCGCTCGTCGTGATCAAGGAAGAAGGCGTGCAGGAGGCGCTCGCCAACAGGATCGTCGCGGAGGGCTTATCGGCTCGTCAGGCGGAGGAGCAGGCGAGGCTGGCGGCGGAAAAGAGCCTTGAAGAAGGCGAAAAGCGCGCGCCGCGCAAAGAAAAGCTGAACGCCGACGCGGACCTCGCGGAGGCGGAAGCGCGCTTGCGCGAAAAGCTTGCCACCAAGGTGAGCATTTTAGGCTCACAGAAAAGCGGCAAGCTCATCGTCGAATACTATTCCAAAGAGGATTTGAACGCGCTTTACGACCTGCTGATGCAGGAATGATGTTACGGCATATCACCGAAGCTTTCCGAAAACGCGGCGTCCGCCGCAAGGCGAAGCTGCTTTAAGAACCGGTCGAAGCGCGCGAGCATATCGTGCGCTTCCTGCGTTAAGGCCGCGCCGCCGCCGTGCACGCCGCCGGTCTGGGACGCGAGCAGCTTAAAGCCGAGCGCCGCCTCTGTTTCCTTCACGATGCGCCAAGCCTTGGAATAGGCGAGGTTCATCTCGGCCGCGGCGCTCCTTAAGGAGCTCGTGCGGTCCACGCGCCGTAAAAGCTCCGCGATGCCGGGGCCGAAGCATTTTTCATCCGCGCCGCGAAACAGGCGGACGGAAAGGGTGAACGTCATGGGATCGTTTGTCATATTCGCCTCCACAAGGTAGTGCTTGTGGCCGCCTACGGGCCGCGTTCAAGCATAGTATACCAGAATTACCGCGGATTTGACAGCTTACGAGGGGAATGTTATGCTGAAAACCGAAGAAAAGCCATGTGCCGGGAGGAACCTATCGTGACGCTTTCGGAAGCGCTGCTTATCGAAAAGGGCGTAACAGCCATCGTGGGCGGCGGGGGAAAAACCACGCTTTTGATGCGGCTCGCAAGGGAGCTATCGCAAACGGATCGCGTGATTGTATGCACCACCACGCATATGCGCGCGCCCGAGGGGACGCCGCTTTTCTTAAGCGCGCGCGAGGATACCGTAAGGGAAGCGCTGCAACATCACAGCTTGATCTGCGTCGGGGAGCGCGAGGAAGGTACCGGCAAGCTCGTAAGGCCCTCGCTTAAAATGGAAACGCTCGCCGCGCTCGCGAACTATGTGCTCGCGGAGGCGGACGGCTCGAAGGGCCTGCCGCTCAAGGCGCACGCCGCGCACGAGCCGCAGATACCTCAATGCGCAAGGCGCGTATTGTATGTGGTGGGCGTGGACGGCATAGGGAAAACGGTCGCCGAGGCGGCGCACAGGCCGGAGCTATATGCGCGCCTCATCGGCAAAACGGCGGGGGACGCCGTAACGCCGCAGGACGCGGCGCGCGCGGCCATGCTTATAAAAAACGCGGTCGCTGTTGTAAACAAGGTCGAATCGGAGGAGGCGCTCGCGTATGCGCGCGCATTTTGCAAGGCTTACGAAGGGAGGGCGGCGATCTGCTCGCTAAAAAGCGAGCGGCCGCTTATAGAGCTATGGGAGAACGGCATCCGCTCGTTGTGATAAAGGGCGCGGGCGACCTCGCCACCGGCGTGGCGCTAAGGCTATACCGCGCAAACTTCGCCGTGGTGGCGACGGAGATCAAAGAACCCACGGCCATCCGCCGCACCGTCAGTATTTCCCGGGCAATAACGGAAGGAACCGCCACCGTGGAGGACGTGACGGGCGTGCGCGCCGTGGATGCAAACGACGCGTTACGCATCGTTTCGGAGGGGAACATCGCCGTGCTCGCGGATGAAAGGGCGGCGTGCTTACAAACGCTTAAGCCCGTTGCGCTCGTGGACGCCATCCTCGCCAAGCGCAATCTGGGTACGAGGCTAGAGGACGCGCCCATCGTGGTGGCGCTCGGGCCGGGTTTTACCGCGGGGGTTGATTGCCACGCGGCGGTGGAGACCATGCGCGGGCACGACCTCGGCCGCGTATACTACGAGGGCAGCCCCTATCCCGATACGAAGGAACCCGGCAGCATCGACGGCTTCACGTTCGAGCGTGTGATGCATACGCCTAAGGCGGGCGTATTCCGTGTTGTGCGCGAGATCGGCGATACCGTGGCGGCGGGAGAGATTGTAGCTTATGTGGACGGGGAGCCGGTAATGGCCAAGCTGAACGGCGTTTTGCGCGGCCTGCTGCCCGACGGTATTTACGCCGCGCAGGGTATGAAGTGCGGGGACGTAGACCCGCGCTGTGAAAGGCGGCATTGCTTTACGGTTTCCGATAAAGCGCGCGCCTTGGGCGGCGCGGTGCTCGAGGCCATTTTGCATTTTTCCGCGCAATAAGGAAAAAGCGCGCTTAGGGCGAAGGGATATCCTGTTCCTCGTTGTTGAGCATAAGCAAAAATGCCGCGCCTAAGAAGGGCAGGCAGGCGAGTATCGCGAACTCCTTAAAAAGCGAAACGCACAGGTTGCCGAGCACCGCGCCCACGACGAACAGCGAGATGATGCTTAAGTAGAGAAGGCCGCTTTTGAGCGCGCCTTTGTTTTTTGCAAAGCCGAAGTCGCAAAACGCTTGTATGGAGGCGCGGAGGTTGCCGATGCACATCGTGGTGGCGATGCCGCTGCCGTTCACCTTGCGGAAGCCCTCGAGCTGCGCGCCGCACGCGAAGGAAATGAGGCTGTTCGCGATTAGGTTCAGGCTCTGCGGGAAAAACGCCGCGGCGGCGAGGCAGAGCATTTCGATCGCGAGCGCGGCCTGGCGCCAGTGGATGCGGCCGTTGCCCTTGAAGCGGTGGCGCACAAGCTCCGCAAGCGCGATGCCGAGCGCAAATGCGAGCACGGGGACAAGGTAGCGAAGCGCCTCGGGGAAATTGCCCGTGGAAAGGTTGACGCCGAAAAGGAGCATATTGCCCGTTTGGGCGTTTGCGAACACCTTGTCGCGGTACAGATAGGAATACGCGTCCATCAGCCCGCCGCTCAGGCTTAAAAGCGCCGCCACGGGAAAGGATTCGGACGCCTGTAAACGCCTCTTCATAAAAACCTCCGCTTTTATTCGGCCAACGCGCGCACGGCGGCGGCCGCCGCGTTTATTTCCGCCTCGGTTGTAAAGGGGGACACGGAAAAGCGCACCGTACCCCGCGGGAAGGTACCAAGCGTTTTATGCGCGGACGGGGCGCAGTGAAGGCCGCAGCGCGTCAAAACGCCGTAGTCGCGCTCGAGCGCGTAAGCCGCGTCTGCGTTATCCCTGTGTAAAAAATCGAGGCTTACGACGCCCACGCCTTTTGAGGCGTCGCCGGTTCCCGCGACGCGAACGCCGTTTAGGCCCGCGATCCCCTTCAAAAACCTGTCGGTAAGCGAAATTTCATGCGCGCGAAGATTATCTACGCCCTGTTCGAGCACGAAGGAAAGCGCCGCGTCGAAGCCGTAGATGCCGGGCAGGTTCAAGGTGCCCGCCTCGAAACGGTCGGGCAGGTAAGGCGGAAGCTCCTCGCTGTCGGACATGCTGCCCGTGCCGCCGCTCACGAGAGGTTCGAGCTTTTCCGCAAAGCTCTCGGAAAGGAGCAGCGCGCCCGCGCCCTGCGGGCCGAGGAGGCCCTTGTGGGCGGGCACGCAGAGCGCGCTTAAGGAGAGCGCCTTAAAATCGACGGGATGATGCCCCGCAGTCTGCGCCGCGTCCAGCACGAGGGGAATTCCACGCTCGCGGCAGATTTTTGACAGCTCCTCCACGGGCGCGAGCGTGCCGCATACGTTGGAGGCATGGGAAACGAGCACCAGCTTGGTGTTGGGTGCAAGCAGCGGTTTAAGCGAAGCCGGGTCGATCACGCCGCGCTCGTCCGCCGCCATGCGCGAAAAGCTTACGCCTCGCTTATTTAGTTGCCGGAGCGGGCGCATCACGGCGTTGTGCTCGAGCGGGCCTACGACCACATGATCCCCGTCGCTTAAGAAACCCTTCAACACCTGATTGAGCGCGGCGGTCGCGCCGGGGGTGAAAACGACGCGCAGAGGGTCGTCGAAATGAAAAAGCTCACATAGCTTTTGGCGCGCGGAAAAAGCCGTGCGCGCCGCTTCGGCGGCGGCGGGGTAGGACGCGCGGCCGATGTTCGCGCCCACGCCGCCTATATAATTTATCATCGCTTTGGCTACGCCGGGCGCTTTGGGGAAGGAGGTTGCGGCGTTATCGAGATAGATGCTCATGGAAGCCTCCGAAAGCAGGTTCTTTCAACAGCATATCACGGTGAAGTAAAAAAGAAAATGTGCTATAATAAGGCATTCCTTTTCCTTTATAAATTTCATACGAAAAACGGAGGGCTTTTCATGTACAAGAATCCCTACGGCAGCGTGGCGCTGGTGACGGGCGCGAGCTCGGGCATAGGCTATGAAACGGCGCACGCTCTCGCGAAGCTCGGGTTTACGGTGTACGGCGGTTCACGGCGCGGCGGCGAGGACGCGGCGTACGGCGGGGGCAATATCACGATGCTTAAAATGGACGTGACGGACGGCGCGTCGGTGAAAAAGGCGGTAGACGACATCCTCGAAAAAGAGGGCCGCATCGACATTTTGATCAACTGCGCGGGCAACGGCATCGCGGGCGCGGTGGAGGATTGCTCGGGCGAGGAAGCCTTAAAGCAGATGGACGTGAACTACGCGGGCGCGCTCCGCTGCATCGGCGCGGTGCTGCCCTCCATGCGCGAAAAAAGAAACGGGCTGATCGTGAACATCGGCTCGGTGGGAGGCATTTTCTCCATACCGTTCCAAACGCTCTACAGCTCCTCGAAATACGCGGTGGAGGCGCTCACGGAGGGGCTGCGCATCGAGCTTAAGCCATGGGGTGTTAAGGCGTCGCTCGTGGAGCCGGGGGACGTGAAAACGGGCTTTACGTCCGCGCGCGCTTACGCGGAGGGCTGTAAAGCGAGCGCTTACGGGGCGCGGTGCGCGCAGGCGATCAAGCAGATGGAACGCGACGAGCAAAACGGAAAGGCGCCCGGCGTGGTGGTGAAGGAAATTTTAAAGACCATCCGCTCCAAAAACCCGCCCGTGCGGCGCACGGTGGGCGGTATGTACAAGGTGCTGGTGTTTTTGAAGCGCCTTTTGCCCGCGAGGCTCGTGGAGGCGCTGCTCGACACGATGTATCCGGGGTCGAAGGTGAAATAAAGGGCCGCATATGAAGCGGAAGGAGCTTAAGATGAAGCTCGAAGCGGTATTTTTCGATATGGGCGGCACGCTGGAGCTTGTGGAGGCGACGGCGGAGAGCCGCGCGCATTTCGTGTGTACGGCGCAGGCACTGGTGGGCGGCTTTGCGCCGAAAATAGCCGCGCTTTCCGGAGAACGTTTCGAAGAGCTCGTGGTCGCGGGGGCGAGGCGGTATAAGCTTCACAGCGTTGAAACGGAAATCGAAGCGCCGTCGGCGGTCATCTGGGGCGAATATGTATTTGGCGGTTATTCGGAATACCGTCCCTTTTTCACGCTGATTGGGGATATGCTCAGCGACCTTTGGGCGAGCGTTTACCATACCCGCAGGCTGCGGCCCGAGGCGAAGGAAGCGCTCGATGAGCTTTCCGTCATGGGGCTGCGCCTTGGGGTAATCAGCAATACGACGAGCCGCGTCATGCCGCTGCGCCAGCTGGAGCTGTATGGCATACGGGAGCGGTTCGAGGTCGTCGCCCTTTCTTCAAAGGAACGCGCACGAAAGCCCGATCCCGCGCTGTTTCTCGGCGCGGCGCAAAAAATGGGGATTGATCCCGCGCGGTGCGCCTATGTGGGCGATCTTCTCGCGCGCGACGTGGCGGGCGCGAACGCGGCGGGGTTTGCTACGTGCTTTTTGATCGGTGCGGACGAAGCTGTGCCCGGAAAACCCGCGACCTATATCAAAATAAAGGCGCTGACGGAGGTTGCAAAGATACTTGCGGTCTGAGGTTGCGCGGCGGGCACGCCGCGCATAGGGTATCCAAAGCCTTTATTCCCTAAGCAGCATAAAAGGCGCTCGTTTTTGAGCGCCTTTTCGTATAAAGCAAATCTATTGTAATCTAAGCCAAAAGTTCTTTTGGTTACTTTTCTTACAAGAAAAGTAACCGTTTCCCTACTCCTTCGCCTGCGCCTGTTTCTTCATGCGGAATTCCTTTTGGAGGATGCGCTTGCGGAGGCGGACGGATTTGGGGGTGGCCTCGACAAGCTCGTCGTCGGCGATGAACTCGAGGCACTGCTCGAGGCTTAGCATGCGGTAGGGGGTAAGCCTAAGGGCTTCGTCGGAGCCGGAGGCGCGCATGTTGGTGACGTGCTTCTTTTTGCACACGTTCACGGTGATATCCTCGTTGCGCGAGCATTCGCCCACGACCTGTCCCTCGTAGACGGGCACGCCGGGGCCTACGAACAGGTCGCCGCGCTCCTGCGTGTTATAGAGGCCATAGGAGGAGGTTTCGCCCGCCTCGCTGCAAACGAGGGAGCCGCGCGTGCGCTCGAGGATATCGCCCTTGTACGGCTCGTAGCCGTGGAAGATATGGCTCATCACGCCGTTGCCGCGCGTTTCGGTGAGAAGCTCGCCGCGGTAGCCCATAAGGCCGCGCGCGGGGATCAAAAACAGTAAGCGGGTGCTGCCCTCCGATTCGGAAAGCATGTTTTGAAGCTCCGCCTTGCGCGTGCCGAGGCCGGACATCACGGCGCCGACGTATTCCTGCGGCACGTCCACGGTAAGCTCCTCGATCGGCTCGAGAAGCTCGCCGTTTGCGCCCGTTTTCATGATGACCTTCGGGCGGGAAACGGCAAACTCATAGTCCTGGCGGCGCATGGTTTCGATGAGGATGGAAAGGTGCAGCTCGCCGCGCCCGCTAACCTTGAACATATCGGTAGTAGAAGTTTCCTCCACACGCATGGCGACGTTGGTTTCCACCTCCTTGAAGAGGCGTTCGCGGAGGTTGCGGGAGGTGACGTATTTGCCCTCGCGCCCGGCGAAGGGGCTGTCGTTGACGAGGAACATCATGGAAACGGTAGGCTCGTCGATGTGCACGAAGGGCAGCGGCTCGACGCGGGCGGGGTCGCAGGCGGTCTCGCCGATACTTATATCCGCAATGCCGGCCACGGCGATGATCTCGCCCGCGGCGGCCTCCTCGATTTCCACGCGCTTAAGGCCGTCGAAGCGGTAGAGGCGCGAAAGCTTCACGTCGCGCTGCGTTCCGCCGCCGCAGATGGTAACGACCTGGCCGCGGCGCACGGCGCCGCGTTCCACGCGGCCGATGCCGATGCGGCCCACATAGTCGTCGTAATCGACGGTGGAAAACAAGATTTGAAGCGGCGCGCTTTCGCCGCCCTGCGGCGCGGGGACGGTGGAGAGTATGGTGTCGAAAAGCGCCGTCATATCGGCGCCGAGGTCGTCGGGGTCGAGGCCGGAAAAGCCGTCGCGCGCGGAGGCGTATACGACGGGGAAGTCGATCTGCTCGGCGGTCGCGCCAAGCTCCATGAAAAGCTCGAGCGTTTCATCCACCACCTCGATGGGGCGGGAATCGGTGCGATCCACCTTGTTTACGACCACCACGGGTATTTTTTTAAGCTCAAGCGCTTTTCTGAGCACAAAGCGGGTCTGCGGCATGCAGCCCTCGAAGGCGTCCACGAGAAGAAGCACGCCGTCCACCATCTGGAGGATGCGCTCCACCTCGCCGCCGAAGTCGGCGTGGCCCGGGGTATCCACGATGTTGATGCGGGTGCCCTTATAGGTGACGGCGGTGTTTTTCGATAAAATGGTGATGCCCCGCTCGCGCTCGATGTCGTTGGAATCCATAACGCGCTCCTGCACCTGCTCGTTGGAGCGAAAAACGCCGCTTTGGCGAAGAAGCTGATCCACAAGGGTAGTCTTACCGTGGTCCACGTGCGCGATGATGGCGATGTTGCGAATGTCCATAATCCAAGTCCTTTTTCTTAAAATCAACATTGTATTATAAAACGCCGCGGCGCAAAATACAACAAAAACGTTTCAGTTCCGCCGACTTGACAGAAGCGGCGTTTCATTTTATAATGCGCATACAATCGAAACGACCATCCGCTGGGGGCGTCGGCGCGGTAAGAAGCGCCGGCTGAGAGAGACCCTTGGAACCTGTACGGATCATGCCGACGTAGGGAAGCGGGAGAAAAAGCAAAGCAAGGATACGCTTTTGCCTCCGCGAGCCAAGTATGGCGGCGGAGGCTTTCGTTTGAATTTGCAAAGAGGTGGTTTCGTATGTCGTTCAAGCTGTTCGAGGAACTGGGGAAGCTCGACACAAAGGGTATCGTCTTGCTCGTTTTGGGCGCAATCGCGGTCGCGGCGCTTTTTGCGGCGCTCGCTCGCTCCTCGCGGCGCGTCAAAAACGCCGCGCCGGAGCGGGAGCTTAACGGGGGCGCGGGAAAAAAAAAGCCGAATGTGCGCGCGCTCGTGTACGGCGCGCTCTGCGTGAGCCTTTCCTTCGTTCTGAGCTATTTCAAGCTTTTTGAGCTGCCCATGGGCGGTTCCGTCACGCTTTTGAGCATGCTGCCGGTAACGGCCTACGCGATGGCGTTCGGCCCCGCGTACGGCTTTACGGCCGCGTTCGCGTACAGCCTTTTGCAGGTGGTACAGGGCGCGTATGTGGTGCATTGGGCCCAGTTTTTGCTCGATTACATCTTCGCGTTCACCTGCCTCGGAATCGCGTCGCTGTTCCCGAAAAGCCTGCCGCTCGGGATCGCGGTGGCGGGCCTCGGGCGCTTCGCGTGCTCCGTGCTGAGCGGCGTTATTTTCTTTTCCTCCTACGCCGCCGACGCGGGGTTCCAAAGCGCGTGGCTCTATTCCATCGCGTACAATGGCTCCTCGCTTGGGTTGGATGCGTTTTTGTGCGTGCTGGCGGCGTTTTTGCCCGCCGTGCGGAGGCTGCTCGACAGGATGAAGGCGTAAAATCCGGATAAGAAAAAACCGCCTCGGAATTTTTCCGGGGCGGTTTTTTTAAAAGGCGGTCAAGAATGCTGGTACAGCTCCCTGTTTAAAAAGTCGTACAGCACGGTACCGTCGAGGCTTTCGAAGTAGACGAGCAAAGGCACGGCGCGTTCGACATAGCCTTGCGCCGCGGCCTCGAAGGCCGCCACGTCGGCGGAAACATCCTTGCCGGCGGCGTCTTTATATGTGTAGCCGTCGCCCGCGGAGTCTACCACGAAGGAAAGATAGCCGCTCTCCTTGACGACGGCGCCGCCCTTCGCGTCGAGCGAAAAGAGGGTGTAGGTATAATCCGCATAGCCCTGAAAGACCGAGGGGTTGCAGTCGAACAGATACGCGCCCGTTTCGTCGGTAAGCAGGTAGAGCTGCTGCCAGCCCACGTGCGCGTGGTTCGCCTCGCGCTCGTAGATCTGCGCCGCCGCGCCGTTCACAAGGGAAAACACGCGCACATAACCCTCGCGAAAGTCGCTGCTGTCCGTTACCGAGGAAAGCGCGACAGGGGCGGGGGTGCCGGATTCGTCGAGCAACTCCACCACGATCAGTTCGTTTTGTCCGTCGTGCGTCAGATCCGCATAGGCCGCCTCGGCATAGCCGAGATCGTAGTTTTGCCTGAAATAGGCCGCGAGTACGGCGTCGCCCGCCGCGGGCGTGGAAACGGGCGTAGGCGTGGGAGGCTGTAAGGTCGCGGGTGCGTTCGGGGTCGCCGCCGCCGTGGGCGCGACGGTGGGCGTGGGGCTTACGGGCTTCTTTGCGCAGCCCGCAAAAAGAAAGATCGCAAGTACAAGGAGCGCAAAAGCGCGGTATTTTTTCATAGTGCATCCTCTTTTCCGGCGGACGCCGCCTTTCTTCTAAATTTAGACCCCGGCGCGGCGGCTGTCAAGCGGAGTCGGCGCGGCAAAAACGCCGTTCTTTATTTGTTTACATTTTGTGTACAACCCTCCCGGCTTGAAGCGGACGGCCGCGTGAAGTATAATAAACTTCATGGAAAAGGAAAAAGAGCCTCTTCTTGAGACCCCGCACGATAAAAACCCGCCGCGCGGCGAAGCGAAAAGCGAGGCGCGCTTCTATGCGCTGGCCGCGCTTGCGTTTGCGCTGCTTTTGATCGCCGTGCCCGTTTTCCGCGTTTCGCGCGAGGCCGTGAACGCGCCCGCGCCGACCGAGGCGCCGGAGGCGACGCCGGCTCCCACGCCGCAGCCGACCGTTGCGGCAGCCGTGACCGAGCCTGCCCAACAGCAAAGCGAAGCGACCGCTTCGCCGCAGCCCGTGTTCATGCAGACGGCGGTTGTGGTGGAGGGCAAAGCGGCGGGCGTGCTCGCGAGCCGCGAGGCGGCGGAGGAGCTTTTGCACGACGTAAAGGCGTATTACGAGGCTATGGTGGAGGGAGAGGGCCGCATTTCAAGCTCGTTTCTCGACAAGGTGGAGCTAAAAGACGCGCCGGATGCCACGGAGCTGACCACGCTCGAGGCGCTTTACGAAACGTTCGTGAACGGGCGGCATCCGCTCAAGGTGCAGACCGTGCTGCAGACGGAAGCGACCGATACCTTAACTTTCAAGGAGGAAACAAAGCGCGACGGCACGCTTTTGAAGGGGCTCAGGGTGGTGCAAAGCCTTGGGCACGAGGGCGAAAGCTCCGTGATTTCCCGCGTGATCTACGTGAACGGCAAGGAAAAAAGGACGGAAACCGACGAGCGCACGGTGGTGCGCGAGAGCGAAAACCGCGTGATCGCCGTGGGCACGCTCGCGCAAAAGGACGGCGAGCCCGGCAAAGACGAGGGCGAAAAAGGCAAAAGCGCGAATGAACTGAGCTTTACGGCGCCCGCGGAAGGGAAACCCGTTTCCAACTTCGGGCGGCGAAACGGCGGCATGCACCTGGGACTCGATTATAAGCTCGAAGCGGGAAGCCCTGTGTGCGCGGCGGAAAAGGGCGTTGTGGTGAGCGTGCTGGCGCGCGGCAACTACGGCCTTACGGTGGAGATTGACCACGGAAACGGTTTTTTGACGCGCTATGCCCATTTGGGGAGCGCGCTCGTGCGCCTTGGAGACACGGTGGAAAAAGGGGAGCAGATCGCCCTGGCGGGCGAGGAAACCTACGGCGAAAAGGGGAACCTCCACTTCGAGCTTCGCATCGACGGCTTCGCGTATAACCCGAGGTACTACTTGCCTTAAGGCAAAGGGGGTAGCCTTTTGGGGCTTAAAATGATACAATACAACAACCGACGGCAAACGGAAACGGGTAAGAGGCTATGGCACTGTTAAAATTCAAATGCAAGAACTGCTCGAAGGTGTTCGACGAGCTTACATCCCCCGCGAAAATGAACGAGGTTCGCTGCCCGGATTGCGGCGGCGAAACGGAGCGCGCGTACGAGGGCAAATGCGCCTGCTCGCCCAAGGAGGGCTGCTCCGGTTCCTGCTCGTGCTGCTCGGGCTGCCATTAGGGGTTACATCCCCGCAACCGGCCCGCGTGAGGCCAAACTTCATTCGTTAGGAGAGCGCTGATGTCGCATTTCATCATCAACGGCGGCAACCGTTTGGAGGGCGTGGTCACCATAAGCGGCGCGAAAAACGCCGCGCTGGCCATCATCCCGGCGGTGATACTATCGGGAGAAAGCTGCCGTATCGAAAACCTTCCCGCCATAGAGGACGTACGAATCTTAGAGCAAATCCTTGTGCGCATGGGGGCGACCGTGGAATTTACGCCCGATCAGGGCATGCGCATCGACCCAAGGGGCATCAACACCCATAGCGTCACATTCGAAATGGTAAGCCTTTTGCGCGCCTCATACTACCTGCTGGGCGCGCTTTTGGGGCGCTACGGCTACGCGGAGATCGCGCTGCCGGGCGGCTGCCTCATCGGCCAAAGGCCCATCGACCAGCATATCAAGGGCCTTAGGGCGCTCGGCGCGGAGGTCGTGACCGAGAGCGGCATCGTGCGCGCGCAGGCTGCAAAGCTCAGGGGCGCGGAAATCTACCTCGACGTGGTGAGTGTGGGCGCCACCATCAACATCATGCTGGCGGCCGTGGGCGCGGAGGGCGTTACCATCCTCAACAACGCGGCGAAGGAGCCGCACGTTGTGGACGTCGCCAATTTTTTGAACATGATGGGCGCCTCGGTGAAGGGCGCGGGCACGGATGTGATACGCATCAACGGCGGGCGCAAGCTTCACGGCTGCACCTACGCCATCATCCCCGACCAGATCGAGGCGGGTACGTTTATGATCGCGGCTGCCGCCACGCGCGGCGACGTGGTTATAAATAACGTTATCCCCACGCACCTCGAGGCTATTTCCGCAAAGCTCATGGAAAGCGGCGTGCGCGTGATCGAGGGCGACGACGGACGGGAGTTTTTCATACGCGTCACCATGCAGGGGCGGCCGCGCGCGGTCAACATAAAAACGCTCCCGTACCCGGGCTTCCCCACCGATTTGCAGCAGCCCATGATGGCGTTTCTCTCAACCGCCGCGGGTAACAGCTTTATTGTGGAAAACATATTCGAATCGCGGTTTAACCATGTGACCGAGCTTAGCCGCATGGGCGCGAACATCACCATCAACCAGCGCACCGCGCTCGTGGAGGGCGTGGAGGCCTTAAGCGGCGCGCCGCTTTACGCGAGCGACCTGAGGGCCGGTGCGGCGCTCATGGTGGCCGCGCTCATGGGACGGGGAAGGAGCGAGCTCCATAACATACGCTATATCGACCGCGGGTACGAGTTTTTCGAGCAAAAGCTCAGGGCGCTCGGCGCGGATATCATGCGGGTGGAATAGGTACTTAAAGTATAAACGCGGGGCGGAAACCGTAGGTTCCGCCCCGCGTTTGCTTGTCGAAAAAGTGCCTGCGGCACTTTTTCGAGGGTCACAGGAACAACCTGCGCCTTCGGCGCGGCCGGTTGTTCCTGCAAGGAAAGCCTTGCATTGCAAGGCTTTCCGCCGCCACCGCACATGTCGCCGGCGGCGGTTGGAAGC
>JAJFTZ010000060.1 GCA_021372675.1 Eubacteriales bacterium
CTTCCTCCTTTCTCAAAATGAGATAGAGGAAAAACGGAGCGCCAATGAAAGCCGTCAGGATGCCTATGGGGATTTCCGTCGCAAGAAGGTTGCGGGAAACGTCATCGACCATCAAAAGAAACGCCGCCCCGAAGATCATGCTCGCGGGGATAAGATACTTATAGTCGCTGCCAACCGCCTTGCGGCAAAGATGCGGTATCACAAGCCCTACCCAGCCGATCATGCCGCTTACGGAAACGCTCGCGGCGGTCGCAAGCGTGGCGCATAAAATCACCGCGAGGCGCAGCGCGTTCGTGTTCACGCCGAGCGTGCGCGCCTCCTCGTCGCCCAAGGTGAGCACGTTTACCTGCCAACGCACGCAAAAGAGCGGGATAAGCCCGATCGCGATGGGAAAAAAGGCGAACGCCATGTCCTTGAGCTTCGCGCCCGAAAGGCTGCCCATCATCCAATAGGTGATCGCGGGGAGCTGGTTGGAGGGGTCGGCCACGAGCTTGATGTACGACGTGCCCGCGGTGAAAAGCGACCCGACCATGATGCCCGCGAGGATGAGGTTTACCACCTTCAGCCCCGGCGCGCGCTGCGCGATGAGGTAAACCGCCATCACGGTGACGAGGCTCGAGGCAAACGCCGCAAGCGTAATGACGCGCGAAGAGCCGCCTAAGAGGATTGCCAGCGCCGCGCCGAACGCGGCGCCGCTCGACGCGCCCAAAATATCGGGCGACGCCATGGGGTTTTGAAACACGCCCTGATAGGAAGCGCCCGCCGACGAAAGCGCGCACCCCACGAGGCAGGCGATCAAAATGCGGGGCAGGCGGATGTTTATAACGACCGTCTGCATTTCCGCCGTCCACGTTTGCTCCAAGGGGAAAACGCGGCTCAAAAAGATGCGGACGACCTCCGAAACGGGCACGCCGTAGCGGCCGATCGAAAAGGAAAACAAAAACGCGGCAAAAAGAACCGCCGCTAGAAGCGCGATAACGCCGGCAGGCTTTTTTCCCGTTTGGCGCCGCTCTTTTGCGGCCGTTTGCTTGAAGGATAACGACATCTTTGTCCGCCTTGCTCCGTAGGATTTTAAAAGGGATGTGAAAAGGCATACAACGTTGTATTTGTGCAAGAATAACGCAAATTCATTATAAAACACAACGAATCCGTTGTCCAGAAAAAACATGGCTAAGCCTATATAAAACGGAGGAAGGTGTTAACCTTCCTCCGTTTCGTAAAAGCGTTGTGCCGTTATTACAGGTACCCGGCGCCCTTCAGGGCCTCGCGCGCCTTTTCGTGATCCTCGGGCGCCACGAGCACGATCGGGCCCGTGCAGCCCATGCCGGAAGAGGCGAAGATTCCGAGTTTCCAGAGCGCGCGCACGGCGTCCTCGAGGGAGAGTATTTCGATCCCGGGGATCTCGCTGGTGACGACCTTTTCGGGCGGGGCCTTCACTTCCTCCGCGTCGGTTTTAGCGGCCGCGGGTGCGGAGAGGGACTTGAGGAGCGCGGATAGCCCCGCTTTTTCCGCAAGCTTGAACTCCTCCTCCACCTTCTTTAAAAGCCCGCCCTTCGCGCATTCGCCCGCGTATCGTATCGCGCCCGCGACCACGGGCGCGCCGGAAGCGCGGGAGATGATGTTGATGATGCGGTCGTATTTGGGGCCGATGCCGGGGCCGTAGCCGTCGCCTAAGCTTTCGTAGCTGCCGCCGGTTAAAAACGCACTCAAGAGCTTCATCATGACGTTGCCGGTAAGGGAGTCCATCACCATGATGTCCGGCACGCCCTGCATCAGGTCGTTGCCGCGCATGACCACGCCGCCGTCGGCACGGGCCGAGCTCGTGAAGCGGATGGGATAGCCCTGCTCGTTTAGCTTGAGGAGCGCGCGCTCAAGCTGGCGCGCGCCGTCGAGGTTCAAAATGCCTACGGTAGGCGCGTCGTTTCCGCACGCCTTCGCCGCCGCGATTGCCGCAACGGCGTTTTTGAGCATGGCCGAGACGCGCTCGGTATCCGAGGTGCCCGTGGTGTTGGCCACGTACATTTTGCGCCCGAAGCCGGGCGTTATAGCGCGGCCGACCGTGGATACGCCGATGGGGAAGGAATAATGCATGGTGACGGCCGCGTCGAGCCGCCCCGAAAGGAGCATTTCATCCATAATCGCATGCGAGGCGGCCATGCAATCCGCCTCCACGACCTCCAAGACCGTGGCTCTGGGCGGCGTGCCGATGACCACCACCGAAAGCGTGGGGTCGGATTGCTGCGCTTGTTCCGCGCCGCGGAGCATTTCCTCCTCGCCGTGCTCGCTGCCCATCAAGGTAAGGCCCACGCGGGTACGCTTTTGAAAACCGCCGGTCTGTAAGCCGCGGGCCATTTCCTCGAAGATTTCGGCGACGGTGTTTTTTACGGTATCCATGGCTGCACCCCTCACTCCGCCTTGAGAGACGCGGCAAAGCTCAGCATCGCCTCGGCGATCATGCGCTTGATCTCATCGCGGTCGGCGGCGGCGGAAGCGGGGGCAAGCCCCGGGTTCTTTTCCACGAGGAAGGAAACGCCGTCGAACAGATTGGTGAGGCGGCCTAAGAAAAGGCTGCCCTTTCCTACGATCATCGCGCGGTTGAGCTCGGCGCCCTCGATCATATCCTTGCAATGGGCGAGGAACGGTACGCCCGAGGGGATGTGCCCCTGCGTGGGGGCAAAGCCCGGCATGCCGATGCGCTCGACCACGTCGTTGAGCTCGGCGCGCTCGAAATCCTTGCGCATCACGCCGAGTGCTGCGATCATTTTGTAGTTTGCCTTGGGCACGTCGCCCGCGCCCGCGGGCTCGGTGATCTCGGGGTTTTGCATCTCCACGGAGAAGGTGTCGATCTCCTTGAGGCCGATGCCCGCGCGGTCGAGCGGGTCGGCCACGATCGCCTGCATCACGGCTTGCGGCGAAGCGCCGGAGCCGATCTTGTGGCGGCCGACTACGTCCGTGCGGATGACGGGGGATTCGCCGTCGTTTTCCGCGATGTGCACGGCAAATGCGCCCAAGCAGTCCTCGAGCACGGGAAGTCCCTTTTTGACATGATCCTTGGCGTTGAGCCCGAGCTTCGCGGAGGCGCCGCCCGCCAGCACGACGACGTGCCGGTAAATGCCCGCCTGCACCAGCGCCGCCGCTTCCACGAGCGCGTGCGCCGGACCCGCGCAGAATGAGCGCGTATCGGACCCCGTGGCGTTTACAAGGCCGCACACCTCGCCGATGGCCTTGGCGAAGTTGCCGCCGCCGCGCTGGTTCATATCGCCGCAGGCTTCTTCGGAGCACTCGAGCACGTACTCCACGTCCTCGGCGTTTAAGCCGGTTTTGTGGAGAAGCAGGGCGAGCGCGTAGACCGCGGAGGCCTTGCTCACGAGGTTTTCGAACATGACGTGCTCGGAGAGCGCGGCGTCGAACTCGTGCGCCTTTTTGACGCAGCCGACGAGCGTGCCGTTATAGTACATGGGCTCCGCCTTATGGGCGTCCACCCATTCCTTGAGATCGGCAGCCTGTGCGTGGTTTTTATCGAGCTTATCGAGGGCGGGCAAAGACCCGAGCGCCTTATGCGCGCGGAGTTTCTCCGCGGCCGCGCGCTGGAAGCTTTCCTCCAAAAAAACGAGGTCGAAAGCGTCCACGGCCTTCATCAGGCCGTAAAACTCGTCGAGCGGCATGATCTCGCCGTATTTGCCCTCGCGCGAAGCGTCCACGACGGGGTTTTCGTACCACGGCCTTTGGATGGAGTTTAAATCCCTTGGGCGAAGGTTGCCGATGTAGACCTGGTTGGGGGGGTACGCCACAACGTCGTCAAAGCTCCTGAAATGCTCCGGGAGGTTTTTCAGGTGCTCCGAATCGGGGTGGATGCGCCTTTCGCTTACCTGGGTGCTGCCCTGATGGAGCACCATATCGTTTGCCTGGATGAGCGCGTAGGCCGCGCCTTTCAATACGGGGAAGCTCATAGGTAAAAACCTCCTTGGAGATGTATTCTATCGAAACGTAAAAACGTTACCTTCGGTTTTGAAGAACGGGCCGGGCGCCGCGCGCCCGGCCCTGCGAGCGTTTGCGCCTTAGTCGTTAAACACGGTTTGGCCTTCTACCTCGGTCGTGAGGGCCTTGAGCGCCCTTCTCACGAGCTTGCGGCGAAGCTCCTTTTCCTCGGCCGGCTCAAGCGCCGGGTTGCCCAAGGGATGGGGAATGGCTACCGTGGGCACGATCCTGTTCGCGCCGACCGTAAGGGAAATGGGTACGACGGTGCACATATGCACCACCGGGATGCCGTGACGCTCGATCTCTTTTACCATCGTTGCACCGCAACGCGTGCAGGTGCCTCAGGTGGAGGTGAGGATGACGCCCGCCACATGGCTGGCAATCAAATCCTCGGCAATCTCGCGTGCAAAAGCCTTGGCGTTGGCGACGGATGTACCGTTGCCGACCGTGGCGTACCAGTATTCGTGGAGCGAGCCGATCTCGCCGGCATTTACCAGTTCCTTCACGACGTCCACGGGCAAAACGCGGTCGAGGTCGAGGTTCGCGTAGACCGGGTCGTAACCGCCGTGCGCGGTTTCGCCGTTGGCGGGTGTGAAGTCGGTAATATCCTTCAGGCTGTACTTGCCGTACTTGGAGGCGCTGGAGGATTCGATCCTGTCGGGGTTGCCCTTGGGCACCGGGCCGCCGGACGATACGAGGGCGATCTTCGCCTTCGTGATGTCCTTGATGGCGGGCATCGGGTCCACGCGGTCGAATACCGGCATAGGGTACTCGGTCGTGAAGGCTTCGCCCGAAATTTTCTTTAAAAGCATGCGGACGGCGCGCTTGGAGCCGCGCTCCGGCGCGAAATAGTTCACGCGAAGGCCCTTTTTCACGTAGCCCTCGGTGATCTCCTCACCCGCGATCAGCTTTTTGACGATGCCGGCCATGGCGGGGATCGCCTGGCGCATGGAAGCGGCGGAATTGCCCACCTCTACGAAATAGCCGTGGCGCTTGTACATTTCAAGGCCCGGGTTTTCGATGTAGAGGCCGCCCACCACCGGGATGCCTAATTTTTCGTCCACCATTTCGGCAACCATGCCGCAGGCCATGCCGTAGCGGCCGGCGTTGAAGCCGGGGCCTACGACGACGATCTCAGGATTGTAGCCCTTGATCATCTCGAACACCGCCGCGGAGGCCGTTTCGACATTTTCGTTGAAATAGCTGTCGCCGCAGATGACGGTGCCCACGATCTCAGCCACATCCTTGAGCGCCGCGCCCAAGGCCATGCCGGGGCCGACGTGACCGTCGCGCTTCTCGGGCGGCGTGTTTGCGAACTCCTCGCCGCCGATACCGGCATAGAACTGATTGATGTAGTGAACAATGCGTGTTTTTGTCACACTGTTACCTCCTTACAAAGCTTTGAGATCAACCGCGGTAGGTCGTGACCTCGGAAATGATGGCGTCCATATCAAGCACCATTTCCATCATGCCGATCTGCTCGTCATATACGGCGGGATCGACTTCGTTCTTCAATTCGAACATGTGATATGCCTTGAGTCCCAACGAGACCCCTGCCAACGGACCCGCAAAGGTAGGATCGCCTGCGGAAACGGTTTCTGCGGCCAGGCCGGAAGCTTCCGCCTCCGCGCCGCCCAAAACCACGATGAGCTCCTCGTTTCCGTATTGCTCACACAGAGCTTTGACCCTAGCCTGATTTTCAAGATCCATGGCGCCTGCGGACGTTCAGACAAAGCATTCCGTGGTGGAAAATACCACTTCGGCGCCGGCGGACTTTACGCATTCTTCGATCGCCGGGCCCGGAATACCGTCACGGTCGCCCAAAATGGCCACTTTTTTGCCTTGCAGCATGCCCATGACATGTTCCTGCCTTTCTTAATATTTTTGTGAAAAGGTACGGGGCTTAGATCCCCTTCGCGGTGAGCGTGTAGTAGCCAAGCTCATTGGTGGAGCCGGTGATGACCTGAATCTCCGCGGTGATGCTTCCATCCGCCGCGAGGCTCCCCGCGTAGCCGCCCGCGATGATGTCCGCCACCTCGGGATAGCCGATCACGGTATCCATCCTCGGGAGCGTGACGACCTCGTTGGCGTTGCCGGCGGTAACGCAGGCGTCGCCTAAGGGCGTCGAGTCGGCAAGGGATTGCGAAGCGCCGTCGCGCCCGGCGTACTCGTCGGTGATGAGAACGGTCTTGATCCCCTTCTTCTCGATCTTGTTGCAGTTCATCACAAGGTCGGCGTCCGGGTTGCCGAAGCCTTCCTCGGAGATGATGGCCGCGTCCGCGCCCAAGAACTCCACGAGCTTCGCGGTCATGTTGGAGGACCTTTCCTTATCCGCGAGCGTCACGTTTTCGTTGGTGACGACGCAGCCGAGGAAGTTGATGGTCTTGCCGTGCTCGGCGTAGAGGTCCTCGATCACGGGGCTGTTCATGTGCACGTAGGTGGGGTTCTTGTCGCAGGCGGAAACGCAGTTCCCGCTCGAGATCGCGCCGTCGAACGCCTCCGTGGGGTACATGAAGGTGGGCACGATCTGCTTCACATCCACGCCGTAGAAGTAGGTGTTGTGCAGAAGGCCCTGAGTTTGCAGCATGTAGACGTAGATGACCTTCGGGAGGCCGGGGTATTCCCGCACCTGCTCGAGGAGCGGTTTTGTTTCGTACACGTCCACCTTATCGGGCTTCGCGGTTCTGCCCGCTTCGCCGAGGTACTGCGCCGCGCGGAAGCCCGCAAGGCGGACGACCACTTCGTGCTCGTGCTGCTTGAGGCTGTCGATCGGATCGACCTTGACAACCACGTTTTGGGTCGCGGAGAACGGGGTGTATGCTGCACCCGCGCCCGACATGTCGATGATGCCCTCCTGGAACCCAACGATCTTGCCCGTCGTTACGACGGCCGCGCCCTTGAGGACGTTCGTCCTGCCGGAGCCGACCTGCTCCACGCCCGCCATAAAGCCGGGCAGGATGCCGCCGGGGCCTTCGACCTTCACGCGGGGCTCGATCACGTCCTTGACCGGGATGATGCGAACCGATTCACCGGGGCGGGCCAAAAAGATTTCGACGGATTTGATCCTGTCGTCGCCGCCGCGCGTCGCTTTGGCCAATTCATCTTTATGGATGTGGAGCGTGCCGTTTTTTACTTCGGTCTTATCGGCAAAAGCCACGTTTTTGATGAATATGGAGCCAATTTCCAAGCGCATAAGAGCTATCCCTCCTTTTTAAGTTTTTTATTTTCAGCGATAAGGCAGGGGTTCGGTTCCCCTTGCCTTTCCGCAAAAAAACATTAGCCGATCAGCTCGTCGAGCTTTTTCTGCACGGCGGGGAAGTCGATGGCTTCCTTGTCGAACACGAAAACCTTCTCGCCGTCCTTGTAGAATACGAAGGTCGGGATGCCCATGACCTTCTGCGCGATCGAGAGGCGCTTGTTGCCCGCGGTGTCGAGCTTGCAGAACTTCGCGCGGCCCTCGTTCTTTTCGGCAAACGCCTCCACCTCGGGCAGAAGCTCCAGACAGGGCTCGCATTTGGGGCTCCAGAAGTCTACGAATACGACGCCTTTCGCCTCGAGAACTTCCTGGTCAAAATTTTCCTTGTTCAATTCAATCATTTTTCTATCCTCCGTTTCCGCTGTATTTTTATTAGGAAAGCTTTATAGTTTCTTCACGAGTTCCTTTACCGCCGCCTCGGTGACGCCGCCTTCCACGCGGCCCTTCTCCTGCCCGTTTTCAAAGAGCAATACCGTGGGTATCTTTGTTACCTGATAGGCGGAGGCGGTCTTCTGGTTGCGGTAGGTGTCGAGCTTGGCGAGGGCGAGCGCGCCGTTTTCCTTCTCTACGGTCTTTTCGAGCACGGAGATCGCCGCGATGCTCTCCTCGATCTGCGGCGCCCAGAACGCCAAGAGGACGGGGCGTTTGCTTTCGAGCACCTGCGTGCGGAAGTTTTCCATCTCGGCGAGGTACTTTTCGGCAGCCACGGCGGCGATCGCGCCGTCGGCCGCGGCCGTGATCACCTGCCTGAGGTATTTCACGCAGGCGTCGCCCGCCGCGTATACGCCGGGCACGCTTGTTTCCATTTTTTCGTTGACCACGATATAGCCCTGCTTGTTGAGCTCGACCTTGCCCTCTAAAAACCCGGTCTTTGGCACGGTGCCCACGAAGAAGAATACGCCGTTGACTTCCTTGGAGGTGATTTCGCCCGTTTTGATGTTTTTGATGTTGACGCTCTCCACCAGCTCGTCGCCGATGATCTCGTCGAGCACGCTCGACCATATCCATTTGATTTTGGGGTTTTCGAAGGCCTTTTCAGCACTCGCCTTGTTGCAGTCGAGGATGCCCTCGTCGTGGATGACGATGATGGTTACCTCGTTGGCGAACTTGGTCAGGTACATCGCCTCCTCGATAGCGGCATCGCCGTTACCGACGACCACGATATCGAGATCCTCGAAGAAGTCCGCGTCGCAGGTGGCGCAGTAGGATACGCCCTTGCCGCGAAGCTTGCCCTCGCCCTTTACGTTGAGGGAGCGGGGTTCGGCGCCCGGCGCTAAAACGACGCAATGCGCCTGATAGGTTGTGCCGTCCTTGACGGTAACGGTTTTCACCATGCCGTCGAGCTGCACGTCGGTCACGAGGCCCTTGAGGATGGCGGTGCCGAAGCGCTCCGCATGGCGCGCGAACTGCGCGGCGATGGCGGGGCCGGTGCTGTGCTCGAAAAAGCCGGGGTAGTTTTCGAGCTCCTCGGTGGTGGCGGCCTGTCCGCCGGGACGGCCCTTCTCGAGGATGGCGGTTTTGAGCCTCGCGCGGCTGCCGTAGATGCCCGCGGCAAGCCCGCCCGGGCCGCCGCCGATCACAAGGAGGTCATAGATTTCGGACATAGCGTTTGTTGTTCTCCCTTCCAAATGAAGTGTACGGTTCAAAAATGATAGTCGTGGGGCAAGGCCGAAACGGCCGAACGCATAAGATCAAGGTCGATGGCGCGAAAATCCTCGAGCGTCCGCTCGGGATAGGCGCGGCGTTTGACGGGAAGCTTTTTGAGGGTTTGGATCGCTCCCTCGATATGCGAGAGGGAATCCAAATCCAGCGCCGCGGCGCCCGCCGATAGGACTACGCTCCTGTAGGGGCTTTCGTTGGGCTTCACGCTGCCGGCGAGCGGGTGGCTTATGAGCCTGGCGCCCCGGTGAACCGCGTCGCGGCAAAGCCTGTACACGCCCTCCACGCTTTCCTCATGGAGCTCCGAAACGGCGGGGAAGTTCTCCTTCACGGCCGGATTGTTGGTGATGATCCGAAAATTGGCCGCCATACACCCTCAGCTTTCCCAAAATAAAAAACGGCAAATCATTTTGCCGTTTCTCTGTTTTCCAGAGAGGGGTCCCGCTAAAAGTACGTTTGCCTGAGAGTTTCACGCACCGCCCGGCACGGCCGGATACGCTTGCCCCTTCGGCGCTTTTTCGCCCTTATCCCTCGTTTATCGGCGAAAAGCTCTCCTTATAGCCATCATCCCACGATATTGTTAACGAAATATCAAAATCCGTCCATATACATTCTATCGCCAAAAACCGGTTTTGTAAACCGCAATTTCCAATATATTTTTTACCGTGCGGCTGTGCTTTTGCTAAAAAACGGAGGGGATGGTATAATCAAAACACCAAAATTTCCGAAGCGAAAAGGAGCTGTTTATGCAGAGCAGCGAGTTGAGCCGTATCCCCAAGGTAGACGACGTACTTGCCTTGCGCGCCGTGGAGGCGAAGTGTGAAGCCGGCTTTCGCGACAGCGTCGTCGCGGCGGTGCGCGCGGAGCTCGCGTCGATCCGCGAAGGGCTTCTAAGCGGCGCGCTTCAGGAGGCGCCGTCCGTCGGGCGCATAGAGGCGGCCGTGCTCGCGCGCGTGGAGCGGAATGGAGAAAACGCCCTAAAGCGGGTCGTCAACGCCACGGGGATCGTGCTGCATACGAATTTCGGGAGAGCGCCGCTACCTAAGGCCGCCGTCGAGGCGGTAAATTCCGTGGCGGCGGGCTATTCCAACCTCGAATATTCCCTTTGCGACAGGCAGAGAGGCTCCAGGGACGACCATGTGTCGAAGCTGGTCGCGGAGCTTACCGGCGCCGAGGACGCGCTCGTCGTGAACAACAACGCATCCGCGGTGCTTTTAGCGCTTGCGGCGCTTGCGAAAGCCAAGGAGGTTCTCCTTTCGCGCGGCGAGCTCGTGGAGATCGGCGGATGCTTTCGCGTGCCCGAGGTCATGGAGCAATCGGGCTGTATTTTAAAGGAAGTGGGAACCACCAACCGCACGAGGCTCGCGGATTATGCGCGCGCGCTTTCGCCCGCGTGCGGCGCGCTCCTCAAGGTGCACACCAGCAATTTCAAAATGACGGGCTTCGTGGAAAGCGCATCGGTGGAGGAGCTTTCCTCGCTCGCGAAAGACGCGGGCCTCCCCCTTATACACGATCTCGGCAGCGGCGTTTTGAACCGCAGGATCAAAACGCTGGTACCCATGCTCGCGCAGCACGACGAGCCGACCCTCGAGGACAGTTTAACGGGCGGGGCCGACGTAGTGTGCTTTAGCGGCGACAAACTTTTGGGCGCGGCGCAGGCGGGCATAATCGCCGGCAAAAAGGCGTACATCGACGTTATGCGAAAGCACCCCCTCTTAAGGGCGATGCGCGTGGATAAAATGACGCTCGCGGCGCTTGAGGCGACGCTTCGGCTCTACCGCGATCCCGCGCGCGCCATGAAGGAAATACCGGCGCTTCATATGCTGTCCGCCTCGGCCTTGGAGGTAAAGGAAAAGGCGGAGCGCCTTTTGCGCCTTTTCAGCTTAGGTGACGCGGCAACGTTGGAGCTTACGGAAACGGCCGTGCAGGCGGGGGGCGGCTCGGTGCCCGGCGGGGAAACGAAATCCTACGCGGTGGCCGTAGGGCCCAAAGATATCAGCGTGGACGAGCTCGACAGGCGGCTTCACGCGCAAAAGCTCCCCGTCGTGGGAAGGATCAGCAAGGAAAGGCTTTTGTTGGAGGCGCGCACCTTGTTCGAAGAGGATTTGGAGCCCGTGGCGCTCGCGCTCGCGTTCGCGCTCGAGGTGCGCCCATGAAAAACATCATCATCGGTACGGCCGGGCACATCGACCACGGCAAAACGGCGCTCATAAAGGCCCTTACGGGCACGGATACGGACCGGCTCAAGGAGGAGAAAAAGCGCGGCATCACGATCGACCTCGGGTTTGCGTACCTTCCCCTCGAGGACGGTTCGCGCGCGGGAATCGTGGACGTGCCGGGCCATGAAAAGTTCATCAAAAACATGCTCGCGGGTGCCGGCGGCATCGACATGGTGCTCCTCGTCGTCGCGGCGGACGACGGCGTAATGCCCCAGACCAAGGAGCACCTCGATATTTTAAGGCTGCTCGATATCAAGGCGGGCATTGTGGCCATCACCAAGCGCGACCTCGTGGACGAGGAATGGCTGCTCCTCATCAAGGAGGAGGTCGCCGCCGCCGTTAAGGGCACGTTTTTGGAGGGCGCGCCCATGGTTGCCGTGTCCTCGCATACGGGCGCGGGACTCGGGGAGCTTAAAAAAGAGATCGAACGCCTCGCGGAGAACGTGCAAAACAAGGATATTTCAAAGCCCTGGCGGCTGCCCGTGGACCGCGTGTTCACCGTGGACGGCTTCGGCACGGTCGTGACCGGCACCATGGTCGAGGGCACGCTAAACGAGGGGGACGAGGTGCAGGTGTACCCGTCGGGATTAAAAAGCCGCGTGCGGCACATCGAGGTGCACGCGAGCGCGGCGGAAAGGGCTTACGCGGGGCAGCGCGTGGCCGTGAATTTGGCCGGCATTAAAAAAGAGGAGCTTGCGCGCGGCGACGTGATCGCGGCGCCCGGCTCACTCAAAGTAAGCTACATGGCGGACGTGAGGCTCACCGTTTTGAAGGACGCGCAGCGCGTGGTCAAAAACGGCTCGCGGCTCCATTTTTACCACGGCACGCGCGACGTGCTCTGCAAGGTGGCGCTTTTGGACGCCGACGAGCTCAAGCCCGGCGAGGAGGGTTTCGCGCAGCTCAGGTTCGTGGAGGAGGTAGCCGTGCGGCAGGGCGACCGCTATGTGGTGCGCTTTTATTCGCCGCTCGAGACCGTGGGCGGGGGCGTTATCATCGACGCCGCGCCCCAGCGGCACCGCAGGAACAACCAAAGGGTATTGGAAAGCCTTTCGGTGCTTTCGTCCGGCAGCTCCGCCGAGAAGCTGCTCCGGCGGATACGCGAGGGCGCAAAGACCTTTCAGAGCATGGCGGCGCTCAAAAAGGACGCGGGCCTCGGCGAGGAGCTTTTCTTCGAGCAGATGGACGCCCTTGTCGAGGAGGGGCGCGTTTTTCTCATGGGCGGCGTTCCCTTGGATGCCGAGAGCCTCGAAGAGCTGTACCTGCGCACGAAAAAGCTCCTGTCGGCCTTCCACGCGAAAAACCCCCTGAAGGCCGGCATGAGGGCCGACGAGCTAAGGACTTCGATCGCGCCGGGCCAGAAATCGGCCGTGGGGGACGAAATCCTCGCACGCTATCAGGCCCTGGGCCTTTTGAAGATCGTGGACGGCACGGCGTCGCTGCCCTCCTACGAGGCGCGCTATTCCGAAGAGCAGGCAAAGCTCAAGAAGGATATCGCCGCCCTGTACGAGGCGGCCGCTTTCCAGCCGCCCGAAAGGGCCGAGACCGTCGCCCGCTTCAAGAAAAAGGATACGGAGGCGATCATCGACGTGCTCGTCGATGAAGGCGTGCTGTTCGTGGGCGCGGAGGCGCTTTACTTCCACAAAAAAACGGTGGAGCGGGCCAAGGCGGTGATCCTGTCCCTCACGGAAAGCGCGCCGAGCTTCACGCTGGCCGAGTTTCGCGACGCGACGCAGTCCTCGCGCAAATACGCCCTCGCGCTGCTCGATTATTTGGATCGCGCGCAGTTCACCAAAAAATCCGGGGATGTGCGCGTGCCGGTCCGTCAGGCTTAACGGCTCTTGCCAAGCGCCGGCGGTGTGGGTATACTAGTAAAAGATTTGGGAGCAGATGGGTGCTGGTGTGTCCTCCGGTCTTCAAAACCGGTAAGAGCGGTTAGCCCCGCTTAGGTGGGTTCGATTCCCACATGCTCTCGCCAAAATCAAAACCACCGGTTTAACTGGTGGTTTTGATTTATATCAAAAAAGTGGCTACGCCACTTTTTTGAAGTTACAGGAAGTACCTGCTCATACTTCGCGGCCGATACTTCCTGCAAAGAAATCCTTGCTGCGCAAGGATTTCCGCCGCCGCACATGTCGGCCCTCGGCGGGGCACGCCTCAGGCACTAGGCCTGCGGGCCGTCGCCGGCGGCGGATTAGAACCTCCGGGAGCTTCGGCCCCCGAACCCCCGGGGGATTTTTGACGGCTTTTTTATCTCCAGTCGATGATCACGCCCGTGAACTCGTTTTTCCTGTTCATAAGCCCGTCGTAGGCGAGCATCAGCTCCTCGGCGGTGGGCCTTACGGTATGGCTGGTGAATTTGCTTACGTCGATCGACTTTTCCTGCAAAAGCTCCTCGAGATAGCGCATGGCCCGCTTGATGCACAGCCTCGAGCCCTCCTGCTCTTCGTAAGGGTAGCGGCGGTTGAGCGCGCCTATCACGGTGAGCATTTTCATGTGAATCGCGTTGAAGGTGGGCGTCACGTTTGCGGTATGGTCGGCGCGCGGGGAGCCCAATAAGATGACCTGGCCGTGCCTGGCCGCCACCTTGACGCAGGTTTCGATGCACGCGGAAAGCCCCGAGGCGTCCACCGCGATATCGGCGCCCCTTCCGCCGGTAAGGGCCATGATCGCATCCGCCTGGTTTTCCGGGGCGCAGTCGACCGCATGGCGTATGCCCATTTCCCTGGCGAGAGCGCAGCGGTGTTCCATGGGGTCGACGGCGATTACCTTCGCGCCCATCTTCCTGTAAAGGATGGAAAGGATAAGCCCCAAAGTGCCTAAGCCCATGATAACGCAGGTGTCGCCGAGCTTTACGTCGGCGGGAAGGATGCCGTTCATGGCGATCCAACACATCATAAGGAACGCGCCTTCCTCCGGCGCGGTGTTTTTATCGAGCTTGTGGAGGATGCCGCCGTCGCTTCTCGTATAGTCGTAGATTTGAAGGCTACTGTGCGGGCCGCTGAACAGCACGATATCCCCCTCCCCGGCCTGATCCACCCCTTCGCCCTTTTTTAAGATTTTCCCTACGGAGCAATAGCCGGGCCGCATCGGGTAGGCCGCGCCTTTTTTAAGCCCGAAAACGCGGGAAAGCTCGGTGCCCGCGCTGATGAGGGAAACTTGGGTCTCTATCAGGCACTCGGTGGGCTTTAAACGCTCGGCGTCGATCTCGCGCCCCTCCACGGAGACGCTTTTTATCCCATGGACGACGACCTCTTTCGCAAGCATGGCGGTACCTCCTGAAAAGTCAGCAATTATCTAAATAATAGAAAGGATCGCTCGGAAAGTCAACAAAATACGCCGTTTCGAGAGCCCGCTTTACCCGATATTTCCCACCTGCGAGCATGATTTTGAATAAGCATGCATAGAACACTAGAGGGGGAAAGTGTCCTCTATTTTCCATATGTATGTTGACGGTTCTATGGAATCGTCATATAATATATTCGATCACGACCGTTTCCGACCAGTTCCGTAATCTATGAATGCTCTTCGGCCACCGCGCCGTTAAGTCTTTTTCAATTTAAATAATCGTCCGTAATCGCTCTCTCGCTCCCTGATATTTTGAACGCAGAAAAAATCGGTTTCTAGCGGAGTTCGCTCCGCCAAAAATAAACAGGAGACAAGGAGAAAGATATGAGCACGGTATTACTCGCATTCCTTCTAGCTCTGTTCACCGGCCTGATCATCGTGTTTGTAGGCCTCGGCGTCAACATGTGGTCGCCGCTGTTCATGGGTGTCGTAGCCGGCTTGGTCGTCGGCGACGTCGGCCTTGGACTAACGATCGGCGCGACATGCTCCCTGATGGCGCTCGGGTTTTACAGCTATGGTGGCGCAACACAGCCGGACTACATGATCGGGGCGATCTTCGGTGTGTTTGTCGCCTCGCGCGCAGGGAGCGTTGATCAAGGCTTGGTGGTGGCGGCGGCGCTTGCGATGTTCATGGTGCTGTTCGACATCCTCGGCCGTATGACGACCACCGTCTTCCAGCATGCGTGCGACGGCGCGCTTGCGAAGAAAAACCTCAAAACGTTCAGCCTCTGGTTCTGGATGGGCACGGTTCCTTGGTTCCTCTCCCGTTTCATCCCGGTGTTCGTCGGTATGCTCTTCATCGACAAGTATGTTTACATCCAGCAGTTCATCGAGAAGTACATCTGGTTCCAGCATGGCCTCCAGGTTATCGGCGCCGCGCTGCCGGCCGTCGGCTTCGCGCTGTTGCTGTCCTACATGAACCTTAAAAAATACTGGCCGTACATGCTGGTCGGCTATGTGCTGTTTGCCTACATGGGCGTTCCCACCATCGGCTTGGCGATCATCGGCGTCGCGGCCGCGGGCCTGTATATGATGGCTCAAAAGAAAGCGAAGGAGGCGTAAGTCATGGCCAGGACAAACAAAAAGCTTTCCACCTCTGCTAAGAAAAAGGCGGCAACCAGGCATAATTGGACGTTGCAGTTCTGCTGGAATTATGAGCGCATGCAGGCCTCCGGTTTCGCTTATTCCATGATCCCCGTATTGAAGGAGCTCTACGACACCAACGACGAGGTTTGCGATAACCTCGAGCGCCACATGCAGTTCTACAACAGCCATCCGGGCGCATCCGCGGTCATCATGGGCGCGTCGGTGGCGTTGGAAGAGGGCTATCAGGCCGATCTGTCCGATAGCATCAAGGTAGGCCTCATGGGCCCGATGGCCAGCTTGGGCGATACGGTGCAGGCCGTGCTGGTGCAGCCTCTGGCGTACATCATCTCTGCGGGCCTCGCGGCCGAGGGCAGCCTATTGTCGCTCCTCGTCCTCATCATCCCGTTCCTCCTCATGTTCTGGGTGCGCTGGCCGCTGTTCAACTGGGGCTATAAGCGCTCGGTCGGCATCATCGAGGATATCAGCGGCGAGTCCGACTTCAAACTGCTCAGCGAAGCCGCGCAAATCCTCGGCCTGACGGTTATCGGCGGGTTCGTGCCGAGCATGATCGGCGTATCGCTGAAGTACGAGTACATGAAGGAGATCGACGGCGTGGCGCAAAGCGTGCGCCTGCAGGATACGCTCGACGGCATCCTCCCCTACATGCTCCCCATCGTACTGGTGGCGGCGTGCTACGCGCTGCTCAAAAAGGCAAAGTGGACGCCGGTCGCCGTCATTGGCGGATTGGCGGTGGTTTGCTTCATCCTCGGCGCGGTAGGCATTCTGTAAGCTGCTGTGGTAGGCGTTTTATTGATAAGCCACGGCGGCATGGCGGAAGGCGTTCTATCGTCCGCGTCCATGCTGGTTCCGCAGTTGGGGCAGGTCGATTTTCTGGCGCTCTGGCCGGAGGATAATCCGGACGAGTTTCAGGCCAAACTAGGGAAAAAGATCGACGAGCTCGACACGGGAGACGGCGTATTCCTTCTGGCCGATATGCTGGGCGGAACGCCGAGCAACCGCGCGATGTATTTCGTTGGCGACCGTGTGCGCGTATTGACGGGCCTGTCGCTGCCGATGCTGTACTCGCTCATCTCCATGCGAGAGGAGTTTTCCGATAGGGAGGCGCTTGCGGACGAGGTGATGGCCGAAACGCAAAACGGCACAGTCGATGTGAATAAGTTACTCAGAGGGAAGGGTTAAGCATGATTAAGCATATGAGGATCGATAACCGCCTGATCCACGGGCAGGTGGCGGTCGCCTGGCAAAAGTACATCAACGCCAAGGTGATTATCGTCTGCAACGACGCCGTCGCCAAGGACCCGATCCAGAAGATGGCGCTGCCGCTCGCGGCGCGCGAATCCAAGGTGTTGGTCTACGGCATCGAGGAAACGCTGAAGTACGCAAGGGAGCATATCGACGAGCAGGTGTTCGTCATCGCAAAGTTCCCGACTGACGCGCTCGCGATCCTCGAATCCGGCGAAAAGGTGGCGGAGATCAACGTCGGCAACGCGGCGCCCATCACGGGCACGAAATATGTGATGGTGACGCGCTCCATCGCGGCAACGAAGGAGGACGCCGAGGTTTACCGCAAGATCGCCGAGCTCAACGGCGGGAAATTGACCTCTCAGATCATGCCGTCCATGGAGACTTCGAACTTCCTGGACGCCCTAAAGAAAGCGGGTCTCTAAAATAACCCCGCGTGAATAAGCTGCTGAGTGGTCACTTCGATTTTTCGGGGTGACCACTTGATTGAAAAGAACTATCTTTTTACCGGAGGGGACGCGCATGCAACTGAAAGTGGCCAAGGTGCTTAACCAGATCCTGCTGATTATCTTCATGGTCGTCGTAACGCTGATCGTGCTGTTGTTTGTTTTGATACCGAAAATGCCGGAGCTCAAATGGGTGTTCCTCGGGAGCTTCGTGCTCACGGGCATCGCGCTGCTCACGGTATTTCGGTGGCTCGAGCAGACTTGGGATAAGCGCGTCATCACGCGCATGGCGCAAAACGGCAAGGTGGCTTTGGCCAACATCCACAGCGCCGAGCGCATCCAGCCCATGCGGGATTCAAGCTTCCTCTCGTATTGGCTCTACGAGTTCAAGGGAGAGCTTTACGACCCGCAGCTCAACCGCATCGAAAAGAAGTTCTACGAAAAAATGAATCACGCGACGGACGAGGTGCCGAGCGGGTCGGTTTTCGTTACCTACGATCCGGAGAAGCCGGATCAGGTCTTCATCATCCCCAACGACGTCATAAGCCATATCCCGGCGCTGGCGCCGATCGCCGCCAAATTTGAGAAGGACAAGCGCATCGGGGTGAAATATCTCGACGTTTATTACGATAAGGGCATCAACATCCGCACCTTCCGCGAGGCGGTAAAAGAGCACGCCAAGAGAAAGCAGGGGGACGAAAAGCAATGAGGATAGGTACGGTAGGCACCAATTTCGTGGTGCGCTCTTTTCTCGATGCCGCGCGCAAGGCCGGCGCCGAAATCGCGGCGGTCTACTCCCGGCGCGAGGAAACGGCGCGCGCCTTTGCCGAGGCAAACGGCGTGACGCGCACCTGCTGCGACCGGGAGGCATTTTTAAGCGACGGGGCGCTCGACGCGATCTACGTGGCGTCGCCCAATTCGGAGCATTTCGCGTGGGCGTATGAGGCGCTTAAGCACGGCCGCCACGTGATCTGCGAAAAGCCGTTCGTCTCGACGGCGCGCGAGCTGGACGAGCTTTGCGCGCTCGCAAAGCAAAAGGGCCTCCTGCTGTTTGAGGCCATAACCGTGCCGCACCTGCCGAACCTGAAGCTCATCAAGGAGCATCTTTTCGAGATCGGCGCGCCGCGTCTGGCGCAGCTCAATTTTTCGCAGTATTCCAGCCGCTACGACGCTTTTTTGCGCGGCGAGGTCCCTAACGCGTTCAGCCCCGCGTTTTCCGGCGGCGCGCTGATGGACCTCGGCTGCTATAACCTCCGCTTTTTGCTGGAGCTTTTCGGGGAGCCCGAGGAGCTAAGGTATTTCCCGAACCGCGCAATAAACGGCATAGATACCTCGGGCGTGATGGTTGCGCGCTATCCCGGCCTCGTCTGCACGGCCGCCTCCTGCAAGGACAGCAAGAGCCGCAACCTTATCCAAATTCAAGGCGAAAAGGGCTATATCGTGATCCCCTCGGTTTCGAGCACGCTGTCGGAAGGGTTTACGGTCGTGACCAAGGAGGGGGAACGGGAGTATCAGGCGCAGAGCGAGGAAAATGTGTTATATTATGAGATGAAAGCGTTCGTCAGGGCGTTTGAGGAAAACGACCTCGCGTTTCGGGACGCGCTTCTCGAGAAAAGCCGCGCGGAAACGCGGCTGATCGAGGCGGCGCGCCTAAGTGCGGGCATCGTATTCAAGGCGGACGGCGTTTAAAAAGGACGTAACGGAAGCATTTTGAACCGGATCGGAAAGGGTGAAAGATAAATGAAGCTCAAAAGCAAGCGCGTTTTTGTCGGCGGCACGTTTTTGCCGGCGACGCTTGAGGTTGAAAACGGCAAAATCGCCGCGGTGCTCGGCTACGGCGAGCCCGGCGCCGAGGACTGGGGGAACGCGCGCGTGGTGCCCGGGTTTATCGACGTGCATACCCACGGCGCTTACGGCGCGATGGCCAACTATTGCAGCGAGGAAGAATTGAAGCTCTGGACGTCCAAGCTGCCCGACGAGGGCGTTACGGCCTATCTGCCCACGGTCTTTACGGAGACGCCCGATAACATCGCCGCGGCCTGCGGGCGCATCGCGAACGCGATGGAGAGTAAGCCTGCCGGCGCGGAGATTTTAGGTATCCATCTTGAGGGGCCGTTCCTAAACGCGGAGTATAAGGGCGCCATGAACCCCGCGCGCATCATAGCGCCCGACACGGCGCTGTTCGAGCGCTGGCAGCTTTCGGCGCGCGGCCATGTGCGCTACATCACCATAGCGCCCGAGAAGGACGAGGGCTACCGCTTTACGCGCTGCGCCGCGGCGCGCGGCGTGGTGGTGAGCATCGGCCATTCGGCCGCCACCTACGAGCAGGCGATGTACGCGCTCGGCAACGGCGCGCGCTGCTTTACGCATGCGTTCAACGCCATGAAGCCGCTCAACCACCGGGAGCCGGGCTGCGTCGGCGCTCTGATGCGCAGCGACGCCTATACGGAGCTGATTTTCGACGGGCACCACGTGAGCATGGACGTTGTACAAATTCTATTCAGAACCAAGGGACGCGACCGCATCGTGGGCATTTCCGATTCGCTCGCGCTTAAGGCGGCGCCTCCGGGCGAATACAGCCTGGACGAACGGGTGCTTGTCGTAAACGAAGAGGGTTCGGCGTTCATCAAGGGCACGAACACGCTCGCGGGCAGCACGCTGATGTACAACAAGGGGTTGAGGCTGTTGGTCGAAGCGGCGGAACTGCCCATTTCATGGGCCTTGGCGGCTCTCAGTGAAAATCCGGCGAGGCTCTTGGGGCTCGACCATAGGCTCGGGTACATCCGCGTGGGCTACGACGCCGACCTCGTGGTGTTGGGGGACGATTACAGCGTGCTGCAAACCTACTGCAAGGGGAAGGCGAACAAAGCATGAAAATGGGATTCGCGGCGGCGGCGATCACGCCGCCGCTGCCCTGCCAAATGGCGGGCTACGCCGTTTTCCGCGAGGCGCAGGGCGTGCACGACGAATTATATGCCCGCGCGCTTACGTTTTGCGAGGGAGATAAACCGCCCGTCGTGATCTTGGGGCTGGACGTATTAAACCTTGACGAATTGTGCATGCGCGCGCTGCATGAACGGCTTTTACCGCTCGGGATCAGGCGGGAAAACCTTCTTGTTTGCTGCACGCACACGCACGCGTCGTTTGGCGGCATCTTCGATATGGAAAGCGGCATCAACCAAGCGATGCCCGATCTTTTAGGCGAAGCGCGACCCGATCTTGTCGAGTACCTTGTTACTCAAAGCGCCGCGGCGGTGGAAAGCGCGCTTTCCGACATGGCCGAGGTATCCGTGGCGATGTCACGGGGCGCGATGGAGGGGCGGCTTGCCACCAACCGGCACGCAATGGAACTCCCGAGCGACCAGAGCGTTTTTTTGATGGAGTTTTTGCGCGCGGACGGCAAAAAGCTGCTCGTTTACAACCTGAGCTGCCACCCCACCGTGCTCAACGCCGAAAACAGGCTTCTCAGCGCAGACTTCCCGGGCGGCGTAAACGCCCGGCTGCGGGACGAATACGATATGACGCTGTTCGTCAACGGCTCGGCAGGCGATATGAGCACGCGCTTCACGCGGCGCGAAAGCAGCTTTGAGGAGTGCGAGCGGTTTGCTCAAGCCGTCTGCGACAAGATACGGGAGCTGCGGGGACAGGGCGATTTTTCACCCCTTACCGAGCTTGCGTTAAGCTACCGCACCGTACCGCTTAAGGAGGCGCGTGCGGAGACGCTTGACACGGCGCGGAGGAACTACGACAACGCCTCACGGAACCTCGAGGCGGTGAAGGCAAGCACCATAGACCGCGCGACCGTACGCAAGGCCGAATCCTTTGTGGAGGGCGCCGCGGTCGGCCTCCTCAAGGCAAAGCATCTCCATAAGAGCGAACAGGGAGAGGTGGCGGTGCAGGCGGGGCTGCTGACGGTAAACGGGGTTAAGATCGTCTGTTCGCCGTTCGAGTTGTTTTCCACGCTCGCGCTCAAGCTCAAGGAGCGCAAGGGCGTTGAAATGTTTGGGTATGTGAACGCGCTGTTCGGCTATTTGGCCGATCGTGACGCCTATGACGCGGGCGATTATGAGGCGCTCATGGGCGTTTTTGAACGGGGCGCGGGGGAGGCGTATATCGACGCTCTCACCGCGTGGTTATCTTGAAGGAGGAGTTATGGAAGCCATCGTAAAGTATCTCGAGTATATCAAGGAACAGATTTCGGTGCTGAAGGAAACGCAGGCCGAGCCGCTGCAAAAAGCCGCGAAGCTCGCTGCCGAGAGTTATTGCAACGGGAAGCAGTTTTTCGCCTTTGGCACGGGGCATTCGCATCTGATCGCGGAGGAGCTTTATATACGCGCGGGCGGCCTTGCTTTCGTCAAGGGCATTCTGCCCGGCGAGCTGATGCTGCACGAAAAGCTCAACAAGAGCACGCAATTGGAGCGCCTCGAGGGCTACGCCGATATCCTTTTGAACCTGTACGGCGTGGGGGAGGGCGATACCATTGTGATCATTTCTAACTCCGGGCGCAACAGCGTGCCGGTGGAGATGGCGCTCGGCGCGCGTGCGCGCGGCGCGAACGTGATCGCGATCACGTCGCTCAAGCATTCGAGCAAGGTCTCCTCGCGCAATAAAAGCGGCAAGCGGCTGTTCGAGGCGGCCGACGTGGTGCTCGACAATTTGGCGGAGTACGGCGACGCGGCGTTTAAGGTGCCCGGCTGCACCGCGCCGACGGGGCCGATCAGCGACATCATGGGCACAACGCTGGCGCAGGCGCTGGTGGTGGGCATCACGGAGGAACTCGCAAAACGCGGCGTGGACGCGCCCATCTTTTACAGTTCAAATTCCGACAATGCCGACGACCACAATGAAAAGCTGTTTAAAAAGTATTTCAAGGACTGATATGGGGAAACTCGAGGACTTGCGCGGCAAAATCCGTTTGGTCGCGTTCGATCTGGACGGCACCGTGCTCAACAGCAAAAAAGAGGTGAGCCCGCGCACCATGGAGGCCATGCGGCGAGCCGCCGCCGGAGGCATCCGGTTGGTGACCGCAACCGGCCGCCAGATGAACGACATTCCATGCAATGTGCTGCCCGGCATACCCGGTATCTCCTATGCCGTTACGGCCAACGGCGCGCTCACCTACGCTCTGCCGGAGGGAGAGGCCGTTTTTTCGCGCGTCTTTCCCGCGCCGGACGCCCGCCGTATCCTATCGGAATGCCGCCTGTTTAAGGCGATGCTGCACGTGGGCTACGGCAAGGGAGGCGTGCTCGACGATCGGGGCGCCGCGTGGGAGGACCCTAAGGCGAGGGACGGGATTTTGGCGCTTTCGCGTGCGTGGAAATTCGACTTTTCGGATACCGTAACGGAGTTTGCGGCGTGGGAAGACCCGCCGTGCAAGCTGACGCTGATCTTTTTTGATCCCGCCGAGCGGGAGCGCGCCGTTTTGCACTTTTCGAAGTATCGGGAGCTGACCGTTTCGTCGTCCGAGCGTATGAACTTGGAGATCATGCCGCCGAACACGCATAAAGGCGCCGCGATCGCGTTTCTCGCGGCCCGCGAGGGCTTAAGCGCGCGGCAGGTCATGGCGATCGGCGACAGTCACAACGACATGGATATGCTTTCGGCCGCGGGGCTTGGCGTGGCGATGGGCAACGGCGCGCCGGAGCTTAAAAAAATGGCCGACTTCGTTACCTTAAGCTGCGACGAGGACGGCGTTGCGCTGGCGATCGAGGGGATATTATAGCGGGAGAAGGAAAAACGCGAAGCAATAGCGTGCCGCGACAGGGAAACCGTTGCGGCACGCTTTATAAAAGCATTCGCAGCCTCCAAAGGCTTTGCCTGTTGACGGGCGCTATATGCAACTTGGCGTACCGCTGCTTTTATTCTTTAAGTAAACGGACTATATTGGTAGCATAAACGCACGCCGGCGTGCGGGGAATGTTGGTGAGGCTATGAAAATCCGGGTTGAGCACGGCGAGCTTTCCGAAAACGAGGTCGTCCTGCGCTGCAAAGAGCTCGATGACGAGATGCTGGAGGTCTTGGCGCTTCTGCGCGAGCGTTCGGCAAAAATCGCCTGCTTCAAGGATGGCGAAACGCATTTCCTGCCGCCCGGAGAGGTTTTTTATGCCGAGGCGGTGGATGGGAAGACGTTCCTTTACGCCTCAGACTCGGTGCTGGAAACGCATCAAAGCCTTTCCGCGCTGCTCAACAGGCACGAGGAAGCGGGGCTGATGCGCATCGGCAAATCCCAGCTTTGCAACCTCTATCAGGTCGCAAAGCTGAAAAGCCTGCCGAACAGCCGGGTCGAGATCGCGCTGAAAAACGGCGAACGGCTTATCGTTTCGCGCCACTACGTACAAAGCCTGAAAGAAAGGCTTGGCATCTTAAGTTGAAAGGGAAAAAGATTATGCGTGAAAACAGGTTTGAAAACAGCGGCTGCGCCCGGCTGTTTGTGTGGGCGGCCAAAGCAAAGTTTACGATGGGCTTGTTTTTTGCAGGCTATGTGCTCCTGTTCCTTTTGCTGGGCGTTCTCATCGAAGGAATGAATGCTGCGCTCGGCTTTTTTACCGCGCTGGAAATGGTGTTCGCCTGCTTTTTCATCGGATTGCTGCAGCAGCTCATCCTTCCGATGGATAAACATACCCGGGCCAGAAAAGCGCTTTGGGTTATTTCCGGCGTAGGCATCACTTTGTTGTTCGGGCTTGTCTTTCAATGGTTCAAGGCATTTCCGGCGTGGTGCCTCCCCGCGTTTGCCGCCGCCATAGCGATCGGCATGCTGGGCGTGATATTCAACGACCATCTTCAGCTTTACAACGAAACAAAACAGCTTAACCGCAAATTGGCGCAGTTCCAGAGCGACCATGAAGGCAATGCGGAGCGGCAATAAAGCGAATCCCCATTCCATCCCCAAAAAACACGGGCTGCATCGCGTCTTTCGCGATGCAGCCCGCAGCTTTTACCGCCGCGGGAGCTTTTTTGATTTTAAAACTTGAATAACTCCACCAGCTTTCGTAAAGCCCGCGCATCCACCGCCGCGTAGCCCTGCTCATAATCGCCGCCGAAGCGGATCTCCGGGTTGGCGGACGTGGAAAGATCGGGGCGAAAGGCGCGCATGGAGACGTGGAGCTCCTTTACCCCGGTTTGTTTCACAAATCCTTCCGCGTTTTCGAGCCTTATGCCCGCGCCGGGCAAAATGTCGATGCGGCCCGCCGCGTAGTCCATCATTTCGCGTATGGTTTTTGCGCCCTCGATGGCGGTCGGCCGCTGGCCGCTCGTCAATACGCGGTCGAAGCCGAGCTCGCACAGCGCGTCGATGGCGTCGCGCCAATTCGGCGTCACGTCGATGGCGCGGTGGAATACGGCGGTTTTCTCGCCGATCATCTCGCGCATTTTGGTGCAGCGCGCGGTATCCACGGTGCCGTCGGGCTTCAATATGCCGAACACAATGCCGCCGGCGCCCGCCCGCAGCATGGCTTCGGCATCCAAAAGCATCGTTTCGAATTCGATCTCGTTGTAGCAAAAGCCGCCCTCGCGCGGGCGCGCCATGGCCGCGATCTCTATGTGTGCGCGCTTCGCGGCTTGAAGCTCGCCCATGCTGGGTGTCAGCCCGCCGAGCGCGAGCGCGGAGCAAAGCTCCACGCGGTCGGCGCCCGCCTCCTTTGCCGCAAACGCGTCGGCCGCGGTGTTGCAGCAGACCTCGATCTTAAAACCCTTCATAATCGCCACCTCTAAAGCGATAGCCGGGGAAGAAGCGCGCGCATGGCGAAAAACAGGCCGTCCTCGTCGATATGCCCGGCCACGTGCTTGGCGGCCGCCTTGGCGTTATCGCAGCCGTTGCCCATGGCCACGGAAAGCGAAGCGCCCCGAAGCATTTCCACGTCGTTTTCCTCGTCGCCGAATACCATGACCTCGCTGAGGGAAAGCCCGTGGCGTTCCATCATCTTTTGCACGCCGTTCCACTTGCCGCCGGAGCTTACCATGATGTCGATGCTGCCGGAGCCCCAAAACGACCATTTGCAGGAGGTCATTTCCTCGAGAAAGGAAAAATCCGCGCCCGCTTCCGCGTAGAGATCCGCCTGCAGGATGTCGATCTCCAGCGCGCGGCCGGGGTTATCGGTAACGGTGGGGTAGGCGATCGCGACGCGGTCGAGCTCCGTTTTCATCGTGGGCGTGACGCGGTTGGCAAAATACTCGGTTACGCCCAAAAACTCGCATCCGTATTCGCTTTTGAGAACGTAATCGAGCAGTATCTTAACGTCGTGCGCGGGGATGGGATTGGTGTAGACCACGCCCGTGCCGTCCCAACAATACTGGCCGTTGAGGCCGATGAAGCCGTCGATGGGAATATCGTTCAATTCCGGCACGGAAACGAGGTTTTTCTTGTGCCGCCCGGTCGCGATGAAAATCTTCATGCCGCACGTATGCGCGCGACGAAGCGCCGCGACGGTGCTTTCGCAGATGCGGTGGGTCTTAAAGCTCAAAAGCGTTCCGTCGATATCGAAAAAAAGGGCCTTGACGGCGGATGTGTCCAACTTGGGCATACGGCTCATAGGTTCGCTTTGAGGAATTCATTGAGCGCTTTGCATGCCGCCTCCTCGTCGTCGCCGTTCACGGTGATAATTAGGTTTTCGCCCTGCTTAAGCGCAAGCCCCATCACGCCCATGATACGCTTGGCGTTTGCCATTTTTGCCGGGGTGCCGAGTTGTATGTCGCTTTTGAATCCCATGGCGGCCTTCACAAGCTGCCCGGCCGGACGCGCGTGCAGCCCCATTGCGTCGGTGATAACATAGTTGATTTCCTTCATGGATGCTTCCTCCGTGCTATATTCCGCGGCGCTATTTTAAAAACGCCGCGCTTTTTTGTTCGCAATCCGCCTTGCGTAAGCCGCGTAAATGCTCCTTGACGCGCAAAAGGCTGTGGGGCGACATCGAAAGCTCGTCGATGCCCATGGCGACGTAGTGCGGCAGGAGGTTCGGGTCGCCCGCGCTCTCTCCGCAGATGCCCACCCAGATGCCGTTTTTATGCGCGGCGTCGGCGACGGCGCGGATCATGCGCAAAATGGCGGGGCTTCCGGGGTTGAAAAGCTCGTTGATCTTGGGGTTCATGCGATCGGCCGCAAAGGTGTACTGCGTTAAGTCGTTGGTGCCGATGCTGAAAAAATCGACCAGCCGCGCGAGCCTGTCGGCGATCATAACGGCGGCGGGCGTTTCTATCATAATGCCGTATTCGACGTCGTCGGAAAAGGGCACGCCCCCGGCGCGAAGATCGGCCTTGACCTGCTCGAGGAGCGCGAAGACCTTCTGCACCTCGAATTCCGTGGTGATCATGGGGAACATCACCGCGAGCCGCCCGTGCGCCGAGGCGCGAAGCAGGGCGCGAAGCTGGGTTATGAAGATATCGGTGCGGTCGAGGCAGATGCGGATGGCGCGGTAGCCCATCGCGGGGTTTTCCTCGTGAGGAAGCTCGAAATAGGGCGCCTGCTTATCCGCGCCGAGGTCCAGCGTGCGGATCACGACCCGCTTTTTCGGGTCGAGCGCCAGCGTTTTTTTGTAGGCCTCGTATTGGAATTCCTCGCTCGGGAAGCCGTCGCTTTCAAAATAGAGGAACTCGCTGCGGAAAAGCCCGATGCCGTCGGCATTGAACTTATAGGCGGTTTTGGCCTCGTCGGGATGCCCGATGTTGGCGGCGAGCTCGATCGGGAAACCGTCCGCAGTCTCGGCGCGCGCGCCGGAAAGCTCCTGCAGCCGCGCGTTTTCGGCCGCGAAGCGCTCCGCCTTCTTTCGGTAGGCCGCGAGCGTTTCGGCGTCCGGCTCGAGGATGAGCGCGCCGTCGGACCCGTCGAGAATGGCGAAGACCCCGTCTTTTAACGCGTCGTAGCCTTCCTGAAGCGCCGCCACGGCGGGGATGCCGAGGCTCCGCGCGAGGATCGACGCGTGGGAGTTGAGGTTGCCGAGCCTGGAGATAAAGCCGAGCACCAGCGATTTATCAAGCTGCACCGTTTGGCTTGGCAACAGGTCCTCGGCGGCGATCAAAACCGGGCCGCGCGATGCGTCGGGGGAATTTTCCTCGCCGCGCAGCTTCGCTATGACCTGGCTGCTTATATCGACCACGTCGGCGGCGCGCGCCATCATGTAGTCGTCGCCTGTGGCGAGAAACATCGCGGAAAAGCGTTTGCCGGTTTCATACACGGCGTATTCCCCGCAAACCGATTCCTGCTCGATCAAAGAATCGATGCTTTGCCTGTAATCCTCATCCTCAAGCATCATGCCGTGGATATCGAAGATCGCGGCGGTCTCCTCACCGGCGGCTGCGAGCGTTTTTTCGTACAGTTCGCTTAAATGCAGGCGCACGGCTTCGACCGCGTCCGCGACGCGCCGCTTTTCGGCGCAGGTATCCGCGACCGGCCGCGCGGTAAGCGCGGACGAGGCCGCGGTAAGTTTTGATACCGTCCCCATCGCGATGCCGGGACTGGTGGCAAGCCCTTGCAAAATCCGCATATTCGCCCCTCTGAACTTTGATTTCGCGCCGCCGGGGTTCTCCCCGAAGCCCGCGTGTATTTGATTAAAGTATAGCATAGAACGCGGGGCGAAGAAATACGCATTCTTTGCCCTCGCGGCATTCTCCCCATGCCCCGAATTGGGTAGATTTCCCATGCAACGAAAGCTCCTGTGACAACGTCTCCAAATATAGAGACACTTTACATTAGGAGGTATACATATGCTCAAAAGAATGCTCGCCACTCTACTCGCCGCGTCTCTGCTGCTCCTTCTCGGCGCGCCCGCCTTGGCCGCGACCGCGCAGGCGGAATACCGCATCGCCACCGCCAACGTCAACGTTCGTTCCGGCCCGAGCAGCGAAAAGTATCCCGTGATCGGCTCGTTGAAGAAGGGCGAGCTCGTAACGTATCTCGGCAAAGACGGCAATTGGTCGAAGGTCTCCTACCAAAACGGCGTCGGCTATGTTTTCAGCCAGTATCTGGCCGACCTTATCAACACGCCCGTCAAGTACTACCGCACCGCAACCGCCAACGTCAACGTCCGCTCGGGGCCGAACAGCACCACATATCCCGTGATCGGCTCGCTCAAGAAGGGCGAAACGGTACAGTATCTGGGTATGACCGGCAACTGGTGTTTGGTGCTTTATAAGGGCGATATCGGGTTCGTGTTCAGCGAGTACATGAGCGCCAAGACCACCGACGGCTCCACCCCCACCGCGCAGTACCGCATGGCTACCGCCAACGTCAACGTGCGCACCGGCCCCAGCAGCTCGAAGTACCCCGCCATCGGCGCGCTCAAGAAGGGCGAAACGGTGCAATATCTGGGTACGACCGGCAACTGGACCCAAGTCCTTTACAAGGGCGAGACCGCGTATGTATTTAGCAAGTATTTGACCGCCGCGGCCAACCCCTCCCCCGCGGAGTACCGCACCGCCACCACAAACGTCAACGTCCGCACCGGCCCCGGCAGCGCGAAGTATCCCGTGATGGGTTCTCTCGTCAAGGGCGAAAAGGTTCAGTATCTGGGCGTTTCCGGCAACTGGACCCAAGTCCTTTACAAGGGCCAAGTCGGCTATGTGTTCTCCAAGTATCTCGCGAAATAATCAGGATTTAAAAAATACCCCCGGCACAGCCGGGGGTATTTTTTAAAGCAAGGCAATATAGCGGGAGATTAAATCGAAGGCGAGCCTCAGCCCCGGCAAAAGGCTACTTAGCTCCACATATTCCCCGCGCGTGTGCGCGCCCTTGCCGAGGCAGCAGCCTACCGATACGGCGGGGATGCCTAGGGAAAGGGGGATGTTGCAATCCGTGGAGGAAGGGCGAAATACGGGGCTTAGCCCGTAATGCTCGCGCACCGCTTTTTCCGTTTGCGTTGCAAGCTCCCGCTCCTTGCCGGGATCGACGCCGACCGCGCAGGGACGCTCGCCGATAAGCTCCGCCTCCACCTTAACGCCCTTTGCGCGGTAGAGCTCGATCGCTGCGTTCAAATGAGCTTCCATGCCCGCCAGCGACTCGTTCCTTTCGGCGCGGAACTCGTAGAGCATCTCCGCCGATTGGGCGATCGTGTTGACGGAGGTTCCGCCCTCTATGGTGCCCACGTTGTAGGTCGTACCGGCGTCCACCTTTATCGCATACAGGTTGTCGATCAAAGAGGCGAGGCAGGCGATGGCGTTTCTGTTGCCGAAATCCCAGTAGGAATGTCCGCCCTCCGTCGCCATCCTGATCCTGAAGCGCTTGGAGCCGATGGCGCCGTTTGTGATCTCGTCGCCCGTTCCGTCCAGCGAGAAAAACGCCGTGACCCTGCGGCCAAATTCCGCCATAATCCTGCGAGCGCCCTTCGCGTTGCCAAGCCCCTCCTCGCCCGCGGTGATCACAAAGAGCACCCCGCCCGTTTGGGGAACAAGCTTAAATTGCGCGACGTACTTCGCGACCGTCATGAGCGCGACGGCGTTTGCGGTGTCGTCGCCCACGCCGGGGCAGTAAATACGCCCGTTTTCCGTAAAAAGCGGCAATTCCTCCGTATCGGGGAATACGACGTCGCTATGCGCGGAGAACACGGTCAAAGCCGTGTCGGGGCCTGAAACGCCCACCGGATAGATCACATTGAACGCGTCGTCGATGTAGACGCCCTCCGCCCCCTGCGCCTCCAGCCATGCTTTGCAGAACGCGGCCCTTTTTTCCTCATGGTTGGAGGGGGCGGGGATTTTAGCCAAGGTGAGTAAAAGCTGAAGCGCTTCCTCCCGGTGGAGGTCGATATATTCGAGTACTTTCTTATTTAGGGCCATTCCGGTGCTCCTTTATGTGCAGGGGATTTTCTCTCCTTGTTTTCTGCATCGTGTTCAGCTTTCGTATGCCCCCGTCGTGACGTTGTATACGGCGGTGAACGCCTTGCCGGATTGCGAAACGCCGCGCAGCTCAAAACGCTCGCCATCCAGCCAGCGCAGGCTCGTCAGGCCCTTAGGCGTGCCGGCAGAGGCGGGCGCGTAGATGGTTTTGGAGGCGTAAGTGTTCGCGCTGTTGAGGGAGACCTCCACGCGGTTTTTGCCGCTCCGCACCACGGTAGCGTAATACTTTGCGTCCGGCGAGTAGCTGAGGCAGGTGTAGACGTAGATGCTCGTGCGCGTTTTGACCAGCTTTTGCACGGCGGAGATCTCCGCGGAGGCATCGGCGACCGCACCGCTGATCAGCGCGAAGCGCGCGTCCTTGGGGGCGTATTTGCCGAAGTTGATATAGTCGCACAGCACGACGCGGTTCTTTTTATTTACCTTGCCCACGCTCAGGTTGCTGTAATATTCCGTTTCGACTTTGCCGTCGGCGCCGCGGGTGCGCACGGCGTAGCAACGCCATTGGATCAGCTGCCCGAATAGGATGTCCTTGACGAGCGGCGTGCCGTTCTCAGCCTCCTCGACCACGCGCAGCGTGCAGGGGATGCCCATGCCGCTCTTGCGGATGAAATCGGCCACCTTGGCGCGGTTGAACTGTTCGCCGCCGCGTATGACGTAGGCGCCTTCGGCGAGCGCGTCGTCGAACGAATACGCCGCGGGCAGCTCCTCGGTGCGCGCAAAGCCATGCGGCGTCGCGGCCGTGATGCGGGAAGCGCCCACCTCGAACTGCGCTGCGCACGGCTTGCCGTTTATCAGCTTGACGACGCGGTAGACGCCGTCGACGAGCGGCAGCTTAAACGACGAGAGCGGCAGCCTACCCGAACGGGTGGAGCCTCGGTCAAGGTCATACTCGTCCCCGGGCCACACGTATACGACGGTTTCGCCGTTCGGGCCGATCTCGCTCGTTTTGAGCGGCCACACGTACCACCCGCCGTCTTGGTATATCTCCAGGCTGTATTCATCGCCGAAGGTTGCGCTTTTCTTGGTTTTGTTGGTGATGGTGAAGTATATTTTTTCGATATCTTTGGCGTAGACGGGATACTCTGTTTCGAGCGCGAAGCACTTATCGGCGAGTTTGGCGCCGTACGGCGAGGGCTGCAGCTCGACGCCGTTTACCGTGGCGGCCAGTGCTGTTTGCGCGGCGAACAGCACACAGGCGAATAGCAGCAATGCGGTGCATTTTCGTATCATGAGCATATCCTCCTTCGGCGGGCGCGTTGCGCGCTCTTATAGCATTATAGCACGGCGCGAGTGAAAGGCAAACGGCGGCGGGCGGCCCAAAGCTGCTAAAAAGCGGCAGCACGGATCGCGTCCCGCGCGGTTTTTGTTGACTTTTTTGTGTGCCATCCGTTAAGCTACATGGTGTTGTATCACAACGCGAATCATTTGAAAAGGGTTTGAAAAGAACGGAGAAATGAATAAGACGGCGTTTCGAAGCTCCCTTTTGCTTTTTCTCACGGCGACCATATGGGGTTTTTCGTTCGTGGCGCAAAGCAAGGGGATGGAGTATGTGGGCCCGCTCACGTTCAACGGCGCGCGCGCGGTGCTCGGCGGCATCGTGCTCATCCCGTTTGCGGCGGCGCAGAGCGCGAGTAACAGAAAAAACGGGATCAAGGCCGATAAGCGCGCGCTTTTTCGGGGCGGGCTTCTGTGCGGTTTTTTCCTGTTTCTCGCGAGCAGCTTTCAGCAGTACGGCATTTTGTATACGACCGTGGGGAAGTCCGGCTTCATCACGGCGCTCTACATCGTGCTGGTGCCCATTTTCGGCCTGTTTATAAAAAGGAAAACGGGTATTTTGGTATGGGTGAGCGCGGCTGTCGCGCTTTTCGGGCTTTATTTACTGTGCATCACGGAGGAGCTCAGCGTAAACTTGGGCGACGCGCTCACGCTCGCATGCGCGGTGCTCTTTGCCGGGCATATCCTCGTGATCGACCGTTTCGCCGCGAAGACCGACGGCGTTACGTTATCGATGCTCCAGTTTTTCGTGAACGGCGCTTTGGCCTGCGCGGCCGCGTTTATTTTTGAGAAGCCGAGTCTTACGGGCATTTTGAGCGCGTGGGCGCCCGTACTCTATGCGGGCGTGATGTCGTGCGGGGTGGCGTACACCTTGCAGATCATCGGCCAGAAGGGGCTTGAGCCCTCCGTGGCGTCGCTCATTTTGAGCCTCGAATCCTGCATGGCTGTTTTGGCCGGCTGGCTCCTGCTCGGCCAAAGCCTTTCCCCGCGGGAGCTCGCGGGGTGCGCGGTGATGTTTGCGGCCATCGTGCTCGCGCAGCTGCCGCCGGGGAAATCGGCGTAGACGCGCTATGCTTAAGCTGCGCGGCGGTTTTTCTGAAACCGCCGCGCTTTTGTACAAAGCTTTCTTTACGGGGCTTCCGTTTCTGCCGCATCCTCCACGATGCAATAGCAGGTAGCGAGCCTCCCGTTCTCGTCGAGGTCGATCGTGATATCTGCCGTGACGACCTTGCCCGCTAAGCGCAGATTTTCAAACAGGGCGTCGCGGTCTTCAAATTCATAGTCGATGCGTTGCATATAGCCCTCCCAGCTTAGAATGGTTCCATGATTTCGTTTCGCGCTGTTTCAACGTTTGATCCAAGAATCGCGATGGAAAAACGGTACAAGTATGCCTTTAAGCCTATGCCGCTCGTTGTATTATAAGCAACTTGCATCTTAATAACATCGCCGGCTGTTGCTGTAAAATCAACCATTTTGAAATTGTGACTGGTTACGCCGGTCAAATTGCTTCCCGTCACGAGCACGTCGTTCTTAGCGAGACGGTGTACTATTTTGTTATCTTGGGATACTATGTTATACCTCGCTCTATATGCGCCTGTGCGTTTTACGGTAAATCCGGTTCCACTGCCAAAGTCTACATATGTGTTACCGATAGGTGCTATAACTTCTATGTAGAGGCTGGTAAATGGCGTTTCGTATATGCAGAAATCACCTGCTTCCGGCGTGTCGGGAAACGAAACCCCCGACACGCTAACCCCGAAAAAATAGGTACCGCTGTAATAGACCTCGACGACCTGCCCCGCCTTGACGGACATCTGCTTGCCGGTGTACTCGTACAGCGCCTTTGCGCCTTTGGCGTTGAAGTTGAGCGTAGCGTTCGTGCCCGCCGCGTGGAATTGTACCGTGCGGCGAAGCCCCGCGGCGTAGGCCGTTACCGAGGTATCCGCCACCGTAAAGGCGGGCGCGGCGCCTGCGGTCGTGAATACCTGTTCCGCTTTTTGCAACGCCGTAACGTCCGCGGCGGCGGACACGCCGAGGCTTGCGCGCGCCTCCGCGGCGCTGCCGCCGCCCGTACCGCCCGCCGCAACGGGCAGGATATCCGCCTGTAACGTGCCGCCCGTGCCGGTGAAAACGGCCTTGCCCGGTATATCGCCGACTTTGACGGGATCGAAGCCGTTTGCGGCGTGGCTGGGCGCATGCGCCGAACGGCCCTCGTAATCGTCGGCGAGCCTATTGCACTCCGCGATGAGGCTCATCAAAAGCGGGTACTCGTTTGCGGAGGCCGCCGTGCTGTCGTTGAAGATGCCCTTGCGGCAGTTGAAATTGAACTTCGCGGAGGTAACGAGCGTCGTCAGCCGTTCACCCGAATATACGCGCAGCTCGCATTCCACCATCCCGGGCGCGAACGAGGAAATGGAAAGCTCGATGCTCACGCGGTTGAAGTCGATGGCGATGCCGCCCTGCTCCTGCCCGGAATCCTGTGTGGAAACGCCGTCCGACTTGGAGAACACCGCGAGCACGCGGCAGCCCGTTAAATCCACCGCCTCGCCGTCGTCGGTGAGCGTAACGTCGATGATGTTGCCGTTATCGCCCTCCACCACCTCGAAGGCGCGGTTGGATACGGAGCGCTTGATGTCGAGCGCCACCGAAAACCGCTTTTCGATCTGTACCATAAAAATCTCCCTTCAGAAAATAAAAAAGCGTTTCCGCGCGAGGAAACGCTTTGGGCAATATGCTTCTTTGCCCTATGTACAGTATAAACGCGCGCATAGGCGCGCGCAAGGGCGCGTTTAAGGCGAAAAAAAGGCGGTTACGCGGCGCTGTCTTTTTTCGTGCGGCCGAGGCTTTGGTTATAGAGCACGCCGAGCAGCACCAAAACGCCGCCCAGCAACTTGCCCGCGGAGACGGGCGCGCCGCCGAGCGCGTCGATGGCGACGCCCGATACGAGCTGGCTGACGAAGATGAGCAAAGTCAAAAGGAAGGCCGACATGCGCGGAGTGATGATGTTGGAGACCGATACCACGATCACTCCCACGAGCCCGCCCGCGTACATGGCGTAGCGCCTTAAGCCCTCGGGCAGAAAGAAAGCGGGAACCGCCTCGCCCGATACCGCGAGCAGGAGCAGGGAAAAGATAAGCCCCGTCACATAGTTGTAAAAGGCGCCGCGGTACGGGCCGAGCTTCGCGCTCAGCCGCGCGTTCACCATACGGCCCGCCACGATGGAAATACCCGCGAGGACGCCGAGGACGATAGCTGCCATAACGCGCCTCCTTAAAACAGCAGCATGGCCGCCGCGCCCGCCGCGATTAAGCCGGCGCCCACGAGCCTTCGCCTGTCGAACGGAACCTTTTTCGCGCCGAGCCAGCCGAAGCTGTCGATGCAAAGCGCGGCGGCCGTTTGGCCGAGAAGACCGAGCGCGAGCGTAGCCGAAACGCCGAGCGCCGCGAAGCTTACATTGTTGCCCACCACGCCCAAGATACCGATCACGCCGCCCAGGTAATGCTGCCACGGCGCGGCGCGCAAACTCCCCTTGAGCGGCTCGCGCCGAAAAAGCACCACGAGTGATATGGCGATAAGCCCGCTCAGGTGCACGAACACCGTGGCGTGGTAGTTGCCCCACGCCATGCCGAGATCACCGTTCATCAAGATCATCACCGCGATGAGCGCGCCGCTCAAAATGGAAAAGAAGATCGTCATCGATAGGCCCCCGACAATAAAGCTACGCCTAGCATACCGCATCCGCGCGCGCTCTTCAATCCCCCGCCGTGGCGCGTTTTTTTCCTTCGTGGTATAATGACCGCAAAGCATGGCTGCACTGTCATTCTGAAGCGTAACGAAGAATCTTTCCCGGTATACAGCTGAGATTCTTCGTCGCTGTGCTCCTCAGAATGACAATTTCTCATGGCATAATGTCCGCAAAGCGGTCGTTATACGGCTTATTCTATGCGCGTGTGATTTTCGCCCTTCGGGCGAACGCACATGCGCGGATTCTACCATATCTGCTTCGCGGCTATGGTATAATGACTAAGAATTAAGAACTAAGGATCAAAGGCTAATGCGTAAGCTTCACCGCGCCGTATCCGAAGCGCTCGACCGGGTGGATTTTCCTTCACTCTTTCCGGGGTTTCATCGGTTTCCCTTCGCGTTGTACAACGGGGAGACCGTGACCCTGTGCGCATCGGAAATACCCTGCGACCGCAGGTTTTTAGGCAATACCGCCATCGAATTCGAGGGCGGTTTTCTCGCCATATGGAAGGTGGAAGCGCCGCGGGAGGAAAACCCCACTCTCCTTGCGGCCTCTCTTGTGCACGAGATGTTCCATGCGCTCCAGCGCGAGCGCGGCGAAACGCGCTTCCCAAACGATCTCGTCGGGCTCGACTATCCGCGCACGGCGGAGGTGCTTCTTGCCAAAGAGGCCGAATACGCGCTTTTGCGCGCGGCGTTTGCGGCTTTCGTTGCGGCGGAAAAGCGGGCTCTCCTTGAGCGCTTCGCGGCATACCGCCTTTATCGGGAGGCATGGATGGGGGACATCATCGGGCAGGAATACCTTGTGGAAACGGCGGAAGGTATGGCGGAGTTCGTATCGCTCAAGGCTCTCCGCGCGCTTTCGGAAAGCGCCTATATGGCGCGGCTTGAAAAGCACCTCGGCAGCCTCGAGCCGAACGGAGGATACGCGTTCGACATGCGCCGCCTCGCCTACTTCAGCGGCAGCCTGTTTCTTCTCGCCTTGGAAGACGCGGGCGTAAACGTCGCGCACGAGGTGGGAGGGGAAAAGCGGCCGGCGTTCACGCTTTTTAGCGGCGGCATCGCGCCCACCGCGCCGCCCGCGCCCGAGGGAAATGCACTCTCGGCGGCGCTGGCGCTGGCAAAAGAGTATGAGGATGCGCTTTCGGCGCGGTTTCTCGCGTTCAAAACCCAAAGGACCATAAGACGCGAGGGGCCGTTTTACATCTGCGGCTACGACCCCATGAACATGATAAGGCACCGAGACGAGGTGCTCTGTACGCATTTCGTGATGCTCGCGCCCGAGGGCGGCGCGCCGCAATTCATCGAAGGCCCTGTGCTTTTGTATATGGAGCGGGACGGTTGCGATAAAGTCCTTGCGTATGAAACCGCGCAGGAGGGCGTCCATGTTTGAGGAGCTAACCGAGGGAGTAAGGTCTATAAGTGTCATCGGCATGTGCAAAAACGCGGGAAAAACCACCGTGTTCAACGTACTCGTGCGAGAGCTTGGCCAAAGCGGGCGCGCGCTTGGGCTTACGAGCATCGGCCGCGACGGGGAGAGCGAGGATATCGTGACCCACACGCACAAGCCGGGCATCTACGTGTACGAGGGCACGCTCGTGGCGACGGCGGAAAATTTGCTGAAACGCTGCGATATTACCCGGGAAATTCTGCACGTCACGCCTTACAACACGCCCATGGGCGCGGTGGTGCTCATGCGCGCGAAAAGCGACGGCAAAGTGCAGCTCGCGGGGCCTTCCATCACGGCGCAGATGCGTGCGCTCAAGGAAGAATTTTACCGATTCGGCGCGGATATCGTTTTGATCGACGGCGCGGTGAGCCGAAAGACCCTTTCCGCGCCCGCGGTGAGCGAGGCGGCGATCCTCTGCACGGGCGCGTCGTACAGCGCCAATATGGATACCACGATCGAGGACACCGCCCATGTGGCGAGGCTTTTGACCCTCCCGGTGCAGACGGCGTGGACGGACGAGGAAATGGACATGCCCTTTAAAAAGGCGGCGCTCAAGCGCGGGGACGGGAGCGTATACCTTCTTGGGGAGAACGAGGCGTTTTCCGACGTGTACAAGCGGGAAAACGCGCGGCATGTTTACGTGAAAGGCGCGGTCACGGACGCGCTGATGAAACCCGTGCTCGAAGCGGGGCTCGACCTGAGCGGCGCTTCCCTTTCCGTGGAGGACGGCACCAAGCTCCTTTTGAGCCGCGCGCTCCTCGAGCGTTTTTTCGCGCGCGGGGCGCGGCTTAGCGTGCGTTTGGGCATGCGGCTTCTCGCGGTAACGGTAAACCCCGTTTCCGCGTACGGCGGCCATTATCCCGCGCGTGAGTTCCTGGCGCGCATGAAGGAGCGCGTTTCATCGCCGGTGTTCGACGTGGGAGAGGGAGGGGAAGCATGAACGAACTGAGCTACGAGCAAAGGACCGACATCGGCCTCGAATACGTGCGGGGGCTTTTGACCGTGTTTTCGCCCTACGGCGCGAAGCTCTTAAGGCACCTGCGTTTTTTCGGCGCGGACGAGCGCGGGGCGCTGGAGCGCGAGCTCGATAACGTGGAGCGCGCGAAAAACACGCTCAACGCGTTTTCCGAGGATTACGAAACGCTCGCCCATCTATTCTCGCAGCTCAAGGACATACGCCACTCCATCCGCAGGTGCGAGCGCGGGAGCTTAAGCGAAGTGGAGCTTTTCGAGATTCGGCAGTTTCTTTTGCAGCTCTCGCGCATCGTTCCCGCGTTTGAAAGGATCAACGCAGCCGCAGGCTTTACGGGCATTTCGATCGCCGCCGTGCCGGAGGCGCTCCATAAGCTCGATATGGACGGCCTCGAGAGCGCGGGCTTTTACATCGACGACGGCGCTTCCCCGGCGCTTAAGGAAATCCGCCGCGAAAAGCGGGCGCTGGAAAAGCGCATACGCGCCGCCTCGGGACAAGAGCGCGACGCGCTTTTAAGGGAGCGCGCGCTTCTCGCCGCGCGGGAGGACGAGGAGGAAGCGCAAGTGCGCACGCTCCTCTCCGAGCGGCTGCGCCCATACGCATACGAGCTTTTGGAAAACGCCGACGCCATCGGCCTTTTCGATTTCACCGTGGCGCGCGCGCGGCTTGCCCGTGCGTACGGCGCGGTAAAGCCCGAGCTATGCGACGAGGGAATCTCCGTTTCAGGCATGGTAAACCCGCGCTTCGCGGATGCGCTCAAGAAAAAAGGGAAGGTCTTTACGCCGATTTCCATAGAGCTTTCGCGTGGCGCTACGGTGGTGACGGGCGCAAATATGGGCGGCAAGAGCGTGGCGCTTAAAACGCTCGCGCTCACGGCGCTCCTTGTGCACGCGGGCATATTCCCGTTTGCGGAACATGTCAAAACACAGCTTTTCGACCGCGTGCTCACCTTGTTCGAGGATTTGGAAAGCGCGGAAAAGGGGCTAAGTAGCTTTGGCGCGGAAATCGTGCGGCTCAACGAAATGCTGCGCGCGTGCGACGAAAACAGCCTTGTCCTTATCGACGAGCTCGCGCGCGGTACCAACCCCTACGAAGGCGCGCAGATCGTGCGCGCGGTGGCGAAGCGGCTGAATGTTTTGCCCAGCGTGAGCGTTTTGAGCACGCATTACGACCATGTGGCGGAGTACGTTAACGCGCACTATCAGGTGAAGGGGCTTCGCGGCGCGGATATGGGCGCCGTGAAAAAGGAGATCGCCGCACTCCCGGGCGACGGTGTGGAGACCGTGGCACGGCATATGAACTACGGGCTGATCCGCGCGGAAGCGGATAATCCCTGCCCGCGCGACGCGCTCAACGTGTGCAGGCTTTTGGGGCTTGACGCGGCGGTGATGGAGGAGATAGAGAAGCTGTATTGAAAACCGTTTAAAAAGCTCTTTGGGGATTCGGGGGCCGAAGCCCCCGGAAGCTTTTAACCGCTAGCGGCGACGGCCCGCGGGCCTAGTGCCGCGGGCGTATCCCGCCCGGGGCCGACATGCGCGCCGGATTTGACACCTTGCAGACGGACGGGCGGTTGAGCGCGTTCGTCTGAAAAAAATCGCGGCGGTGACCATTGGTCACCGCCGCGAAAGCGCGAAAGCGCTTAATTGATGCCGTAGCGCTGTTTGAAACGGTTCACGCGTCCGCCGGTATCGACCAGCTTTTGACGCCCCGTGAAAAACGGATGGCATTTGGAGCAGATTTCGACCTTGAGCTCGCCCTTGACGGAGCCGCTCAAAAAGGTTTCGCCGCATGCGCAGCGAACCACGGATTCGCCGTATGCCGGATGGATATCTTTCTTCATGTTTCACCCTCCTGATGATTTTGCGCAGGGCGATGGCACCATCCTGCGGCAACTCAAGTTTCCGGCTGGAATTTGCCAGCCGAACAGATGCTATTATAGCGCACCGCACCGCACAAATGCAAGAGCATTTTTCAAAAAGCGCCCGTTTTTCGCTTGTTTTTTCATGGAAATATCCGCGGGGGGCGCCTATCGCTGTTTGGGGCGCCGCGCGAGGGAGATAAATTACCCTCGCGGGCTTTTCCCGGCGGAGTAGCCATCCCGCTCGTAGATGTTCAGCCACCCGCGAAGCTTCGCGAGAAACTCTTCGTTGGTTTCGGATTTGTCCATCATGCCGATGAGCTGCTCCGTCACGTCGGCGGTGTTGCCGGAGCTTAAAAGCCGCCGTATGCTCATTACGCCCTCGCGTTCCTCGGGTGTGAGCAGAAGCTCCTCGCGCCGCGTGCCCGACTTGTAGATGTCGATGGCGGGGAAGATGCGCTTTTCACTGAGCTTGCGGTCGAGGTGGATTTCCATGTTGCCGGTGCCCTTGAACTCCTCGTAGACGATATCGTCCATGCGGCTGCCGGTCTCCACAAGCGCGGTGGCGATGATGGTGAGGCTGCCGCCGTTTTCGATGTTGCGCGCCGCGCCGAAAAAGCGCTTGGGCTTGTGGAGTGCGCCCGGATCCATACCGCCCGAAAGCGTTTTGCCCGTGGTGGGGATCACGAGGTTGTAGGCGCGCGCGAGGCGGGTGATGGAGTCCATCAGCACCACCACGTCCTTACCCTGCTCCACGAGGCGCATGGCGCGTTCCTGCGCCATTTCCGCCACGCGGGTGTGGTGCTCGGGCAGCTCGTCGAACGTGGAAAAAAGCACCTCGCCCTTGATGGAGCGCTGCATGTCGGTAACTTCCTCGGGACGCTCATCGATCAAAAGCACCATCAGGTGAACGTCGGGATAGTTGGTGGCGACGCCGTGCGCGATGTTTTTCAAAAGTGTGGTCTTACCGCTTTTGGGCTGGCTCACGATCATGCCGCGCTGGCCCTTGCCGATGGGGGCCAGTAGGTCGATAAGGCGTATGGCCATGCCCTGGTCGCGCCCCACGCCGGGGCACTCGAGGGTAAGCCGCTCGTCGGGGTAGATGGGCACAAGCTCCTCGAAGGGCTTGCGCTGCGAGGCGAGCTCCGGATCGTCCCCGTTGATGGCGGTGATGTAGAGAAGCGCCAAAAAGCGCTCGCCCTCCTTGCCGGGGCGGGTCTTGCCGGTCACGAGGTCGCCCGTGCGCAGGCCGAAGCGGCGTATCTGCGCGATGGAAACGTACACGTCGCGGTTGCCGGGCAGATAATTGTCGGAACGCAAAAAGCCGTAGCCGTCGGGAAGCACCTCGAGCACGCCTTCGCACTCGCCGCACGCGCCGCCTTCTAAAAGCTCCGGCACGGCGGGGTTGCTGGTGCCGTATTCCTTATTATAGTAGCCGTCGGCGCGGCCGCGGTAGCGCGCCTGCTCGCCGCCTTCCTCCGTTTCAAAGGGGGGCGCGTATTCCTGACGCGGCGGATAGGGCTGCTGGTAGCCCTGCTGATAACTCTGCTGGTAATTGCTTTGCTGGTAGGGCTGCTGTTGATAGTTTTGCTGCTGGTACCCCTGCTGCTGATAATTCTGCTGGTAGCCGGAGGGGCTGTTGTAAGGCCGCTGCCGGTCGTTATTATAGCCGCCGCTATAGCGCGGCTGCTGCGGCGCGTACTGCTGCCGGCGCGGCGCGGAGGCGTTATAGCCCTGCTGGTAGCCCTGCGGGGCGCGGTAGGCCGGGGTATAGGAGCCTCGCGCGGCACGCTGCTCGGGCGCGGCGGCCTCGGGGGACGCGTCGGCGGGCTCGCTATAAGCGGACCTTTCGGTGGCGGCGGGTTTTTGCGCGGCGGGCTCCTGCTTTTGCGCGGGAGCTTCTGCGTCTGCGGGCGGCGTTTCGCCAAGCGGCACGCCGCCGTTCATAATGAGGTCGGCCAGCTCGCTTTTACGGTATTTCGGAATGGACTTCACGCCTTGCAGTTTGGCGATTTCGCGCAAATCAGCAAGGCTTTTTTGCAGCAACATTTCCCTTGTCACGATTGTTTGCTCCTTTAGAGGATTTGGTCGTTTTCTTGCGATAGGGGAACTTGAAGGGCGGTAGAAACATTATACCCAATACTCCCGGGCCATAAACACGGGAACATACGTTAAACGGATACCCCATAGCTTTTCCTATTATGCAATATTATAGTATAACCCGGCCGCCTTTATGTCAAGAAAAATACATATTTAAAACCTTTCTGTGCGTATATATAGGATGCGGGCGCACTTGCCGCGCCCGCGGGAACGGAGGGAAGCGTATGGCGGAACCAAGGCTTGAAAGCGGCATGCGGATGCGTCCGCACGCGATCCACATCGAGGGGCGCACGCTCACGAGCGTAACGGGCGTGAAGGATGTGGCGAGCTTCAACGAAGCGGAAGTGGAGCTTATGACCGAGGCGGGCGAGCTCACCATAGAGGGCTTGAACCTGCACATCACGAGGCTGAACCTCGACGAGGGGCAGGTGGTGCTCGAGGGCGAGATCGTCGCGCTCGAGTACGCCGAGGCGCCCGAGGCACGCGGCAGCGTGTTTTCCAGGCTTTTCAAATAGCTCGCTCCCCCCGCGAAATCTAAAAACATCCTTGCGGTCTTTTCACCGCCCGGCTATGTTGTCCTCCTCGCCGGGCGCTCCGGGCCCGCCTGCGTCGTCCGCCTTGCCGGGCGGTGAAAACCCACGTAAATCCGAATGCAATATTTCGTTGGGGGAGCAATGATCTACAACACGCTTGCGGAGCTGCCCAAATTTTTAGGCGCGCTGTACGGAGGGCTCGTGATCGGCGTTTTGTACGACGTGTTCCGGCTTTTCCGCCTGCCCTTTCGAAAGCGCAGGGTCGTTACGGGCGTAGTCGACGCGCTCTTTTACGCCGCGGCGGGCGTCGTGGCCGCGGTCACGCTTCTGTACGTAAACGACGGCGCGCCGCGCGTGTATCTGCTTGGCGGGCTCGCGCTGGGGGCGTTTTTGTACGTGAGCTTTGTGAGCAGGCTTTTTACCGCGCTCTTTCGGGCCGTCGGCGCGGTCTTCGGGAAAAAGTCAGGTTGACGCGGCGCCAAAATACTTTGCATTTTTATTCAAAATGCGCGGACGTTGCACGAATTTCGTCGATTTTATGCACTTGTTTTCACCCATTCGCTGCGATATCATAAAAATAATAAAATTATTGTAAACCGCGGGAAAATCTCTCTGCGGTTTTTTGCTTAAGAGAGAGGGGAGATTAGAAATGGCTTTACGGCGACGGCGGCAGGGAAAGGCGCTTTTTCGTTTGAAAACCAAACTCTGACGCAGGGAGGATAAAAATGACGGTTTACGGCTATGTCCGTGTATCGAGCGCAGACCAAAATGAAGACAGGCAGATTCTCGCCATGAGCGCGCTTAACATACCTCAAACGCGTATTTTCACCGATAAACAAAGCGGCAAGGACTTTGAACGCCCCCAGTATAAGGCACTTATGAAGAAGCTGCGCCCCGGCGACCTGCTCTACATTAAGAGCATCGATCGTTTGGGGCGCAACTATGAGGAAATACAGAACCAGTGGCGGATACTCACCAAGGAAAAGGGCGTTGATGTTGCCGTGATCGATATGCCCCTCTTGGATACGCGCAACGGCAAGGATCTTATGGGAACCTTCCTCGCGGATATCGTGCTGCAAATACTGTCCTTCGTGGCGCAGAACGAACGTGAAAATATCCGCAAACGCCAAAGCGAGGGCATTGCGGCGGCGAAGGCGCGCGGCGTCCGCTTTGGACGGCCCGTCCAGCAAACCCCCGAAAATTTCAACATATTGGCCGGGCTGTGGGCGTGCGGAAAGCTGCCGATCAGGGAATTCATGTTACAGACGGGCCTTAAAAAGAACACGGTATACAGGCGCTTAAAGGAATCGCAGATCATAAAAGAAAAATGATGGCGTTTCAAAAGGTGTACTTTTTGAAGTCCCATCATTTTACAAAAGTGTACAACCAAATCATATAAAAAGCAAGCACCTTTCAGGTTTTTAACAAAAATTGAAAAACCAAATGGATAATTATTCCCAATGTTTACATATGGAGGGCTTTCCCAAAAAGTACACTTTTTGACAACTCCCAAGATAAACGGGGGAGGGGCGGGCATGAAAAGCGGTTTCCCTTAGCGTCATTTCTTCATTACGCAAAACAAAACACAAGAATTAAGCGGGAGGAATACTGATAATGCGAATAAAAACGAAATTTTTCGCCCTGTTGCTTGCTTCACTTTTGGTGCTTGGAACGATGCCGGTGGCGGCGTTGGCGGAGGAAGGTGACACAACTTACACCATTACGTCGGATATAGAGGACCAAAAATTTGTTGCAGGCAGTACAGATGGTACGATCGTCAACGTTACGTTAAGCGGCGACGGCATCGGAACGGGCTATAGCAACGTTCTCCTTAAGGTTACGATAACCGAAAAGCCGACCGACGCTACCCTAAAGCTTTTGGCGGAGGATACCAGCCACCTTGTGTGGGATGTTGCCGCCGTGGGTTATTGGGGGCCGTCGGACGGATTTCCGGTGACAGCAGATTATAACGAAACCACTCCATTTACTGTGAAAGCGGATAAACCCGGCGACTATACGGCAAAGATCGAGCTGATCGACAAATCAAATGGTGATGCCGTATTGGCGGAGACGGAACTGACGATCAACGTAGATAGCGGCTACACCATTACGGCAGATGCGGTGGGCAAAACGTTTACCGCGAACAGTAAAGATGGTACGAAGATCAACGTTACGTTAAAAGGCGACGCCGTGGCGGCAACCTATACTAACGTCCGCTTTAAGGTAGGAACCGAGGGGCCGGCCGGCGCTTCCTTGGAGCTTTGGGCAACGGACACCGCTGATAAGGAGTGGAATGTCGCCGAGATCGGCTTTTGGGGGCCGTCGGAGGGATTTCCGATAGCAGCGGATTATGACGTAACCACTCCGTTTACTGTGAAAGCGGATAAACCGGGAGACTACACGGTAACAGTTCAGCTAATCGACATAAATGCTGCCGATGCTGTATTGGCAACGGAGAAAATGACGTTCACCGTAGATGAAATGCCGTCCATGAACGTGTCCGTGGCCAAGCTGGACCCGGCTGGTCTTAACAAAGAATGGAGCCATTATGAAGGCGCCGCGTGGAATCTGGAAAATGTTGAGGTAAGCCACGATAAGGATACGAACATCGTAACCATTACCGGCCCTCTGGCGGAGTTGAAGGCCTATGAATCCGACGATCCGCATCAGGCCATAGAGTATGGTGAACAGAGCTGGATCGCTCTTGCGGTCGACACGGGCGAAGAAAGTATCATCGGCGTGTCGTACGGAACTTATGAGCTTAAGGAAGATGATGTCGCCGAAGCTGCGACGGTCGGGCTTGGCGATGGCTGGTTCGTCCTCTGGGTAAGGGCGGAAGCACTCGTGGATGAAGATATGACCTTTACCCTATCCACGGAGGGCAAGGCCGAGACTACGATCACCATCACGTTTGCCGATACCTCGGAGCTCGATCCTATGACCGCGACCGTGGATATCGTGTGGGAGCCGATTTGGAATAATGACATTTGGCCCGATTGGCCCAGCCGCGACAAGGCGGTGGGAAATCTGGACAAGATCCTCGGCGTAGATAAGGAAGATAACTATATAAAAATTTGGGCCCCCTTTGATGATTTGGAAGCCTATGTGTCCGATAATGAGGACCAGGCCGAAGCATATGGCTCGCAGAGATGGATCGCGCTTGAAGTCAACACGGGTGTAAACGATATCACCACGGTGGAGTATAACGGCACCCCCCTCGTTGCAGCCGATGTTGCGGAGGCGGGAGCTGCAGGGCTCGAAGGCGGCAGCTTCATCCTCTGGGTCAGAGCGGAAGCGCTGATGGAAGAAGCTATAACCTTTACTCTGTCCACAGCGGGCAAGGCCGAGACTACGGTCACCATCGAGTTCGTCGATGCCTATCTGTTGATTTTTGATGCGGGCGATGGCCGTTTCAAGGCAGGCACCGAGGATGAGTCTCGATTTGGCTGGTGGCTTGTGCCCAAAGACTATCAACTTGATGCCGACGAACTTAGGGAACCCACCCGCTCCGGCTATGCCTTTGCGGGCTGGTATAAGGACGAAGAACTGACGGAAGCCTGGAATTACGAGGAAGATGCGGTTACCGAAAACACCACCCTGTATGCCAAGTGGTTCGCGCCTGATTATTCCGAACTGGAAACCGCAATCGCCGCTGCCGAGGCCGCGAAGGGCGGCGTGGTGACTAGTGCGGATGGCACGGACGTTGCCATCGGCGCCAACTGGGTTACGGAGGCCGTTATGGACGCCTTGAACGACGCCATCGATGCGGCTCAGGCCATGGTGGATGATGACACGGCGACTGCACAAGGGGATATCGACGATGCCATTGCTGCTCTGAACGGTGCGGTTGAAACATTTGAAACCGCGAAAGCGGACGGCACCAAGGTTCCGGCACCCTTGACCTACACCGTAACCTTCAACAGCAACGGCGGTTCCGCAGTCGCCAACCAAACGATACAGAGCGGAAGCAAGGCGACAAAGCCCGCCAACCCCACAAAAGCGGGATATACCTTTGGCGGCTGGTACAGCGACGATGCGCTGAAGAACGCTTGGGATTTCAATACGGCAATCACCAAGGATACGACCCTGTACGCCAAGTGGACCTCCAACGGCGGTGG
>JAJFTZ010000070.1 GCA_021372675.1 Eubacteriales bacterium
ATACACGCTGAGCTATAACGGTAACGGCGCAACCGACGGCACCGTTCCCGACCCCGTGACGGTAGACTATAACCTGCCTGTCACGGTTGCGGGTCAAGGGACTCTCGTCAAAACCGGCTACAGCTTCAACGGCTGGGCGGATATCAACGGTACCCCCTATAGCGGAACGTTTAATCTTACGAGCAGCATAACGCTGTACGCGCAGTGGAGAGAGAACACCTACACCTTATACTACAACACCAACGGCGGTACAGGCGCGCTGCCCCCCGCGGTCGGCGGCTACAAGCACGGCCAAACGGTGAGCTCTTTTGCGTCGCAGCCGCCATCCCTCAAAAAGGCGGGCTATACGTTCAAAGGCTGGGGTACTTCGGCGGATAGCGGCGTGACCAGCTCCGTCACGTTCGAATACTCGAACATCACCCTTTATGCACAATGGGAGCTCAACAAATACACCGTAACCTTCCATGGCCGCAACGGCGACAAGTGGTCACAATCGGTAGAGTATGGCAAATCAGCCACGGCGCCCGATACCGCTGCGTATGATGCTTTAAGGAACGACGGTTATGGATTCCAGATGTGGCTCGGCAGCTACACCAACGTTACCAGAAACCTTGATATATACGGCCTGTGGTTGCCCATCGTATACGAAATCACCTACGGGGGCTTGGAGGGCGCATTCAACCCCAACTTCCTCCTGATTGCGTACACCGTTGATAGCCCCACCATCACGCTTGCCGCACCGTTTAGGCTCGGCTACACCTTCACGGGCTGGACGCCCGATGAAGGCGTCATCCCACACAACAGCAAAGGAAACAGGCACTTCACCGCTACGTGGGCGCCGACCGAATACGGCATCACCTACGACCTTAACGATGATGGTATTCTGCCGGGTGCAACGATGGCAGATGGGAATCCCGATAGCTACACCTACCCGTTGGGCTTCACCGTTCCCGTAGCCCCCGAGATGACCGGCTACACCTTCCTCGGCTGGACGAGCACGAAGCTTCATATCTCCACGCCGAGTAAGACCGTGGCGGTGGCACCGAACACGCGGATTGGCAACGTCACGCTGGTCGCAAATTGGGAGATCAACACGTACACGGTGAATTTCTACGGCTTCGATACAACGACGCCGATTAAAACGCAAATCGTGAAGCACGGCGATCCGGCGACCGCGCCCGCCGACCCCGCCCATACGGGTTGGACGTTTGCGGGCTGGAATCCGGCCACGTTTAACAGCATCACCGGCAACCTTGAAGTGTACAGCCAGTGGACGGAAGACGCGTACACGGTGAATTTCTACGGCTTCGATACAACGACGCCGATCAAAACGCAAGGCGTGAAATACGGCAATCCGGCGACCGCGCCTGACGACCCGACCCATGATGGCTGGAGTTTCACGGGCTGGGCTCCCGCGTTTGACAACGTCACCGGCAATCTTGACGTGTTCAGCCAGTGGACGCAAGACACATACACGGTCAACTTCTACGGCTTCGACGGAATCACGATAATCGGTACGGATACCGTGACGTACAACGAGGCAGCAACCGCGCCCGCCGACCCGACCCATGATGGCTATACGTTCGACGGCTGGGATACCGACTATACCAATGTGACCGATAACCTCACGATAAAGAGCCTGTGGAAGGTTATCGACTACCCCATCACCTACACCCTCAACGGCGGTACGGCGAGCGGCAACCCGGCGAGCTACACGATCGAGGATTCCTTTACGCTCATTAATCCCACAAGGAGCGGCTATACCTTCCTCGGTTGGACGGGCACCGGCCTTAGCGGTAACACGCTGTCCGTAACGGTCGCCAAGGGCAGCATAGGCGAAAGGGAATACACGGCCAACTGGCGCTTCAACCCCACGCCGGAGGAAACCGAAATCCCCCTGAACCCCTCGACCCCGACCCCCACGCTCACGACGATCCCGGAAAACCCCGTACCGGGCGCACCCTCTCCGGCCCCTCGCACAACGCCCGCAGTCCCCGCGGCTCCCGTGAGCCCGGTACCCTCGCCCTCCCCCAGCGCGCCGCCCACGCAGGCACCCGCGGTGACCACGCCCGCGCCGCAGCAGACGCAGGAGCTTGTGGATATCCCCGAGCAGGAAGTCCCGCTTGAGGCGCAGCCCGAGAGCACCGACCTCTTAACGCTCGTGAACCTCATCGCTATGATCGTAACCGTGATCGGCGCGATCGTGCTGGCGTTCAAGAAGTTCGGCAAGAAGGACGATAAGGCCGAGCAGGCGGAGAAAGAGCAAAAGGAAGGCGCCTTCAAGCGCATCGGCACCAAGTTGATCGCAGCGATCGCCGCCGTGGGAGGCATCGTGTTCTTCTTCCTCACCCAGCCGCTCACGCCGATGGACATCTGGGACAAGTGGTCCATCTGGCAGCTTTTGATCCTCGCGGTGTACGTGGTGATGGCAATCGTCGCCTACTCCAAGAAAAAGGAGCAGGATAAGGAGCAAAGCGCCAAGGCGTAAAAAGAAACAAAGCATGAAGTCGGCGGCCCCGGAATTTTCCGGGGCCGCCTTTTTGCGGTTGCCGCAGGCCGGTGCGGGACCGGCCCCTGCATGTGCCCCCCGGTGCCAACCGCTTCATCTCCGGCAATAACTTCCAAAACAAAAACATTGCCGCCCGCATAGGGCAGTTTTTCTTTTTGCGCGGGCATGCTATAATTGCGTTATGATTACGCGTTTTGAATTGGGCGACCATGTTACCATGCGCAAGCCGCACGCCTGCGGCGCGAACGAATGGGTCGTCGTCCGCACGGGCGCGGACGTAAAAATCCGCTGCGTTTCCTGTAACCGCGTGGTGATGCTCGACCGCGGGGATTTTTTAAAGCGCGCTAAGAAAAATCTCAGCGAAGGGATGAGGGAGCTTGAAGAAACCTGAATTATCGCATCGGGAGCGCAGGGAGTTCCTCGACGCGTCCGAGCGCATCCATAAAAACGACGAGGGCTACAAACGGGCCGAAAACATCAGCTTCTTTCTCTATGTGGTGATGGTGGTGGTGTTTGCGCTCTCGCTTCGCCTTTTTGTGTTCGAGCCCATCCGCGTGGACGGCGAATCCATGGTAGATACCCTTCTCAACAACGAGCAGATGTTTGTGGAGAAATTCTCCTACTGGTTCCGCGCGCCCGGGCGCGGCGAGATCGTGATCGTCTACTATCCCGATCATACCATTTCCTGCGTAAAGCGCGTGATCGCACTGCCCGGCGAAACCGTGGCCGTGCTCGACGGCGTGGTCTATATAAACGGCGCGCCGCTCGATGAAACCGCTTATTGGCACGATTATATTTTCGGCGATATGGCGCCCGTGAAGGTGCCGGAGGGCAGCATTTTCGTGATGGGCGACAACCGAAATTTCAGCAGCGACAGCCGCGATCTCGTGCACGTGGGGCCTATCCCCTTTGAACGCATCGTAGGCCGGGCCGCCGCCGTGGTATGGCCGTTTTCGGCCTACCGCACGCTGTGAGCGGGGCGCGTGTAGCGCGAAACGGCCGCGAATATAAGCGGCTGCGCGCCTATACGTGGCTTTACTCGCTCTTTGCGGCGCTACTTTTTTGCGCGCTCTTTTTTACCCTCGTGTTTAACGGCCTGCGCGTGAGCGACGCGAGCATGGCGCCCTTTTTTAAGCAGGGCGACGTGCTTCTCGTAAGCCGCCTCTCGCAGGTTTTTTATACCCCCGCGCGCGGCGACGTATTCGCCTTCCGCGAGGCGGACAATGCAATCTACCTCGGGCGCGTGCTGGCGCTTCCCCATGAGCGCGTGGCAGTGCAAAACGGCAGCGTGTACATAAACGGCGCGCTGCTCGATGAAAGCGCCTACGTCCCCAAGCCTTGCGCGGATATGGCGGAGCTTACGCTCGACGCGGGCATGTTCTTTTTGCTGCCGGACTTGCGGCCGCAGGCCGCTTTTTCGCCCGAAGCGTTTCTGGTGCCCTACGAACGGCTTGTGGGGCGGGCTGCCTTCCGTGTGGCGCCGCTCGAAAGCTTAAGCGTATTTTTAAAAAACCCTTGAGGAGCAAATACCTTTGAAAGAAATAAAGCTAACGCGCCGCGAGCGCAAAGTTTTTTTCGACGAAGCCGTGCGGCTCCATAAAGCCGACGAGGCCTACAAGAAAGCGGACAACCTCGGCTTTTTCCTCTATGTGACGCTGGTCGTGGTGTTTGCGCTTGCGCTTCGCCTCTTCGTTTTCGAGCCTATCCGCGTGGACGGCCCCTCCATGGAGCCCACGCTTTTTAACGACGAGCAGATGTTTGTGGAAAAGTGTTCCTACTGGTTCCGCACGCCCGAGCGCGGCGAGATCGTGATCGTTTACTACCCCGGCTATACCATCCCCGCCGTGAAGCGCGTGATTGCCCTCCCCGGCGAGACCGTGGCCGTGACGGACGGCGCGGTCTACATAAACGGTGAAAAGCTCGATGAAAGCGCCTATTGGGATGGCTACGTCCTCGACGGCATATGGCCCTTCACCGTGCCGGAGGGAAGCATTTTTGTAATGGGCGATAACCGCAACGTCAGCAAGGACAGCCGAAATCTGCTGGAGGTGGGCCCTATCCCCTATTACCGCATCGTCGGCAGGGCGCTCGCCGTGATCTGGCCGTTTTCTTTTTACCGCGCGCTTTGAAGGCAGCGGCTTGGGGCGGGGCGGTTTTAGCCGCCCGCTGCTCGTCCTTGCCCCGTCTGTTGCGTAAAATTCATACTTTTCCAGTTGTAATCGGCCGTCTTTTCCTGTAATGTAAGAACATATCGAAATAACGGTCAAGGTGGTAGTTTATTTGGGCAAGGCGCTCGAATTGGAAAACAAATGGTTCCCGCTCGACAACGCGGCGAAGCTTTACCCGGCGATTACATCCCCCAAGCACAGCTGTGTGTTCCGCATCAGCGTAAACATGGCCGAGCCGGTGGATCGCGGGGTTTTGCAGCGCGCCGTGTACGATCTTAAGCCGCGCTTTCCCACCATGTATGTGCGCCTTCGCCACGGCATGTTTTGGAACTATTACGAGTACAACGAGCGCATGCCGAGGGTGCGCGCCGAATCCCCCTATATGAACGCGCACATCGACACGCACGCGAACAACGGCTACCACTTCACGGTGTTCCACTACGGCTGCCGCATCACGCTCGAAACCTTCCACAGCCTTTGCGACGGCACGGGCGCTTTAGAGTTTATCAAGGCGATCACCTACCGCTATCTCGAGCTTATGGGGCGCAAGCTCTCGCCCGACGGCCTCGTGCGCACGGTGTACGAGCAACCCGTGCACGCCGAGATGGAGGATAGCTTTTTACGCTGCTTCACAGGCAGCCCCACCGACCGCGGCGAGGTGAAGCCCGCCTACCGCCTGCGGGGCACCCACATTTCGTCGATGGGCGGCTTCGGCACCATCAACGGCAAAATCGACGCCGGCGCCGCGCTCGCGGCCGCAAAAAAACACGGCGCGTCGCTTACGCAGTACCTTACCGCCGCGCTCGCCTACGCCGTATACGAAAGCGACCCCCTCATCCGCCGCTCCAAACGCCCCATCAATGTGTGTGTGCCCGTGAACATGCGCCGCTATTACGGCTCCGGGACGCTGCGCAATTTTTCGCTGTTTTTCCATACCAGCATCCCCTGCAAGCACCTGACGCTCACCTTTGAGGATATCCTTTCGCTTGTCAAGGGCCAGTTCGCGTTTGAACTGAAAAAGGAAAAGCTGCAGGGCTACCTCAACGCCAACGTCGCCGCGGAAAAAAACCTGGCGCTTCGGCTGTGCCCGCTGCCCCTGAAGCTTATCGCGCTTCGCCTGACCAATTACATGTACGGGTCTTTGCTTTCTACCGTAACGCTCTCCAACCTCGGCGACGTGCGCCTTCCCGAGAGCATGCGGGAGTACGTGAAGGATATCGACTTTAACCTTTCCGTGGGAAATCAGCTAACCCACGGGGTGGGCGTGGCCTCTTGCAACGGGCGGCTCACCATCAGCATTTTGCGCAGCCTCTACGAAACGGATTTTGAACGCTGCTTCTTCTCGTTCCTCGCGAGCGAGGGTTTGGACGTCGAAATACAAAGCAACCTTAGGGAAGCCTACGATTTTTAATATGGAAAACATGCAGTACTGCGAGAGCTGCAAGGTCAGCATCTCCACACAAACGGATGTATGCCCGCTCTGCCACGCGCCGCTTGAAGCGCGCGAGGGCCTTGTTCTCGAGCAAACCTACCCGGACTTCGCGCCCCTCAAGCGGCGAAGCCGCCTCCTCGCGCTATGGCTTAGTCTCGCGTGCCTTTTTATCATCGTCATGTGCGCGCTCATCAACCTTTTAACGTGGAACGGCCACCTTTGGAGCGCGCTCGTCATAGCGCCCGTGCTTTACGTTTGGCTCTGCGGGCTCATCACCTTCCGCAAGCGCGCGCACCTGGGATTAAAGCTTATGGCGCACGCCATCGGCATCGCGCTTTTGCTCATCGTCATCAACAGCTTTTCCGACAGCCAGCGCGTGGTGAGCCACGCGAGCTGGGCCGTGGCCTATACGATGCCGTTCATCTTCATCGGCTTCATTTTATCCATCAACGCGCTCATCGCGCGCAGGCTTCAAACCTTACGGGACTATGTGCTCTACCAGATATCGCTTTGCGTGATCGGCTTCATACCGCTTCTTTTGGTGCTGCTGGACGTGGCGCAGCCCATATACCCGAGCATCATCGCCGCCGCCTGCTCGGCCCTTACCATAGGCGGGCTATTCCTGTTCGGCCGCAAAAACGTGATCTCGGAACTTAACAAAAAATTCCACATTTAAGTCCTGCGCGCACGGCTTTGCGGCGCGGCCGCCAGCCGTTCCGCGGTAAAACCGGCTTATACGGATAGGGGTTCAACGCCCCTGTTCACGCAAAAAGGAGGGCGTCAAACGCCCTCCCGTTTTTTTGCAGCCTTACAGCGCTTCCGCCTCCAAGGGCTCGGCCGCCGCTTGAGCGTCCATCCACTTCTTTCCGTCCACAAGGCGGGCGGCGAGGAGCGCGGAGCTCGTGTTGCCCACCACGTTGAGCATGGTCGCGGGCGGGTCGATGATGGTGGCGATGATAGTCAATATGGGCAGCGCCGCTACGGGGAAGCCCATCATCGTGATGATCATCATTTCGGAAATGGTGCCGCCGCCGATGGGCACGGCCATCACGAGAAGCGTCGCCACGAGCGAAACGAGAAGCACCTGTGCAAGCCCGCCGCCGCTATTTACCCTCACGCCGAAAAGGCACGCGAGGAACAGCACCTTAAATACGGAGCCGATGATGGAGCCGTCCTTATGCAGGTTGGTTCCGAGCGGGATGATCGTTTCTGCGATATCGTCCGAAACGCCCATCTTCTTCGCGGCGGTGATGTTCACGGGGATGGAGGCCGCGCTCGAGCAGGTGGCCACCGCCGTTACGGCCGCAGGCAGCACGTTTTTCCAGAAAGCGAAAAAACCGCGCCTGCCGCCCGCGATCAGCGCATAGGCGGAGTAGGCGACGAAGAAGAACGCGAGCGATACTGCGAGGTATACCGCGAAGGTCTTGGCGTAGCCTAAGGCGATCTCGCCGCCGAAGGCGCCCACGAGGCCCGCCATATAGCAGGCGAGGCCGAAGGGCGCGTAGTACATGGTGAATTTGATGAAGTTGAACAATACGGTGCTCGTGGCGTCCAAAACCTTCACCACCGGCTCCGCCTTTTTGCCGGAGGCGTTGATGGCCGCGCCGATCATAATGGAAAACACGATGAGCGCCAAAAGATTGCCGCGCGTGAGGATCGACGAGAAATCCCCCACCGTAAGGGTGTTTACCGTTCTTTCGAGGAAGGAGATGCTTTCAGGCTCCGCCGTCTCCGCTCCCGTTTCGAGGCGGCTTCTGATCTCGGCGCCGTCCGCGGGGCTCACAAGCTCCACGGAGGCCGTGGCCAGAACGCCGCAGAGCACCGCCACCAAGGACGTGGCGATGATGACCGCAACGATGGAGCCCATAATTTTCCCAAGGCGCTTAGGCCGCTGCATTTTGGCGATCCCCAGAGAAATGGTGACGAAAATGAGCGGTACGATGATGACCAGCATCAAATTCAAAAACAAGGTGCCGAACGGGTTGAGCACGGCGGCCCCGGGCCCCCATACCGCACCCACGGCCGCGCCTAAAATAACGGCGCCGAGCAGGATCAGGGTAGAGCGATAATTTTTTATAAATTTCTTCACGTCCGATGCGTCCTCCCTATGCCGCGATATTTATGTTAATATAGCCCATAGGAAGTATACTACGCGTCCATAGACCTTCGCATGGAAGAAGGTGCAAGGAAGGTGGCAAAAGTAACGCTGCTTTTTAGAGACGGCCTAACCCCGTGAATATTCGTACGCGGAAAATGGGATGCGCAAGGCGCCGTTTTGCTATGCTTGAACCGGAAAGGAGGAGGAGCGATGGAATGGGTTGACAGGATGAACCAAGCCATGGATTATCTGGAAGCGCATTTATCCGAGGAGGTCGATCCCGAGCGGATCAGCCGCATCATGGCATGCCCCTATTCCGTGTTTCAACGCGCTTTCGCGCCGATCACGGGGTTACAGCTCTCGGAATACCTGCGCCGCAGACGGCTAAGCTGCGCCGCGTACGACTTGCAATCCGCCGGTATGCGCGTTTTAGACGTCGCCGTGAAATACGGCTACGATTCCGCGGATGCGTTTGCGGCAGCGTTTAAGCGCATGCACGGCGTTACGCCGCAGGACGCGAGAAAGCCGGACGCCAGCTTGAAATTCTATGCTCGTCTGACTTTTACGTTTAGAATTACGGGGGTCGGTGAAATGAATTACAGGGTGCTTGAAAAAGAGGCGTTCGACGTGCTCGGCGTCCGCCGCACAACGCCGCAGGGCGGCGGCACTTGGGCCGTCGTCAAATCCGACGGGAGCATGGAAAAGCTCAGCGGGATCGGCGGGCATCCCTGCGATCTCGGGCTTTGCTTCGGGTTCGACGGGGAAGGAAACAACGACTACATGTGCGGCATCGAGTACGGCGGCGAGGACATACCCGGCTTCGACCGCTACCGCTGCCCCGCGGTCACATGGCTCGTGTTCCCCGCAAAGGGCACGATTTCCGGCGGCGTTCTCGGTGAAACATGGAAGCGTATTTACGGCGAATTCATGCCGCAAAGCGAATACCGGCAGCTCGACCTGCCCACCATGGAAAACTATTTGAGCTGGGATGAGGCCTCGGACGCCTGCCATGTGGAGATTTTTATTCCCGTGCAAAAGTAAAAAAAGAGGGCGGCAAGCGCGCCTACGGCGCGCTTGCCGCCCTTTTATATTTTTCAGCCGTTTCGGCCGAACGCGTTGAACCACGCCCGCTCCGCAAACGGGAGCTTTTGGGCGGGAGCACAGGGTTCCTCCGCTACGCCGATGGGTAGAAAGCAGACCAGCTCGTACTCGTCCGGCACGCCCAGTATCTGCGCCATTCGGCGGCCGATCTCGCCGTCGTCCGTAACATGCCCCTCGACCCAGCAGCTTTGGTAGCCGAGCGAAACGGCGGCAAGCAGCATGTTTTCGATGGCGGCCGAATAATCCTGCACGGCATAGCACTTGTTGCGGTAGGAGACAATCCTTCTCGTTAAAACGCAGACCATTGCCGGCGCGCTTTCCCCGATAGGCGGCTGAATTACGACATGAAGCCTTTCGAGCACGAGGGAATCGTCCACCGCAATCAGGCTCGTGGTTTGCTTGTTGCACCCGGAAGGGGCCGCCAGGCCCGCCCGCATGATTTTTTCAAGATGCTCTCTTAGCACCTTTACGGCTGCGTATTTGCCCCGATAGCTGCATCTTGCCCGGATCGCTTGTAAGGTATCCATAGCCGCTCCTTTCACCGCTTTTTTTAATTCATCATACCATGAAGAGCGTTTAAAATAAAAGCGGCGGCTGCGAATCAGAACGCTTGCTCCAACGAGATGCCCATGGCTTTTTTCACCTCGGCCATCAGCTCGAGGCCGATCCCGTTGGCTTTCCTCGTACCCTCATAAATGTATTCCTTGATAAGGCCGGTATGCCCCTCATAGTATTTTCTCCTGTCTCTGACGGGGAAAAGCAAAGCATTCAGCTTATCGGACAGGTTTTTCTTGCATACGACGCATCCGATACGCGCGTTGCGGCACATTTCGCAGATGTCGTCATACTCGCCCGGATTGAACGCCCTATGATACTTGCTGACCGAGCAAACATCGGGGTTCCCCTTATCGGATACGGCGATGCGGTTCGTGTCGGTCACGGCGTTTCGCACCTTTTCCCTGACCGTAGCTTCGTCGTCGGCAAGGTAGATCGCGTTCCCGAGGCTTTTGCCCATTTTGCCGCCCCCGTCAAGCCCCGTAAGGCGCGGCGTATCGCTCAGCAGCGGTTCGGGGACGTGCAGAATCGCGTTACCTTTGCCGTACAGGTCGTTGAAGCGGCGCACGATTTTGCGGGATAGCTCCAAATGCGGAAGCTGATCCTCCCCCACGGGCACCAAATCGGCGTTGCAGAAGGTGATGTCCGCCGTTTGGCTCACCGGGTAGCCCAAGAACCCGTAGGTCAAATCGTTGTATCCGTATTGCCTGGCCTCCGTTTTGATGGTGGGATTATGCCGCAGCACATTTACGGGTACGAGCATCGAGTAGAATACGGTAAGCTCCGCGATAGCAGATACCCCGGATTGCTGCACGAGCGTTATCCGTTCGGGATCGAGCCCGACGGATAGATTATCAATCGCCACATCAAAAATGCTCCGCCCGATCAATTCGGGGTTTTCAAAGTGCGTCGTCAGCGCCTGAACATCCGCGAGAAGGATGAAGGTTTCGTATTGAGCTTGCAGCTTAACGCGGTTTTGAAGGCTGCCGACATAATGCCCCAAATGAAGCTTCCCCGTGGTTCTGTCGCCGGTGAGTATGCGCTTTTTACTTTCCATATAATTTCCTCCTTAAAAATAAAAACGGCCTGAAGCCCATCGAGCCTCAAGCCGCCGTCGCTAAAAAACGAAACTACGACAACGATAACAAGCGCCCGACATCACCGACCGGCGCGCGCCACCAAGCAAAATTACGGATATTGACCGCCATCGCAATGCGGGTTCCTTTCACGGGATTTTCAATTATGATAGCAGCTTCGCCCCGCCGTGTCAACCGCCCGGCCATCGTCGTTTACGCAAGGTCAAGCGGTTCCGATGCTATTGGTTTTCCGCCTTTTTGCCAAGCGGGAAGCCGCCCTAGGTTGCGCGCAAAACCTTCCCGCTTGCCGCGCCCTCGCGAACGCCGGAGGAATCGAGCGCCTTTTTCCCGTTTACGAACACATAGCGGACGCCCCTTGCGTATCTCCGGGGGTTCCGGTAATCTCCCACGTCCGTAATTTCCTCCGCGTCAAACAGCACGATATCGGCAAAATAACCCGGCTTTAAGGCGCCGCGTTCCTTAAGGCCCATCGCGGAGGCCGCCTGCGAGGTCATTTTGCGGATCGCTTCCTCGAGCGATAAAAGCTTTTCCGCGCGCACATAGGAGGCGATAACCTTGGGGAACGCGCCGTAGACGCGCGGATGCGGCGTGCCTCCCAAAAGCCCGTCCGTGCATACGTTAACATCCTTGCGAACAAGGATGTCGCGCATCACCTCTTCCACCCCGTTTTTGCAGATCATCCCTACCTTGTTGCGCTCGTCAACAAGCAAATCCATGGCGGCGTCAAGCGGGTCGGAGACTGTCATTCCGCCGATCTCCACGATGTTGTGCCCCACGAACCGCTCGTTTTGCGGCTTTGTAACGCTGGTCACGACGATACCCGCCTCCGAGCATACGGAAACCATGTTATCCCATACGGTTTCGGTATGGCGTATGTCGCTTTTGATGCGCTCGCGCTGCGTATGATCCGTTAAGCGCGAAAGGAGCTCGTCGGTGCCGCCCGCATGCGCCCACGGGGGAATGATTCTGCCGAGCATGGTGCTGCCCGCGATGTAAGGGTACTGGTCCGCGGTAAAGCGCACGCCTCGCTCACGGTAGCGCTCGATCAAGGCGAACACCTCAAAGCGTTTATGCGCGTTGCGCGCGCCCGTGATTTTGAAGTGGGAAATGTGCAGATGCGCGCCCGTATGGAGCGCGATCTCCAATAGCTCCTCCATCGATTCGGCGATGCGGTCGCTCTCGTAGCGCTGATGCACCACAAAGGGCCTGTCATATTCATGGAGCACATGGCAAAGCCGCGTCAGCTCCTCGGACGCCGCATAGACGCAGGGCGTATATACAAGCCCGGTCGAAAGCCCCGCCGCGCCCGCTTCAAGCGCGCAACGAAGCTCCTGTTCCATGCGTTTAAGCTGCGCGCCGTCCGCCTTATCCGCGCACATCCCCATCGCGCTGAGCCGAAGGTTGCCATGCGGCGCGAGGTAAGCATAGTTGGCGAGAGGGGAGGCGGATTTTAAGGCATGGAGATACCCGCCGACGGTTTCAAGCTCATCCCATCGGACAAGGTCGGAATCCCCCTCCAGCCCTCCGATGTTTTGCCTCCATGCGGCAACATATTCTTTTTTCAGAGGCGCCATGGATATGCCGTCCTGCCCGAGCACCTCCGTGGTAATGCCTTGGTGTAGCTTCGGCAGGATGGCGGGCTTTAGAAGCGCTTCAAGGTCGCTGTGGCTGTGCGTGTCGATAAAGCCGGGCGCAGCCGTAAGCGCGGCCGCGTCAATGGTTTGGTCGAATTCGCCCCGCAGAACGCCTGCGGGTTCTACGGCCGCAATGCGGTCGTTTTCAAGGAGCAAGTCTCCCCCAAACCCCTTGCTTCCGGTTCCGTCCACAATCCACGCGTTTTTTAGCAACGTTTTCATGCAAAACACCTTCCTCATATTGCGCCGCAAAGCCGAAGCCGCGGAGTATACCGAGGCTTCGGCTTCCAAGGGGGTATGAAATATCCCGGGGAGGGTAAGCTTCCCCCTAGTCGGTGCAGGCCTTTACAAATCGGCCAAACGGCTGTGCCGTAATTTCTCCATCGCAGGCAATGGTTTTGCCGCGCAGAATGGTTTTTGCGACCTTCCCTTTGAGTTTGCGGCCGTGGAAGGGCGTTAGCTTGGTGCGCGAATGAAGCTTTTCCTGATCCACCACGTGCTCCGCGTTCAAATCGACAAGCGTGAAGTCCGCATCCGAGCCCGGCAGGATCGCGCCCTTGCGCGGATATACGCCGTACAGCTTCGCCTGCTGCGTGCTCATAACATCCGCCATGCGGTTGATGGTGAGCTTGCCTTCGTTAACGGCATTTAGCAAAATGGGCGCCATGGTTTCGATGTTGGTCATACCGGCGGGTGCGCTCCACAAATCCTTTTTCTTTTCCTCGGGCGTATGCGGCGCGTGGTCGGAGCTGACGCAGGAAATGGCGCCGTCCGCGAGGCCCTTCCAAAGAAGATCCTGGTCGTACTTCGTACGCACGGGCGGGTAGCCCTTCAAAAGCGAGCCGGAAACGGCATAATCCCGGTCGGTGAGCGCAAGGTAATGCGGGCAGGTTTCCGCCGTAACGGAAAGCCCTTCCGCCCTGGCGCGGCGGATCAGCTCCACGCCGTCGCCTGCCGCAAGATGCAAAATATGAAGGCGCGTATGAAGCTCCCGCGAGAGCGAAATGGCAGTCTGTATCACCGTCAGCTCCGAAAGCGGCGGGCGTGAGCGCAGGAACGCCTCATAATCCGTGCCGCCCTCCTTTTTGACCTCCGCGGTAAGCTTGTTGATGATGCTGAAGTTTTCCGCGTGGATGGCAATCAGCTTCCCGGTTTTCTGCACTTCGCGGAAGATGCAGTAGATTTCCCCTTCGTCAAGCGGGGGAATCACGTTTTCCATGCCTTCCTGATAATTGTAGATAAGCTGGTAATTTTTCGAGTCGATGGCGTAGCCCCAGAAAAACTTAAACCCCACCACGCCGGCCTTTGCGAGGGGAAGAATCTCCGAGCGATTGAGTTCGCCAAGCGAAAGCCCCCATACGCCGAAATCCACGTGCGCCTTGGGCGTAATGCACTCGATGAGCTGGTTCATGGTTTCCACGCTGTATACCGCGGGGTTTGCGTTCGGCATTTCAAAAATGGTGGTGATGCCCCCCGCGGCACCCGCCATGGAGGAATGGAAAAAGTCCTCCTTGTGATGGGGGCCATGATAGCCGTCGCGCGAGTGGACGTGCGCGTCAATGAGGCCGGGCAGCACATAAAGGCCCCGCGCATCCGTCACCTCAAGCGCTTCGCCCTCCACCTCCTCGTTGGTGATCGCGGCAATCTTTCCGTTCTTCACATAGATGTTTGCCTGAAACGTTTCCGCAGAGGTTACGACGGTTCCGTTCGTGATGATGTGGTCCCAGATCATAAGCCGCTCCTTTCGCATTTCTCCTGTGAGCCGCACAGAGCCTTCCCCCTGATTTGCGCAAGCGAGGTATAGCCGCGTTCCGACAGGTAATTATCTATGCCCTGTACGATTCCCTTCATGAGCAAGGGGTTCAAAAAATTGCCGCATCCTATCTGCACCGCGTACGCGCCCGCGAGGATGTACTCTACGGCATCCTCCCAGCAGACTGCGCCGCCGGAGGCGATTACCGGCACCTGAAGCTCGGAGCAGACGCGGTATACAAGATACATGGTTTGGGCCTTTACGGCGGGACCCGACATACCGCCCGAAATGTTGCCGAGCGCCGGCCTTTGCGCGCGGATGTCGATGCTCATGGCGCGGTAGGTGTTGGCGACCACAATCGCATCCGCCCCGGCATCCTGTGCGGCGCGCGCGGTGGAAAGGATATCCGTAACGTTGGGCGACAGCTTCACAAAGATCGGCAGCTTCGTTTTCTCCTTCGCCTCGCGCACGATGCCTTCAAGCAGCGCTGCGTCCGCCGAAAACGGGAGGCCCGTGCCGACGTTGGGGCATGAAAGGTTCAGCTCTATGGCTGAAAAAACGGTATGTCCCTCGAGCATGGAAAGCGACTCTCCGTACTCGTGCCGGTGGCTTGCGGCAAGGCTCAAAACCACGGGCGCCTCGGCGCGCGCGTATTTGGGAGCCTCCTCGCGCAAAAACCGCTCCATTCCCACGGAAGGGATGCCGACCGAATTGATCACGCCCCCCGGGGTCTCCACAATGCGCGGCACGGGGTTGCCCGAGCGCATCCGGCGATGCACGCTTTTCACCACCACCGCGCCAAGCTCGCGCGGCGGGCAGCTATACGGGCTGCTCTCATCAAATTCGTAGGTTCCGGAAGCCGGCATAATGGGGTTACGCAGGGTAAGAGAGCCGATGCAAACGGACAAGTCGGTTTTATACATGCTCGGCCACCAACCTTTTTATGGCGAAAACGGGGCCGTCCTTACAGACATAGCCATTCCTTACCTCGCCGTTTTGTTCCCGCAGCGCGCAGGCGCAGCTTTTGCACGCGCCCACGCCGCAGGCCATATGTTCTTCCACCGAAACATAGGCTTCAAAGCCGTATGCATCGGCAAGCGCGTCCGTTTCGCGCATCAGCCGGCGCGAGCCGCAAAGATAGGCCGCGTCAAACTTCATCGTACGGAGGTCCTTCGCGAACAGGTCTGTCACCAGCTCGCCGGAGCATACCGTACAGGAAACGGGGATGTTAAGCGCCTCATAAACCTCCCGGTCATAGAGCTGCTCGGGCGATGACGCGGAAAGGTACGCATGCACGAGGGTACCGCCTTCCAGCGCGCGCTGCGCGAGCAGCCGCAGGGGGGCCATGCCGATGCCGCGCCCGATGAGCGCGATGCGCTTTGCGCCCCCGGCAAGGGGGAAGCCATTGCCCAGCGGCCCGAGCAGGCTTGTCTCGTCGCCCGGCCTTAAATCTGCCATAAGCCGCGTGCCTTTTCCCACAACCTTGTATAAAAGCACAAGCTCCTGTTTTGCGCCGTCCGCGCTGTTAACGCTGAAAGGACGCATTAGGAGGGGGTCGTAGCCCTCCCAGCATTTTAGCATGATAAACTGTCCGGGTTTTACCTGCGCGGCGATATCTCCCGCATGCAGACGCATGCGGAAAACATCCTTCGCGATTTTTTGATTTTCCAGGATGATGCCTTGCTGCAACATTTCAAATATCCTTTACAAAGCGTGAATATCGTTTACGCGGCGCGCTTTAAGGCGCGCCGCCGCATGTTATTGGCAGCCGTAGACCTTTTCGCCAAGGTAAGCCTTCCGCACCTCGTCGTTGTTCAGGAGGTTGCAGCCCGTATCCTCCAGGATGATCTGCCCGTTTTTAAGCACATAACCCCTGTCGGAAACGGCAAGCGCCATTTTGGCGTTCTGCTCCACGAGTAAAACCGTGGTGCCTTCGGCGCAAACGTTTTTGAGGATGTCGAAAATATCTTTTACGACAAGCGGCGCAAGGCCGGTGGAAGGCTCGTCGAGCATCAGAAGTTTCGGCTTTGCCATAAGCGCGCGAGCGATCGCAAGCATTTGAAGCTCGCCGCCGGAAAGGGTTTTGCCCTGCTGCTTCCTGCGCTCCTCAAGCCTCGGGAAGATGCGGAACATCCTTTGAAGGCTTTCGCGAAACTCCGCCTTGTTGTTAAGCCGCAGGTACGCTCCCATCTCGAGGTTTTCGTACACCGTGAGGTCCGGGAAAATTCGCCTGCCCTCGGGTACGAGCGAAATGTTGCGCGCCACGATGTTTTCCGCGCTCAGCTTTGTGATATCCTCCTCCATAAACACGATGGAGCTTCCTTTGTCCTTGGGCAGGAGGCCGGAAATCGCCTTGAGCATTGTGCTCTTTCCCGCGCCGTTGGCGCCGATGATGGATACGATCTCGCCTTGGTCTACATGGATGTCGATGCCGTGGAGCACCTCGATGTTGGAATAACTCACATGGACGTTATGAAGCTGAAGCATCATTGCAATCCTCCTTGCCAAGGTATGCCTCTATGACGGCATGGTCAAGCGCAACATGTTCCGGCGTGCCGTAGGCGATGGTTTCACCAAAGTTAAGCACCATGATTTTGTCGGAGATGGACATGACGACATCCATTTTATGTTCGATCAGAACGACGCTGATCCCCCGGTCGCGGATTGCGGCAATGCGCTTGGAAAGCCCGTCTAAGTCCTGCGTGTTCAGGCCGCTGGCCGGCTCGTCCAGCAGAATCACCTCGGGCCTTGAAACGAGCGCGCGCACAATTTCAAGGTTTTTCTGCAAGCCGTAGGAAAGGCTGCCCGCGGGCTCCTTGGCGTATTTCGCCATGCCCATAAACTCGAGCACCTCCATGATTTCCGCGCGGCTCTCCTTCTCCTCCTTCGACTTGTTGGGAAGGTTAAGCATGGCGCTGATGGGGTCGCACTTCATGCGGCAGTGATGCCCCACGAGCGCGTTATCCATCACGCTCATGTCGCGGAACAGGTTGATGTTCTGAAAGGTACGCGCAATGCCTATTTTGGTGCGCTGGAACGGCTTCATGCCGGTGATGTCCTGCCCTTTGAAAAACACCTTGCCCTGCGTGGGGGTATAATAGCCCGCGATAAGGTTGAAAAGGGTGGTTTTTCCGGCGCCGTTGGGGCCGATGATGGCGGTAATATCCCCCTGCCCGGCCTCAAAGCTCACATTGTTGACCGCGCGAAGGCCGCCGAAGTTGATCCCTAAGTTTTTGGTTTCGAGGATGTTCATGACTTTGCCTCCCCTTCCTGTTCGTCCTTATGTCTGGACTGCTTGCCGAAAGGAATGTCGCCGCGAAGCATGCCGTCGAGGCGCTCGATGAGGCCGCCAAGACCCTTTGGCGCAAAGATGATAATGGCAACCACCGCCGCGCCGTAAATGACGAGACGCACGTTGCCGAAGCTTCGCAAAAGCTCCGGAAGGATGGTGAGCGCCATGCCCCCAAGAATGGAGCCCGGGATGCTGCCGATGCCGCCCACCACCATCATGGCGAGCACCGCGCTCGATTCGCTGCCGGCAAAGGTTTCGGGCGAAATGTAATGCACCTCGTGCGCGTAAAGCGCGCCCGCGATACCCGCGAAGAAGGCAGAAACCATAAAGGCCACAAGCTTATAAAGCGTAATGTTCACGCCCATCGCCTCGGCGGCGATGTCGTTTTCGCGAATGGCCAGCATCGCCCTGCCGGGACGCGAAGCGATGAGGTTGCGGGTAAGTATGATAGAAAGCACCAGCACGATGAGCACGATGTAATAATAAGAGCCGTAGCTTCTGAGCGAGAGGCCGAACATCTCCGGGGAGGGAATGCCTTTTACGCCCTTGGTGCCGCCCGTTACATTCGTCCAGTTCACGATGAGCTGGTACACCACCTCGCCGAACGCGAGCGTTGCCACCGCGAAGTACATGCCCTTAAGGCGCATCGTGGGAAGGCCCAAAAGAAGGCTCGCAAGCGCGCTCACGATGCCGGCTCCCGCCATCGCGATGCCGATGGGGATATTAAAATGCGTTGTGAGCATCGCGCTTGTATACGCGCCGATGCCGTAAAACGCGATGTGCCCCACCGACATCAGGCCCGTGCAGCCCGAAAGCATGTTAAGGCTCAGGGTGAGCAAGGAAAACATCATGGCGAGATTTGCAACGTGCAGAATATAATTGCTCTTGACAATCTGCGGCAGCAGAAACGCCACGATCAACAAGACCCAAAGGCGGGTGTTCTTGTAGACCTTTTGAAACAACGCCATGTCGCTATACCTTCCTTATCTCTTTTTTGCCCATGATGCCGGTCGGCTTGAAAATGAGCACAAGGAACAGCACAAGGAATGCGATGGCGGACTGCCAAGCCGAGGAAAGGAAGCCCGCGCCAAGCGCCTCGAGCACGCCCAGCGAAATGCCGCCGATCATGGAGCCGCTGTTGGACGCGATGCCGCCAAGCAATGCGCTCGCGAAGCCCTTGCTTCCCATGGAGGTTCCAAGCGTTGCGATAACGAAGTAAACCGGCGCGATCAACATGCCTGTAAAGCCGCCGATGGCCGAGGCCATGACGAACGTGAGGGACATGCATTTTTTCACGTTGATGCCCATCAGGCGCGCGGCCTCGCGATCCTGCGCGGTGGCGCGCATCGCCTTGCCCATGCGTGTTCTCTTAAGGAACACCGTAAGAAGTATCACAAGCAAAAAGCCGATTGCCATGTTGATGAGGTTTTGCGGTACAAGCGTAAGATCGCCGATCTTAAAGGGGTTCTCGCCGAAAATGCTCGGAAAGGGGAACGGGTCCGCGCCAAAAATCACGCGGATGAGGTTACGCAGAAAAATGCCCACGCCGATCGTGGCGATGAGCCTGCGCTGGTTGTTTGCGGAAATGAGCGGGCGAAACGCCGCAAGTTCTATGAGATAGCCCACGATGATGCAGATGAGGATGGCCGCCGGAAACGCGAGAAGAAGCGGCAGACCTAAAAAATTATGTGTAATCAAGATAGCGAACGCCCCGACCATGACCATGTCGCCCTGCGCGAAATTCAGAACGCCCCATGCGTTATAAATCAGCACATAGCCTATGGCAATCAGGCCGTAAAGGCTGCCCATCGAGATACCCTGTATCAGCTGCTGCAGGAAAAACACGATTGTACTCCCCCTTATTTACTGTGTAAAAGGACAATTCCACACAAAACGACTCCCTTGGAAGATTGTGGTACCGCGGTAGGTTCAGCGAAGCGGCGCAGGAAGACGGGTGGCCCGCCTTCCTGCATGCCGCAATTCCGCAAGGGTTATTTCGCGCCGGTGACAAGCTCGTACTGCTTATCGCCGATAAGGCGAACCATGAGGATCTTGTCGCGAACGGCGTCGCCGTTATCCGCCATGGTGATGGTGCCGGTGGCAAGCTCCATGTTCTCTACCGCCAGAATGCCTTCCATGATCTTGGCCGGGTCGAGGTCGGCGCCGGCATGCTTAAGGCCTTCCGCCATGATCATCATGGAGTCGTAAGCCATTGCGTTGTTCGAGTCCGGCATTTTGCCGTATTCGGCCTGGAACGCGTCGATGAATGCCGCCGCAGCCGGAGTCGCCTGCGATTTGTCGGCAAAGAACGTCTGCGAGTTGATAACGCCGACCACGGCGTCGCCGCCCAGCTCGTAGAGCTTCGCGTTGGTCAGACCGCCGCCGCCCAGAAGCTGCGCTTCGATGCCCAGCTGCCTTGCCTGCTTGGCAATAAGGGCGCCCTGCTGGTACATGGTCCACATGATGAGCGCGTCGCAATTCGCCTTCTGCACATTGAGAAGCTGCGGCGTAACGTCCGCGGCGTTCGCGTCAAACGCTTCGTTGGCGACAAGCTCGATGCCATACTTGGCAAGCTCTTCTACGATCACTTCCATCGCGCCGGTGCCGTAGTCGTCGGACTGGTAGAGGCAGGCGATGCGCTTCGCGCCAAGCTCTTCAACGGCGTACTTCACGATAGCGCCGGCCTGCAGCAGGTCGGAAGCCTGTACGCGCGCGATCCAGGGGTTGCCGAGGTTGGTGATGGCCGCGCCGGAGGAAATGGGGGTGATGTGCGGGATGCCGGCATCGCGGCTGACTTCCATGCTCGCAAGCGTGCAGGAGCTGTTGACGGTGCCGATAACGCCCACGACGTTGTCGCTGTAGATCAGCTTGTTTACCGCGGAAACGGCGGTCGCGGGATCCTGCGCGTCGTCTTCCACCACGAGTTCAATGGGCCTGCCGCCGATGCCGCCGGCTACGTTGATCTGCTTCGCGGCAAGTTTGACGCCCTCTACGAGCGTCGCGCCAACCATGGCGGAGTTGCCCGAAAGCGGGCCGTAAACGCCGATGAGAATCGGCTCGCCGGGGACTTCCTCGACGGGGGCCGCGGACTCCGTGGTTCCGGCAGCCTGCGTCTCTACGGGTGCTGTTCCTTCAGGGGCTTTCGCCTCCTGCGTCGGCGCGCAGGCAACTAAGGCCAGCGTCATGAGAAATACGAGGGTTACAGCCAAGATTTTTTTCATTCGTTTTTCCTCCCATATTATTTGATTTCCAAGGGAAACTTTAAACCGGGCACGGCTTGCGCCGGATCATCAAAGGAATCGCAGGTGTATACTGTATACAATCCATGGCGAAGAAAAAGCCTGCTTTCATTTCCGGGCGCACAGCATACGTATACGCTTTTACAGGTTCGACCGGCAGAAATTCCAGGCGTTAAAACCAAGGTGAAAGCAAAAACGGTAAGGGGTGCGCGTTTAAGCACAGCCGCCGCTATTTGCAGCGAATGCTTTTGATGCTCGAGACACAGGCGGCCTTTGAATGCTCGAGGTGCTCGTCGAGCGCCGCTTTAAAGGCTTCGGCATCTCTGTTTTTGAGGGCCTTCCAGAGGTTAATGTGCTCGTTTACGGCCTCGTACCGCCTCTGGCGGGTGGGCACCGCGTTTTTACGGACGTACGCTGTATCGATGTCGTCACAGGAGCCCGCAAACGAGGTGATTGGGTTGTAGTTTTCCATTTCGAGCAAAAGCCTTATAAGAACCGGGTTTTTTGAGCTTTTGACCAAAAGGAGGTTGAAACGGTCGTGATTGTGGAAAAACGCCGCAAGGTCGTCTTCCTCAAGCGCCGCGAGGCAGTGCTCACAGCAGTCGTGCATTTCCTTGAGTTCTTCCTCGGTGATGTTTTGCACGGTGGGCGGCACGCTGTAAGACTGAAGCAGTGCGCGGATGGAGAATACCTGTTCCGCCTCGTCCTCCGTCAAATAGCCGCGCGCGGTGGCCCCTTTTTTCGGTGAATACGTCACAAGTCCATCGCGTTCGAGCATCCTGAGCGCCTCGCGCACAGGTGTGCGGCTTATGCCGAGTATCCGCGCGTAAACGGTCTCCACAATGTGCTCGTTGGGCTGAATATCGCCGAAAAGAATCGCGTCGCGCAGCCGCGCGTAAACGCGTTCGCGGTCTGACTTTTCGCGGCTGATCGGTTGAATGTTGGACATGCTGAGCAAATTCTCCTTATTTAAGCCAAATCCAGAAGCGAAAGCCGGGGTAGGTGAGAGCGGTATGCACGGCGCGTTAGGATACGGTATTCTGTATACAATCCGATTGAATACGCTAAATTATAGCACGCATCTTTTTCTTATGCAAGAGAGTTTTCCATCCAAAAAACAGCCGTCTTGCAATTCGCAAAACAAGCCCCGGGCACCTCTATAAATTATGGAGGAAGGACGGCTTGCGCCATCGTTGAAACCGCGCTTCAGCCTATCCTTCCCCCGGGCCGGGCCCCCTGCCCCCGGGGGGCAGCCAACCGTTCCCCCGCCGTTCAAGCTGCTGCAAAAGAACCTCCTCCGTCTGCGCGGCGGGCATGGGCTTATAGTAATAGTAGCCCTGCACCTCGTCGCACATCCTCTGGTGCAGGAAATTAAGCTGCGGCGCCGTTTCCACGCCTTCGGCGATCACCTTGAGACGCAGGCTCTTTGCCAGATTGATGATGACCTTGGAAATGGCCTTGTCCTTGTCGTCCTTTTCAATGCCATGGACGAACTGCATGTCCATTTTAATGCGGTCGATGGGCAGCAGCTTGAGGCGGCTGAGCGAGGAATATTTCGTGCCGAAGTCGTCGATGGAGATCGTGACGCCCAACGCCTTGAGCCTGTGCAACAGCGTCACCATGTTGTCGGCATTGCTGTTGGCCACGCTCTCGGTGATCTCCAGCTCTAAGTTCTGCGCCGGTAGCCCGGTGGCCTTGAGAACCCCTTCCACCCGCTGCACGAAGCTGGGATTGTTCAGTTGGTGCACCGATACGTTGACCGCCATGCGGAGCCCCGTACAGCCCATATCCAGCCAGCGCTTGTTCAGCGCGCAAGCCTCCCGCAGCACCCAATCGCCGATCACCTGAATCAGCCCCGTCTGCTCGGCTATCGGGATAAACACCGCAGGGCCGATCATGCCGCGGCCCGGCAGGTTCCAGCGCAGCAGCGCTTCCAGCCCTACGATGAAATTGCTGCCCATATCGATCTGGGGCTGAAAATGCAGCGTCAACTGCCCCTGCTCCAAGGCGCGGTAGAGCAGCTGCGTCAGCTCGACCTTTTCCAGAATCTCCTCCTTTATGTCTTTGGAGCACAGCAAATAGCGGCTCTTTCCGGCATCCTTTGCGGCGTACATGGCGGCGTCGGCGTTTTTCAGCAGGGTGTCCGCGTCGGTGCCGTCCTGCGGATACAGAGCGACGCCGGCGCTGACGGATACATAGAACGCCTGCCCCGCCAGCACCACCGGTTTCCGTGTGGACGCCATGAGCCGATCCATGATGCGGCGCAGCTCGTCCTGTGAGGATATTTGCAGCAGCAGCACGAACTCATCACCGCCGAAGCGGGCGACCACATCGCCCCCGCGGACGGCGCCGCACAACGTGCGGGCCACCTCCACGAGCAGCTTGTCGCCCTGGTCGTGCCCCAACGTATCGTTGACGAACTTGAAGCCATCCAAATCCAAAAACGCCACGCCGATCATCTTGTCTGTGTCTTCCGCGGCGGCGATAGCCTGGCCGAGCCGGTTCCTAAACAAAATACGATTGGGCAGGCCGGTCAGTTGGTCGTAGTAAGCCATGCGGTTGAGCTCGCGCTCGCTGTCCACTGTAGCTACGGCGTCCGACAGAATCCCCGCGGCGATCTCGATAAACCCGGGCGAACCCGGTTCCCACTCCCGCATGGGCCGGCAAGCGTTAAAGCCCAAAAAACCGATGAGTTCCCCATCGGCGTTGCGCACGGCGGCGTTGGCCAGCGCGCGGATGCCCTGGGAGAGCATCCGGCGCTTGATTTTCGCCGCGGGCGGCGGCAGCAAAAGGGTGTCCTTGAGCAAAAGCACATTGCTTGTCCGCAGGCGTTTGAACATATCGGGGCGGATGCTGCGCATAGCCTCGTCGAGCGTGTTGCTGCCGGGGTCCGCCGTCTCCGACGTCCATTCCACGGCATAGCGAACCTCGTAGGTCTCCATATGCACGAGAACCAGGTATGCCCGGTCGCAGCGGAAGAACCGGCCGCAGCGCTCCAGCGCGGCGTACAGCTTTTCGCCGATGTTGTCCTCGGAGATGGAGACGAAGCTCTGGGATATCTCCGCGGCGATGGCCTGCATCTCTAAATGGCTGATATTCTCCTTGAGCCTGCCGGTGTAGGCCTTGTTGACGTAGAAAGCGATCACCGCGCCGAGGGCGATGATGCCCAGCCGGAAACCATAGTCCACGCCGGACAGGCGTATTGCCGCTGCCGGCAGGTAGGCCCATTGGAACAGTTGGGTCAAAAACGACGCGGAAATCAGGGAAATGAGCATGATGCGCCTGTTGAACAAAAGACAGATGACCATCAGCGGGAAGATGAGCGCCCACGTTACGAACACGCCTCCGTCGGCAAACCACAGCACGACCAGCGGCACAAGGAGAGCTACGCTCCCCGAGACCAGAAGCTCCTTGAACTTTTCGTTGCCGGGCAGCCGATCCAGCACCAAAAGGAAGGCGCCCCCTGCCACCACGGCGGAAGCAACCAGCCCCGCCGGCAGCCCCGCGAACCCACCGGCCAGCAAGGGCCTCACAAAAAACAGCGCCCCGCCGGCAACCATAAGACCCAAACCGAAATATCGGTATACATAGCCGCGCGTGGCGGTCGAGAGAATCTTCTCCTCCTCACTGACGGTATCCGGCTGCAGGAAGTGATATCGGTCAACACAAAAGCAAATGGCCAAAATCTGTATGCTCATGAAAACTGCCGAGACTTGGGGGAAGGGAATGCGCAGGATAGGCGGTACGATATCGGTCGCCACGCTCAGCGCCGCGTTGATGATCAGCGAATACGCGATGAGCTTGGCCTGCCTTTTGATGTTGAACGAACCCGAACGCTTGCCCCAACGAAGCAGCAGCAGGATGGAGATCAGGATGTAGGTCACCGTGTATAGGTAAAAGAACACGTCCCACCCGTCCGTCGGCGCCGCGGCGATCCAGCCGTATTCCATGCGGACCGGCATGTCGGGGTTCAGCCCAAACAACGGAAGCACGGAGAATGCGAACAGGATGACCACGCTGGGCAAATAGATCAGGGCGGGTATCCACCGCTTCTTAAGCAGGCGGTTGCCGGTGAGGGCCAGCATAAGGTGCACCGTTACGGCGGAAATTACCCCCCATCCCAGCGGGGCGATGCGCCGTGCCAGCTGGCTGACCCGCTCCTCCTGCGCCGCGCCGATCAGCGCCAGGCACGCGGCCCATATTACCACCGCGCAGCCGATAAGGAGCAGCAGCCGGTTGAGCAGCGGCCGGTAATCCCCGCGCACGGCATAAAAACAGCCGGCAACGGTCAGGCTGCAGGTCAGCAGCAGCAGCACGCTATAGACCTCTTTTACCATCGTCATGTCGTACCCGCTCCATCCGCCGGAATTCCGTCATCGTGGGGCATGGCGGCCCCCCGGGAAAGAAGGGAGGCGTCGCGCAGCAGCCTCTCCACATCCCCGGCGGGCATGGGCCTGTAGTAATAGTAGCCCTGTATCTCGTCGCACATCCGCTGGCCCAGGAACTCCGCCTGTGCTTCGGTCTCCACCCCCTCAGCGATCACCCTCACGTTCAGGTTCTTGGCCAAGTTGATGATGATTTGGGCAATGGCCCGGTCCTTGTCGCTGTTCTCGATGCCGCGGACAAACTGCATATCCATCTTGATGCGGTCGATGGGCAGCAGTTTGAGCCGTTCGAGGGAGGAATACTCCGTGCCGAAGTCGTCGATGGAGATGGAAATCCCCAGCGTCTTGAGCTGGGTCATCTGTTCCACGATGTTGTCGGCGCCGCAGTTGGCCACGCCCTCAGTGATCTCCAGTTCCAGATATTCCGGGGCCAGGCCCGTTTTACATAGGGTATCCGCTACCTGTTGCACGAAGCTTCTGTTCTGCAGCTGCTGCACGGAAATGTTGACGGCCATGCGCACGGCCGGAAAGCCCATTTCCTGCCACCGCTTGTTTTGCCGACAGGCCGTATCCAGCACCCACGCGCCGATGGATTGGATCAGCCCCGTCTGCTCGGCCAGCGGGATGAAGACCGCGGGGCTGATGAGGCCCTGATCCGGCAGCTTCCAGCGCAGCAAAGCCTCCATGCCTACAATCTCGCCGGTATCCATGCCGACCTGCGGCTGGTAATATAGGGTCATCTGCTCTTTTTCCAAGGCCCGGTAGAGCAGATTGCTGAGCTTCGCGTTGCCCATCGCGCGGTTCTTGAGCGGCCGCGAGCAAAAGGCGTACTGGTTTTTGCCCAGGCGTTTGGCCTCGTACATGGCGATATCGGCATTTTTCATCAGCGTTTCCGCGTCCGTGCCATCTTGCGGATACATGGCCACGCCGATGCTCCCCGTAACGAAGAACTCCTGCCCCCGCAGCACGATAGGCATTTGTATGGCGCCCAGCACATTGCGTACCACCCGGGATACCCCGCCCTCCCCGGGGGCCTGGTTCAACAGGAGCGTGAACTCATCGCCGCCGAACCGCGCCAGCGTGTCCTGTGGCCCGATATGCCCGGATATGACCTCGGCGACCACCGTAAGCAGGCGGTCCCCGGCGTCATGGCCCATGGTATCATTGATAGATTTGAACGTATCCAGATCGATAAACGCGACCCCGATGGAGGTATTGGCGCGCGCGGCCCCGGCGATGGCCTCGGCGAGCTTGTCCTTAAACAAAAGGCGGTTGGGCAACCCCGTCAGTGTATCGTGATAGGCGGCCCACTCGGTCTTTCTCCTGCCGTGCAGGCGCACCACCGTATCGGCGACGGTATTGGCGATGATGGGCAAAAATGCCGGAGAGTCCTGCTCCCAAGTCTCCCACGCGCGGCAGGAAGCAAAGCACATGCAGCCTATGTCGCCGTCATTTTTTCGGATCGGCAGGAAAACAAACCTGCGGACGCCCAGTTCTTCCAAGCGGTCTTTCATCGCCCCCGCATGGGCGGGCAGCGCCCGCGCGTCCGACGCTGTGAGCATGGGCCGGCCGGCAGACAGCTCCCTCATGGCCCGGTGGAAACGGGGCATGCCCGCCTCCGCTGCGGCGCGGATGGGAGGCGTTCCATCCTGCAGCCATTCGTGAAAATACGAAACCGTTTCGTCATCCTTCGCAAACAACGCCAGATAGGCTCGCTCGCATTGGACCACCCCGGCGCACTGCGCCAACGTAGCAGCCATCTTTTTGTCGAAATTCCGGGCATCGACCGCCACCAGCCGCTGTGTGATTTCGGATACCGTCCGCTGCTGGAGGTTGTGCCGGGCATTCGTTTTCAGCCGGCGCTGATAGATGCGGCTGATGCGCAGGGCCAGAGCTGCCGTCAAGGCGATCAGCCCTAACCGAACCATGTAATCGGCAGCGTCTAAATTGACCGGCACGGCGGGCGAGATGCACCAAAGTATCAATTGCGTCAGCGCGGAAGCGACGATCACCGAACCCATGAGGATGCGCTTGTCGAACAACAGGCTGATCATGAGCGGCAGGAAGAAAAACGTCCACACGGTGATGCCGCCGTACACGGCAAAGCGCAGCGTGATCAGCGGGATCAAGACGGAAAAGAAAATGGCAAACACCAGCTCTTTGAACAACTCGTCCAGCTTAACCCTGTTCAGCAGCAATATGCCGGCTCCGATGAGCAGCAAAACCCCGCTGAACAGCACCGTATAAGGAATATCGGCCTCCCTGTAAAGCAGATGCTGGCTTAAGAGGTTCATCAAACCGCCGCCGAAAAAGCAATAGCCGGTAGTACGGTAGACCCGGGTACGGTCGGGCAGGTCCAGTATGGTTTCGTTAAGGTTGATATTTTCCGGCTGCATGAAGCCGTATTGCTTGATGGAATAGCTGATCGCCGCAATGGGCAGCATGGCGAAAATAGACGCCATGCCCGGCACGCGGATATTCATCAGCACCAGCCCCACGTCGGTGACGGAACCGAGAACGACGCTCAGCCACAGGGAATGGATCAACAACCGGGCCTGACGACGCCGCTTCTCTGTCGCGGCGTGCTTGCGCCATCCGTTCAGAAGCAGCATGATGACCGCAAAGAACGCGCCGTAATAGCAGTAGAAGTAGGTGAACCATGGATTGGAGGAAATATAGACCCATCCGAGATCCGTTTGCAGCATCTGATCCCGCAGGCCGCTGATGATAGGCCGGACGGCGATACCGTAGACCGCGACGAGACCCGGAAGATAGATCAGCGGGTAGACCCACCACCTCTTCAGCAGTTCGTCGCGTTTGGTGAGCAGCAGCACATAATGGAGCAAGAAACCGAACAGCGTGCCGTAGCCTACCGGCGCAACACGTCCCCCGATGAAGCGGATGGAAGCGTTGGCACCGCTCGATTGTACCGCCAGACCGATACACCACAGCAGCACGGACACGCCTAAGCCGAAGAACAGCTTATTGATTGCGGGCTTATAATTTCCTTGAAACGCATAAAGTACGCAGGCGATGACGGCGCCTCCCGTAGCTATGAACAGCACATATAGAAAGTAAGAGTACTCCAAACGACCCGGCCTCCCTGCAACTTCCCCCAATATCCGAACCGGACGGCGTCCCTGCCGGCGCCGTACAAATGCGGATATTACATCTATATATCGGCTGTTTTTATATTGATCTTAACGTAATCCTCAAGCGGAAGCGTCACCATGGCTGCGCTTTTATAAGAAGGGGAAGAACCGCGCTGCGGCTTTCCATCCTCTCAAGACCGAAAAGCCGCTAACCACAAGGGTTCTTTGGAGCTGATGAGCAGATTCGGTTTTCGGGCATCGGCATCGTGCTGCTTGCGACGGCCCGCAGGCCTAGTGCCTGCGGTGTCTCTCGCCGCGAGCCGCCTTGCGCTGCGCGCGTCGGCCTGCCACGAAACCACGGGGCGGGTAAACGCGTTACTGGCGCGTTTGTTTTCCGCCCTTCGAATCTGCCACATTTATAAATCCAAAAACATGCGGCCCATCCTAAGGATGGGCCGCATGTTTTTGTTTACCGTTGATAAAATAGATATTTTGGTTTTGGACAGCTAGGTTCAGATTTCGTGCTCATTTTTGTTTTGCTCACGCTTTTTTGTGCTTTTCTTATTTTGTATCCGATATAGAAAATCGGAATCCGGACATGTTTGTTCGGATTCCGACCCCAATTCAAAGCCTACATTATGACGGGCGGTTGAGGATTTCCTGCATCCGCTCATCGTCTCTGCTTGAATAGCCCATATGGTTGACCTTGCTTATCTCCTTATGCTGAAAAAAGAAGGTATACTCATCGCCTAAATTCCCTTCGGGATAGAGACAGGCGGCATAATCCCAAATAAGGTTTGCATCCGCTTGAATTTGCTTTCTGCCGTATATCATGATGGGACGGTCGCCGCCGGCAAGCGTTACGACGGTTCCGATAGGGTAATATCTCATAGGTTTACCTCCAATGTTTTATTGTGCCTTTCCACGATAGGCTTGAGCTTTGCTATAAACTCTTCGGTCGTTATATCGTCATTGTTTATGACTATCGATCCGCGAGGAAGCATTATATCCGCGAATATCGTTAACATGTAATTGTCCGATTTGTAATAGGTATAAACGGTTTCATAGTCGGTAGCGCAATGCCGTACCTCCGGCTCCGCAAAAACAGCTATATCGGTTCCATATGCGCTGTCATCTTTCCAAGTCATATCGGTTTCCCGAAACAACGCAAAGTCCAACCTATCCTGTACAATACAAAGCTGCTTAAAGTAAAAACGCTCTATTGACCACCATATTTTCTTTTCGTAAAAATCCACGATATCGGCAAAAAGGCCATCCTTCCAGCCCGTATCGATCAGGTGCTGTTTCAATTTTGATGCGCACCCTTTTTGAGAATACTTTCCGGTACGCCAGCCCCTTCCAAACCATTTTTTACGCGCGGATTTTATTTGCTTGTAGGAAGCTTCATACCGCACTACACGGTTTTTTGAAAAGGTGGAAATAAGGTCGAACATCACCTTGTTGAATTCGTCATTTTGCGCAGCGTCGTCGGGGTCGTCAACGCTGATCTCAAAATAAAAAAAACCGTCCTTTCTGCTTGCCACATCCCTTAAGCTCGTTAGCCATATCCTGTTATTGTCGGGTACAAAAGCAATTCCTTCCATATGCCGATTACCTTCCTTTATATGTTTCATCCACAATATACTCGCCCAAAGCTCTCGCGCTAAGCGCGCCGGCGATGCCCCCGCCGATGCCCCCAATGAACCCGCCGATCACCGTGCCAAGCCCCGGGCAAGTGAGCGTTCCAATCGCGGCGCCGCCCATCGCGCCGAGCTCTGCGCCGGCGGCGGCGCCCGCCCAGCCGGCGCCGATGCCTACCGACATTCGCAGCGTTTGTTTTCCAAGCTTTTTATCCTCATCGTTCAAATCGAGGTAAATGGTGCTGCCCGGGGGAATCGGCCTTACGCCTATATTTGTTATTTGGGTTTGCAGCGGATTTGTAAAACTCGTAATGGGAACCATGCCTTTTGCAACGTCGGCAGCCCACTGCGTTTTCGGCCTTGGAACCCCCTCCTCCGTCAACCTGTTGGTAAATTCACCGGCCGCACCGTTAGCTTCGAGCGCCTGTTGCATAAGATAATTATAATGGTCAAAGCTGCCATCTGCAAATTCTGTTGTTGTTTGTCTTTTGTTATGATAGTCGGTAAGGTGGCTTGCATCTACCATGGTTTCGCGGCTTGGTCTTCCCGGTAGCTGCGCGGCATTGGCCCCGCGCTCCGGCGGTACGGTCGATTTTGCCGTGTAAACCGGATTGGGATACGGACGCGCCTTTTCATTGTTGATTACCACCGAATATTTAAGCTTATCCTGTGGGCCGGTGTATAACTCTCCATTCAAAACATACGGCCTATTGGCATCCCTTCGCATGGCCGCGGCTCCCTGCCCTAGGTTGCCGTACTTGTTTTCTCATGCCGCCTGCGTTTGCGGCCCCCATATGCCATCTTGCTTTACTTTCAGGACGGCCTGTATTTCTTTTACCTTTTCCCTGCTGTCCACGCCTCTCGGGGGTGCATAGCCGCCAACATAATAATCCGCCATAAAGTATCCTCCTCGCTAAAGTCCATATATAGAAAAAGAAGCGGGTCGTCCCACTTCTTCTCAACAAAGATTATATACGAACTTTTGTTCTGCTTCAACGGCATAGAAAGGGCAAGTTTTGTGCATGAAATGCGAATGAGCGGATTTTGTTAAAAGCGCCGCTAAGCAATGCTTTTGGGGAGC
>JAJFTZ010000036.1 GCA_021372675.1 Eubacteriales bacterium
CCAAAACGCAAAAAAGTGCCGGGGGCACTTTTTTTACGTTAAGCCTTTTACTCGGGCTTGGGCGCGCCAACGGGGCAGGTCGCTTCGCAAGCGCCGCAATCGATGCACAGGGAAGCGTCGATCACGTACTGATCGTCGCCCTGCGAAATGGCGTTGACCGGGCAATCGGGTTCACAGGCGCCGCAGCTGATGCAGTCCGAGCTGATAACATAGGCCATGGTGATATTACCTCCATATAAAAGATGTTTTGTTTGAAACAATACATATTGTAACATGTTTTTCACAAAAAGCAACCCGGCGGAGAACGCCGCGTTTGCGGGGGAAACGTTCCATACCGGGCATGGTTCCTCCTTCAGAGGGAGGCTGAGGGCCGCGCCCTTACACCGAAGGCTCGTCCGTCGCCGGCGCTTCCTCCGCTGCCGGAGCGTCCTTCGCGGCGGGGGAGCCGTGCTTCTGCGCTCCGCCGCGCGAGGTGAGCGCGCGGAATTCGTATTCCTTGATATCGAAGCTGCCGTCCGGTAAAATCACCTTCACGCGCGTGCGCTCGGTGATCACGTTGTTTTCGATCACGGTGCCCGCAAGCCCCTCGGGCGTCGTCACCTCGCGGCCTACGCGGGGCATCTGGCGGCGCATGCTCTCGTAGCAGTCCTGCTCGTATTTGAGGCAGCACATGAGCCTTCCGCATATGCCCGAAATTTTGGTGGGCGAAAGCGAAAGGTTTTGTTCCTTCGCCATTTTGATGGAAACGGGCTGAAAATCCGCGAGGAAGGTTTTGCAGCAAACGGCGCGACCGCAGGAGCCTAAGCCGCCGAGCATCTTCGCTTCGTCGCGCACGCCGATCTGGCGAAGCTCGATGCGCGTTTTGAAAACGCTCGCAAGGTCGCGCACAAGCTCGCGAAAATCCACGCGCCCGTCCGCGGTGAAGTAGAACACGATCTTGGAGCCGTTGAAGGCGTATTCCACGTCCACGAGCTTCATGTCGAGCTTGTGGGAAAGCACCTTCTGGCAGCAGGTCGTGTAGGCTTCCTTTTCGCGGGCGCGGTTTTTATCGCGCTGCTCGCGATCCGCCGGGGTGGCCACGCGGAGCACGCTCTTGAGCGGGTTGACGACCTGCTCGTCGTTAAGCTCGTGCGCGGCTGCGATTACGTCCGCAAACTCTATGCCGCGCGCGGTCTCCACGATCACGCCGTCGCCCTCTTTTATATCGAAGCCGGCAGGGTCGAAAAAGTAGGACTTGCCGCCCTCCCGAAATTTAACGTCGATCACGGTTTTCATATAATAACACTCCTCGCAGTTCGCAATGGTCGTTCCGCTCCCTTGGGGTCGCGGCGCTCCTATGCTCACTGGGCTTTCGCCTCGCTTTATCTGCCACTGGCAGCGCTTCGGCTCCGCCCCTCCGATAACTCTATAAAAAGCCAGTCGAGCGCGGACGCGGGGGGCGTATGCGCGTTCAAACGCCTGCGCGCACCGGCCAGTGTTTCTATGATAGCGTTAATCCGCGCGGTTGTAAAGTTTTTCGTCGCCGCGCGCAATACTTCGAAAAGATCGGGATTCTCGGCGGCGCGGCCCGTTTCTTTAATGAGGAGCATGTCCCGCGCGAAGGAAAGCATATAATCCACCGCGTCGAGCGCTGTCTTATCTTCCTTGTGCTTTTTTGAATCCGAAAAGGGGAGGCGGCCTTCGACCGCCTGTAAAAAGGTGTCGAGCGCGCTCGCGCGAAGCGCCGCGTAGCCCTCGCGAAAGCATAGCTTTTGCGCGCGCTCGAGCGAGCCCGCGCTTAATTTTGCCGCGTTTTCGGCCTCGCTCCCCGGCGCGCCCTGTTCAATGAGCGCTTCCACAATTTCACGCTCGGTAGGCTGCGGTGCGTGGTACACCGAGCAGCGGGAACGGACGGTGGGAAAGATGAGGTGCAGGCTGCCCGTAAAAAGAAAAAGCGTACCGTCGGGCGGCTCCTCGAGCGTTTTTAAAAGCTTGTGCTGACAGGCGGCGTCTACCTTATCGCCGCCGAGGTCGCGCAGGAGCACCGCCCGGTTGCCCCCTCCGACGGGGCGCTTTGCGAGTTCAGCAAGGAGCGACCTAAGCTCCGCTACCTTTAAGGGCGTTTCGCCGAGCTCAAAATAGTCGCCGCAGGATTTGAGACGATTAAGGTCGTAGCTGCCCAAGCAGTGGAGCGCCGCCGCGCGGCGCGCTAAAAGCACCGCCGCCGCCCGGTCGCAGCCGGTGATAAGGATCGCGTGGGGGGCGCGGCCGGATTCGATCGCCGCAAGGAGGCGGTTTTCCTTTGTGCCCGTAAGCATGGCCTCCCCTTGCATTTAAAACTTGTGAAAGGCCTCCACGTCCACGATAAACACCGTAGCGCCGCCCAAGGTCACCTGCACGGGCGTGGGCGAGCTGTCGATGTAACCGGGCATGGAGGAGGGGATCACCATGTACTCCTTGCGCGTGCTCGATTTGCTCTTGATGATCTCGAGCGCGGCGGGTACCTTTTCCTCGTCGAGGCCCATCATAAGCGTCGAGTTTCCGCCGTGCAGGAAGCCGCCGGTGGAGGAAATGCGCGTGACGCTGATGTTGTTCTCGATGAGCGCCTTGATGAGCCGCTTGGAGTCCTCATTTTGTACGATGGCGAATATGAGCTTCATCCAAAGTCACCTCCGTTTGTTGATGAAGGACTTGCCTTATGTTCAGGAAAGGAGCAGTTTTTTAAGCTCCGCAACGCTTTGCGCGATATGCGTGGGCTTGCAGCCTTCTATTTCCGCGCGGTCGCCGTAGCCGTAGAGCACGCCCACGCTCGCTATGCCGACGTTCTTCGCGGCGTCGAGGTCGAAATAGCGGTCGCCCACCATGGCGGCTTGACCCGTTTCCGGGGGAAATTCCGCGGCGGCGATGCGCAACAGCTCCGTCTTTTCCCCGCCGCCGTTCGGGAAAGCGCCGCGCACGTAATCCACATAGGGAGCGATGCCGAAAGCCGTTAGCTGCTCGAGCGCGGTGGAGTGCACCTTCGAGGTGACGACGCCCACCCGCACGCCCGCCGCCTTGAGCGCGGCGAGCATTTCCAGAATGCCCGCATAGGGCGCGGCAAGCGCTACGCCCATGGTTTTCGCCTTTTCCCGGTAGAGATCCACGGCCTCCTCCACGCGGTCGGCGGGGATGCCTAAAAACTCGGAAAAGCCGGCCTTCAGGGGCGGGCCGATGAGCCTGCGAAGGAAATCGTCGCCCGGGCAGGGAAGCCCCATCTCCGTAAGCGTCGCGCGCGTGGTGGCGAAAATGGCGGGGCCGGACTCTATGAGCGTGCCGTCCAAATCAAAAAACACGGTGGAGTACTTCAATGTAAAACCTCTGTGGCCCTATCCTAATAGTATATACCTTCTGTTAAAATTATAAGTCTTTCGCGGCGATCGCGCAACCCAAGCGCCGCGAAACGGCGCTGTGCTTACCCTTCTTTTACCACGCAAAGCCTGCCCTCCGCCGCCCCGAACAGGGGAATGCCGAGTTCTCTTTGCGCCATGAGGTAGCCGATATCCTCCTTCGCTACGCGCTCGCCGGGGAACACGGCGGCGACGCCCGGCGGGTAGGTGCCCGCGGCCTGCGCCGCGACGCGCCCCCAACACGCCTCGATCGGGACGAGTTCCGTCCTTGCAAGCACCGCCTCGCGCACGCCGAGCGCCGCCTCGTGCTTTACCGCGGGCATGCGCGAAGGCCGTAAGGCCCGGCTGCCGTAGGGCAGGGCATTGGCCGCCTCGAAGAGCATGTCGTACCATTCGTCTTTATCGGGCGCCGCGGTGATGAACACCACGTTTCGCGCGTCGGCCATTTCCGGCACCACGCGCATCGCTTCCATGGAAAGCGCCGCCGCGCGGCCGTCGATGCCGCGCTCGCTCACATCGAGCACGAGCCGCGTGGGGTCAATATCGTAAATGCCCGCGCGGCCAATGATCTCTTTGCCGTAAACGGAGACGCCGTTGAGCTTTTTAAGCCGCTTCACGAGCGCTTCCACGCGCTTGAGGTGCGATGGATAATCCGCGTGCCGGGCGGAAAAAAGCGCCCAGTCGAGCGAGGCCATGAGAAGGTACGAAGGGCTTGTGGTCTGCGTGAGGGAGATCGCGCGCCTTACGTCGTGCTCCGCGATCGGGCAGCTTACGCCGAGGTGCAAAACCGCGGCCTGCGTGAGGGCGCTTAGCGTTTTGTGGGCGCTCACGCACCAAAGGTCCACGCATGCGGACGGGAAATCCGGCAAAAGCGGGGAAAAGGGGAAATGCGCGCCATGGGCGCTATCCACAAGTAAAAGCGCGCCGTTTTCGTGCGCGACGCGGGCGATCGCCCTAACGTCGGCGCACAGCCCGTAAAAATTGGGGCTTGTGATGAGCACCGCGTCGGCCTTGCGCTCCTTGAGCGCGGCTTCCACGGCGGAAGCGCTTACCACGCCGTTTAGCGCGCCGTCAAATTCCGGGTATACAAAGGAAACGCCGTGGCCCGCCATGGCGAGGCCCGCGGAAACGGACTTATGGCAGTCCCGCCCCACGAGCACATGCTTGTTGGGGCCGAGGGATAGGAGCATGGCGACAATGCACTGCGTGGAGCCGTTCACGCTCAGAAAGCTGTGCTTCGCGCCGCACGCTTGCGCCCATGCCTGCTCCGCGGCGAGGATGGGGCCTTCGGGCATCTGCAAATTATCCGTGCCCGTAAGCTCCGTAACGTCCCACTGCGCCATCTCGAACGGCCACGAAAGCGAACGCCCTTTGTGGCCGGGCATGTGAAAGCGCGCGGCGTCGAGCGCGGCGTACGCGCCGAGCGCCTCGGGGAGCGTAAGGCTTTTTTTATCGCGCGTCATTGCGGTTTGGAGGAGCGCGCCATAGCAGCCTCCTTGACCGCCGCATCCAAAAGCGCGGCGAGCTTTTTGCTCGGATGGAAGCGGAGCGCGTAGGCCCTATCCTTCTTTTCATAGCAGAGGCGGTGCGCCGTTTCGGAGGGGCCTATGCTGAGCTTTTTATTGTGAATGCGCGGCTTTTCTGCGCCCTTCATGGAAATACCCAAGGCTACGCCCGGCGGGGCGAGCGTCATAAGCTCGCCCGGCGCGACGCGAAGCGCCTCGCGGCCCTTGTCGGCGACCATGCGATCCACCACGAAGGTGCCCTTCGGGAATTCCCGGCCTTCCTCCACATACAGCGTGTAGCGGTAGGAAACGATGCGGCGGGTGTAGAGAAAATAGAGCGCCGCGCCCACGAGGAAAAGCGACGCGTAGCGCAATATGTTGCCAAAGGGCAGCGCCGCGACGAGGTCGCGAAGCGCCGTGGCGAAAAAGATCAAAAGCACAAGCCCCGCGATCAGGATAAGGTCGAGGGTTTTGGAATCGGCGCTTTGGTTGGTCTCTCTGAACATATCGCATCTCCCGCAAAGGCCGGCATCGCGTGCCGTAGGTAGTATCCATAGTATCATTCAAAAATGAGGGTGTAAAGTTTCGTTTGTTTTTTCTTCCTTTTTTGCGCGGCGCGGCACGCGCGCCGCGGCTGGACAAGCGCGGCCCGATACGGTAAAATGAACCATCTTCATTTCATTGTTTATTTTCATTTTTTAGGAGGGCAACATGGCATACAGGATATTTACCGACGCGACGAGCGACATCACCGCGGAGCTTGCAAAAAGTCTCGGCGTTACGGTGCTTCCCATGGAGTTTACGCTTGACGGCCAAAGCCATAGGCATGTGCCGGGCGATCCGAACCTCGATTTGAAGGCGCTGTTCGACGCGATGCGCGCGGGGAAGCAGGCGGTTACCTCGCAGATCAACGCTTTCCAGTTCACGGAGGCGTTCACGCCCGCGCTCGAGGCGGGGGAGGACGTGATCCACATCGGCTTTTCCACGGCGCTTTCGGGCTCCACGGCGTCCGGGCAGCTCGCGGCGGAGGAGCTTCAAAAAAGGTATCCCGACCGTAAGATCGCCTGTATCGACAGCCGTGCCGCCTCGCTGGGCGAGGGGCTGCTTGTGTATTGCGCCGCGCGGCGCAAGGACGAGCTTGATTTCGACGGCATGGTGAATTGGATCGAGGAAAACAAGCTGCATTTCCGCCACTGGTTCACGGTGGACGACCTCGTGTATTTGAAGCGCGGCGGGCGCGTGAGCGGGGCCACGGCGGCCATCGCCACGGTATTGAAGATCAAGCCCGCGATGCATGTGGACGCCGAGGGAAGGCTGATCGCGCTCGATAAGGTGCCGGGCCGCAAGCGCTCGCTCAAGTGGCTCGTGGACAGCATGGAGGAAACGATCGACCGCGAAAAGGCGGATACCGTGTTCATCGGCCATTGCGATTCCATGGAGGACGCGCAATTCGTAGAGGAGCTCGTAAAGGAGCGCTTCGGCATCGCGGATATCCGCATCTACGACATCGGCATCACCATCGGCGCACACTCGGGCCCGGGCACCATCGCGCTGTTTCATTACGGGAAAGGCAGATAGGCGAGCGCTTAAGAAATATTGAAGGGAATGGTTTTCTATGCAGCCTCTCGAGGAGCGCATTCGGAGCGAGGCGCGCGTGCCGCCCGACAACAGCATCAAGAAGGATGCGCTTGAAACGGAGCGGCTGATATTGCGGCCGCTGAACGCCGATGATTTTGAGGCCGTTCACGCATGGGCGAGCGATCCCGAAAACACGCGCTACATGGCGTGGGGCCCCAACGACGAGGCGCAAACGAAGGGCTTTTTAAGCGCCGCTAGGCCCGGCAAGGACTTTGCCGTTGTGCTTAAGGCCACCGGCGAGGTCGTCGGCAGCTGCGGCCTGTACCCCGACGCGGCGCTCGATACGGGCGAGCTCGGCTGGATCCTCCGTAAGGCGCATTGGAAGCGCGGCTACGGCACGGAGCTCGGCGCCGAATTGATCCGCTACGGGTTTGAGGATTTGAAATTGCGGCGGATCACCGCCCCCTGCGCCGCCGTCAATTACGGCTCTTTCAGGGTCATGGAGCGAAACGGCATGCGGCGCGAGGCGCTGCATATCAAAGCCTTTTGGGCGCGCGCGGATAAGATTTGGATTGACGAGGCGGTCTACGCCATCCTCGCCGAAGAGTATAGGGAACATACGCGGAAGGGATGATGTTATCCCGCCGCATAAAACGCGCCCGCGAGCCTTTGTCTCGCGGGCGCGCTTTATCGCCCCTATCCCTTTTTGAACAACGCCTTTTGAAGCTTCTCTCTGCTTTCGCCTATGCCGTGCGCCTCGCAATGGTCGAGCACGCGCTCGCGCGCCTGCGCGCGCGTAAGGCGCGCGCCTTTGAGCCAATCGCCCGCCCAAAGCTCCGTAAGGCAATAGGCGTTGGCGGGCCAGCCGTATTCGAGGCCCTCGAAGCTTAATTTGCGCTTGTTGCCGCATACGGAGATCAAAAACTGCCGCTGCAAGCCTTTGAGCGCCGCATCCACCGCCGACGCGCCGTCCTTTTTGGTTGCATGGAGCGCGGCGCGCACGTCCGCGGTGCTCAAAACCTTACCGTCTTCGAACATGCGGTAAACGTCCATCTCCATTTTGGAAACATGGCCGTCGTAATAGCGCTCCTCGAGCGTTTCCTCCCCGCGGAAGGCATCGTAAAACAGAGGATACACGGCCTCCGACAAAAACCCCTTGTACCCGTTGAGCACGCAGCCGAACGCAAGCCTATGCTCCGCGGCGGCGCGGTCCTTCCACCGCCACGGGTCGGTATCCGCGTCGCCCGTGTGCCAGTTTTTCTCCAGGGTGAGCGCTTCGAGCGTAGGGATGCCCGCGGGCATTTTGCCGTAAAAGGACAGAACGCCCTTTCGGTTTACATAGCGCAAAAGGTCCTCGTAGGCGAGAAGAAGCTCCATAAACGGCATCTCCCGTTAAACATACCGCTGCGCGCTTAACGACGCGACCGCGGTAAACGAACCCTCGCCCGTAACCGGGTTTTTCGGCGCGTGCACGTTGAACATAAAGCCTTCGGGCGAGCAGAGCTTATCCGGCGCGCAAAAACCGTTTTCCGCCGCCGCGTGCGTCACCCGCCCTACGACGAGCCCGATAATGCCCTTGCCGGATAAATCCTGCGCGGATTCGAACGCGCATTCAAGCGTCAGAAACGCTTCCTTCACGCGCGGCGCTTTTACGGTCTTTCCTTCTTCGGGCGTCAGTCCCGCGGATAACAACTCGTCGTTTTCCGCGCCGTTTTCCTCGATGGTCTTGATGCACGCGTCATACTGCGCGGCGCTTAAAAAATTGATGCAAAATTCCTTTTCGCGAAGAATGTTTTGATAGGTGTGGCCCCTTAGGGAGAGGCCCGCCACGACGGCATGGTAGGCCTCGCCGTCGCCCGCAAAGCATTGCCAGGCATGGAAGCAGGCGTTTGATTTGCCGTTTTCCTTAAGGGTGGTAATAAGGCAAAGCGCCTGCGGCACGCCCGCCGTAAATTCAAAATGCGAGAAAAATTCGTACTGCCCCGGCCATTCTTCTTTTAAATACGCGGGCTTTTCCGCGCCGATCTCGTGCTTCATCAGCTTACCCTCCGCTTTTTCCTTCATTTTACCATACGAACACGACAGCATACTGTCATGTTCCTTCGTACAGCGCCGCCATTTCTTTTGCGGCTTTTGCAAGCTCCGAAACAAGCTCCTTGGGCGCAAGCGCCTTCGCCTTGGCGCCGAAGCCCAAAAGCCACGCTATTGTATGGCCTTTCAAGGTGTAGCCGCCCTCGAAAAGGAGCATGCCGCTTTCGGTTTCCGTATAGCAATGCGGCCCGTACTGCTCCACGAGAAGATGTTTTACGGAGGGGTGGAACAGCGCCGTGAAGCGCGTTTCATCGGGGAAGCGGGCGTTGAAATCGAGCTTTTGGCGCGAGATATCGCGCGGCGAAAAGGTATCGTCGGAAAGCTTTAGCTCCCAAAGGCGCGCGAGCTTGAACATGCGGAAGTCCTCCCGCTCCAAACAGTAGCCGAAGGCGTACCAGCTCGTCCACTGGAACGCGACGCGGTAGAGCTCGATGCGCCGCCTTTCCACACCCTTTTCGGAGTAGTAGTCGAATTCCGCGACGCGGCGCTCGCGTATGGCCGTTTGGAGGCGGGCGATCTTTTCGGTGAGGCTTTCTTTGTAATGCGACGCGAGGTCAATGAGCAGGCTTTCCTCGGGCAGAAGCGCGCCGTCCTTGGGGGAAAGCTTATCGAGCGCGCGCGCTACGCTCGTTTTTTCGGAAACGCTGCCGATGCCCCGAAGCGCCGCGAGTATGGCGGAAAGCTCCTCGGTCGTGAGCGCGCTGTTCTCGAGCTTGTAACCCTCGGCGATGGAAAAACCGCCCCCCCCGCCCTGCTTGGAAACGATGGGGATGCCCGCCATGCACAGCGATTCGACGTCGCGGTTGATCGTGCGGCGGCTCACCTCGAACTTTTCCGCGAGATAGGGCGCGGTGATCCGCTCGTTTTTTAAAAGCACCGTTAAAATGCCGAGCTGGCGACTGAGCTTCATATCGGTTCCCCCGCAAAAAGCGCCTCCCGCTCGCGGCGCGGAAGCTTTTTTGTCACATGCTCGTAGGCGTGCGCTATCATGGAGGATAGCGCCTCGTCGTTTGAAAACGAGTCGAGGCGCACGGTGTTTTTATACGGCTTGAGCCGCTCGGGGCAATGGTAACCCGGCAAAATCACGCCCGGGTATTGCAGGCGAAGCGCGTGCGCGAACGCCGCGTCGCACGAAAGCGTGAGGCGGCGGTTTTCCTCCTGCGGGTAAAGCTCCGCGAAGATGCGGCCCCTTACCTTAAAGCATAGGGGCGTTATTCCGAAGGGCATATCCTCGTACGCGCCGCATTTTTCAAGGCACAGCGCGCGGATGCGTTCGTTTGTCATGGAAGTCGCCTCCTGTGCTATTTCTCATTATAGCATAGACGGCCGCCGTTTTCGCGAAAGTGAAGCGCGCTCCTCGGTATTTGCTAATTTTATATCGAAAGATCATATATGATGAAAGGATAATGGCAATACGCATTGCATCTGTGATAACTTTGATTTATAATTAACAAAGAGTGCAGGATTTAATGCGGAAACCGCTTGGGATTCGCATATTTCCTGCGTTACGCGCGTTAAAGCGCCTTTTAAGTCGGCGGCACTCCGGCGGCGCCGGAAATATGTAGGGAAAGAAAGGGCTCAAACATGGTAACGCTTAAAATCGACGGAAGGACGGTTCAGGCCAAGGAAAACGCCACGGTGCTTGAGGCGGCTCTTCAAGAGGGGATCAAGATCCCCACGCTCTGTAACCTCAAGGATATCAACAGCATCGGCGCTTGCCGCATATGCCTCGTGGAGGACGGCAAAAGCCACAAGCTGTTCGCCTCCTGCGTGATGCCCGTATCCGAGGGGATGGAGGTCGTCACCAATTCCGCCGCGGTCTTAAACGCAAGGCGCGCGGTGCTCGAGCTTATCCTGAGCGACCACGACCGCTCGTGCCTCACCTGCAAGCGCAACCAAAATTGCGAGCTGCAAAGGCTATCAGACGAGTTCGGCGTGACTGAAATAGAATTCGACGGCACGCGCATCGTGCGCACCATCGACGACGCGTCTCCCAGCGTGGTGCGCGACAACAACAAATGCGTGCTCTGCCGCCGCTGCGTTGCCGCGTGCGACAACGTACAGAACGTGTACGCCATCGGCATGCAGAACCGCGGCTATAAAACGCAGATCGGCTCGTCGTTTGAGCGCAGCCTCAGCGACGCGGCGTGCATCAACTGCGGCCAGTGCATCGCGGCCTGCCCCACGGGCGCGCTCACCGAGAAGGACGCGACCAAGGAGGTTTGGGCCGCGCTCGCCGACCCCGAAAAATTCGTGGTGTTCCAGCCCGCCCCCGCCGTGCGCGTCGCCATCGGCGAGGAATTCGGCCTGCCCATCGGCACCCGCTCTACGGGCAAGATGGTGGCCGCCATGCGCCGCCTTGGCGCCAACAGGGTGTTCGACGTGGACTTCGCGGCCGATCTCACCATCATGGAGGAGGGCACGGAGCTTTTGGGCCGCCTCCAAAACGGCGGCGTGCTGCCGATGATCACCTCCTGCAGCCCCGGCTGGGTAAAATTCTGCGAGCATTTCTACCCGGAATTTTTGCCCAACCTTTCCACCTGCAAGAGCCCCAACCAGATGCAGGGCGCCATTACGAAAACCTTCTACGCACAGCGCGAGGGGCTTGACCCCAAGAAGATGTTCGTCGTATCCGTCATGCCCTGTACCGCCAAAAAGTTCGAAATCAAGCGCGAGGGCATGGGGCGCGACGGCTACCGCGACGTGGACGCCTCGCTCACGACCCGCGAGCTTGCGCGCATGATCAAGCAGGCTTCCATCGACTTTGTGAACCTGCCCGATGAGGATTTCGACGATCTGCTCGGTGAATCCACGGGCGCGGCGGTCATCTTCGGCGTGACCGGCGGCGTGATGGAGGCGGCGCTTCGCACCGTGGCGGACATCCTCGCGGGCGAAGACCTCAAACGCATCGAGTTTTGCGACGTGCGCGGCTTTAAGGGCATCAAGGAAGCCACGGTGAAGATCGGCGATACGGCCGTGCGCGTGGCGATCGCCCACGGCACGGGCAACGCGGCGAAGCTCCTCGACGCCGTCAAGGCGGGGGAGTGCAGCTACGATTTCATCGAGGTGATGGGCTGCCCTGGCGGTTGCATCACGGGCGGCGGCCAACCCATCGTGGACGCGCGCGAGCGCTACACGGTGGACGTGCAGAAAATGCGCGCCAGCGCCATCTACAGCGAGGACGAGGCGAAGGTGATCCGCAAATCGCACCTGAACCCCTCCATCAAGAGGCTGTACGACGAATTCCTCGGAAAGCCCAACAGCCACAAGGCGCACGAGCTTTTGCACACGCACTATACCGACAGGAGCGCGCTGAGGAACTAAGGTAAGAGATGAGATATGGAAACCGGGCGGCCGTAAGGCCGCCCGGTTTTGCTGTAAGAAAACCCCGTTTACAGGGGCTTGAGCGTTTGCATGGCGGTCGATAGTATGGAGAGCATGGTTTCCCTGTCCGCCCCGTTCGAAACGCAGATCAGCGCGTAGCAGCGCCCTCCATGTCCACGGCGCGGTACGTGAGCCAAAGCTCCCCGCCGTTAAAATGGACCGCGTATTCGCGCACGAGGTACACCGTTTTGCCGACGGTGACGTCCAAAAGCTCCGTTGCCTGCGCGTCCGGGTCGATCCTGCCGTAAACGCTTTCCTGGTAGCCGGCCATTGCTTCTTCGGCGTTTTCGGCATAGGACGCGCGCTCCACCTCCAACAGGCTTCCGGGATTTTGCGTAACCGGGAAGAAAAACGCGCTCATCACGGAGCTGTCCGACGCCTCCTGTATCGCAAACCTCTCGGCCAGCGCTTTCTCGTAAAGCATCCGGAAGCCCAACTCTTCGCTCGAGAACAGCGCGAAGCGCGTACCGACCGTGCCGGTGCGCCGAAGCGAAGCGATGGCGGCGTCTATCTCGGCCTTTCCGGCCGCGTCGCTCCGCGCCCATACGCCGCAGATGATATAATAGCCGAAGCCGCCTTGCGCGGGGACCGCCGCTACGATGCCGTCGGTGTCCGTTTCCCCGTTTTCGTTAACCGCGCAGCGGATCAGATAGGCTTCCGCGCCGTCCACCCGCGCGTATTCGGCCGAAAGAAGCTCGTAGCCGTCCGCGCCGAATGCCGCGTCAAGAAACTCGTCGCGGGCTTTCTCCGCGTCCGAGGCGGAATAGAAGGGGTTGGTTTTGTCGGCATCGAGAAAAACGGAATAGCCTATGGAAAGGAATCGGTCGTTAAGCTCGTTGCGGAAGATGACGCCGTATTCGCCCTCTTCCGTTTCGTACCCCGGCGGCATGTCGATGGTGAAGCATGCTTTCGCGCCGGTATACGTGGTTAAGCTCGCGGTGGGCGTAGCGTAGGCTCAGGCGTGGGTGTAGGCGCGGCTGTGGGTGCGGGCGTTTGCGCGGACGGCGCATTCGACTGATCCACACAGGCGGCGGCGCTCAAAACCATAACGAGCGAAAGAAGGCATACAAACAGCTTTTTCATGGCAATCCCCTTTTTTGAATAAGAGAGCCGCTTTGAATTTTCAAAACGGCTCTTTAGCATTCCGTAAGTGGCTTACGGCGTGGGCGACGGCGCGGGTTCGCTCGAGTTGCCCGGCTCGTACACGTCGAGCTCGGAATTGAGGAATACCACGTCTACGCGGCGGTTGAGCTGGCGGTTCTCTTCGCTGTCGTTGGGGGCGACGGGGCGGTATTCGCCGTAGCTTATCACCGTGATGCGCTTGGGATCAACGCCCTCCGCCATCATCACGCGCGCCACGTTGGCGGCGCGGTCGGCCGCGAGCGCCCAGTTATCCGTGTAGCGCGCGCTGTGGATGGGGATGTTGTCGGTGGAGCCCTCGATGCGGATGTAGTTGCGCACCGAATTGATGATGTCGATGAGCTGGTAGAGGATTTCGTAGGCCTCGTCGTTGATCTTCGCGGAGCCCGAGGGGAACAGCATGCCCTCCACAAGGCTCACCACCACGCCGCGGTCCTCGGTATGCACGCTCGCAAAGCCGTTAAGGTCGTTTTTCTCGATGAGGTCGCTGATCTTCATCTGCAATTCATCGAGGTCGATGCCCTCGCCGGGCAAGGCCGGAAAGTAGATAAAGGGCGGGGGTGTCGATTTGGTGCCGGAAAGGCCCGTGTATTCGCCGGGCGTTTCCTCCGTTCCGTCTCCCGCGCCGGTTCCTTCGCCGTTTCCGCCCGAACCGTCGCCTATGGTGAGCTCCGCGGGGTTGAAGTATTCGCCGAAGCGGGTGGAAATATCCTTCCACTTTTCGGCGTCTACCGTGCTGATGGAATAAAGCAAAATAAATAACCCCAAAAGCAGCGTGATCACGTCGGCATACGTCAATAACCAGCGCTCATGGTTGGCGTGCTTTTCATCGTGGCTTTGGCGCCTGCTCAACCGCTCACCTCCTTGGTGGCCTCCGCTTTGGCTGCCTTGCCGCCGGCGTACTTCAGGTACGGCAGCAGGCGTTCCTTGATGGCCATCGGGTTTTCAAACTCGTTGATGGCGAGCACGCCGTCGATGATGAGCTCCTTGCCAAGCATTTCCTGCTTGAGGCGAAGGGTGAGCTTGTTGGCGATGGGGAGGTAGAGGATGTTCGCAAACAAAACGCCGTACAGCGTGGCGATAAACGCCGCCGCAATGCCGCTTACGAGCGAGCTGGAGTCGCCGCCCTGGCTCATATGGGCAAGCGTCACGATAAGACCCATAACCGTACCGATAACGCCCATGGTGGGGGAATAGCCGCCCATGGACTCAAACATGCTTATTTGCCGTTTTTCGATCTGTTCGTGCACGTGCAGGTCGTTTTCGAGGATTTCGCGAAGCACCGCCGTATCGAGGCGGTTCAAAAGAAGGTTCAGGCCCTTTATGAGGAGAGGGTCGTTTTTCTTGACGAACGTATCGTCGCGCACCACGCTTTCCAGCACCAGAATGCCCTCGCGCTTCGCCTTTACGGAAAGATCCACAATGGTATCCATCGTTTCGGCGAGCGACATTTTCGGGTTGGAAAACGCTTTGCCGAGGAGGGACGGTATCTTCACGATGTCCGATATGCCGAAGGATACGAACGTTGCGCCGAACGTGCCGCCGAAAATGATGATGATCGGGCTGAGCTGCACCAGCATTTCCGGCTTGCCGTGTTCCAGAAAGAAGCCGGTAAGCAGCGCGCCGAAGCCGAGCAAAAGACCAATGATCGTGGCTATACCCATTCTTCCACCTCACAATACGCGGGTCAACCGCAGAGCCATGGTATCACTACTCTATATCGTCATAATCGGGAGAAAAACTTAACATTAATTCATTTTTCATCCGGCGAATATTAAATTTTCGAAAGGATGGCGGGTCGCATGAACATTTTTTCTATGGCCGCGCGCGCCGCGCCGCCTTGACGCGCGTAAAAATGTCTTATATAATACAGTTATCGGAGGTGAGCGCATTGCCGCCCGGGGGGCTTAACGAGGTCGAAACGGCATATTGGAAGCGAAATGCGGTGTTTTCCGGCATGGACGGCGCGTTTTTTTCGCGCGCGCTTCAAGGGGCGCGGGTGAAGGTGTTCCGCGCGGGCGAGGTCGTGATGGCGGCGGGGGAGCAAATGCAAGCCCTCGGCGTGCTCGTAAAGGGCGAGGCGGATGTGTTTAAGCGCACCGAGGCGGAGGGCGAAGGCGCGCTTCTCATGAGCGTGCTTAGGCCTAGCGAGGCGTTCGGCGCGGCGACCATGTTTTTAAAAAACGCGTCCGCCGCCACCGAGGTGCGCACGCGCCGCGGCTGCAAGGCCATCCTCTTCCCGGAGCCGTGGCTCAAAACCCTTATGCGCGAAGACTTTTCGTTTGCGGAGAACTACATCGCATACCTCACGGCGCGCGTCCACTTTTTGACCGGCCGCCTCGAGAGCATCGCAAGCCCTACCGCTGCTGAAAAGCTAATGAACCACCTCGCACAGAGCGCGCAGGACGGCGTCGTCCGCCTGCCGCACGGCATGCGCGCGCTCGCGGAATCGCTTTCCATCAGCCGCGCGTCGCTCTACCGCGTCATGGACGGCCTCGAAAGGGAAGGCAGGCTCAGGCGCGAGGGAAAAAACATCTATTTAGGGGGATACTGAAATTATGTGGAAAAAGCTCGTAAGCCTATTCGTTCTCACGCTCATGCTCGCCGCCGCGGCCCTGGGCTGCGCGGCGCAGGATACCGCCACCGTGCGCATCGCCGCGCTCAAGGGTCCCACGGGCATGGGCCTTGTGGCGCTCATGGGCGACGAATACAAAAATGAGTACGCTATCACGCTTTCCGGCGCGCCCGACGAGGTGAGCGCCGGCTTCATCGCGGGCGAAACGGATGTGGCCGCGGTGCCCATAAACCTCGCGGCCGCGCTCTATAACAAGCTCGGGGGTGAGGCGGTGATGATCGCCGTAAACACGCTCGGCGTCCTCTACGTGCTCGAAAACGGGGATACCGTAAACGCGCTTACCGATTTAAGCGGCAAAACGCTTTACGCCACGGGGCAGGGCGCCACACCCGAGTACGTGCTCAACTACCTGCTCGAGAAAAACGGCCTATCGGACGTGACGGTGGAGTATAAGACCGAGCACAGCGAGCTTGCCGCGCTCATGGCGGCGGGCGAGATAACGCTCGGCATGCTTCCGGAGCCCAACGTTTCCGCGGCGATGGCGCAAAATGAAAACCTGCGCGTGGCGCTCGATCTGACCGAGGAATGGAACAAGGTGAGCGCTACGCCGCTCGTGCAGGGCTGTTTGATCGTCCGCAGGGCTTTCTTGGAGGAGCACGAGGGGGCCGTAAAGCGCTTTCTCACGGATTACGCCGCCTCCACCGCCTATGTGAACAAAAACCATAAAAAGGCCGCCGCGCTCATGGAGCTTTACGGCGTGGTGCCGTCCGAGGCCATCGCGCAAAAGGCCATAGGGAACTCCAACATCGTATGCCTGACGGGCGACGAGATGAAGGCCGCGGCTGCGGGCATGCTGCAGGTGCTGTTCGACTTCAACGCCAAGAGCGTGGGCGGCGCGGTGCCCGGCGACGGCCTCTACTACGGCGCCAAATGAGGGCTGCACACATAAAAAAGGCGTTGCTCCGCTTCAAGACGCTAAAGAACCTTAAGGGGCTCCGGGGGCCTCAGCCCCCGGAGGCTTTCCGCGCGGGAAATACCGTCCGTACCGCGGGTACAGGTATTTCCCGTAAACCTCAAAAAAACGCCGCAGGCATTTTTGTGATAAAAAAGGCGCTGATTGCGCTCCTGTATATTGCCGTATGGCAAGCTCTTGCGATGGCGAGGGGAAACGAGTATTTGCTCTCCTCGCCCGTTTTCACGTTTCAAAGCCTAGTAGCGCTCATGGGCGAGGGCCGTTTTTATGCGAGCGTGAGCTTAAGCCTCGCGCGGGTCGCGGGCGGGTTTGTGCTCGGCGCGGTTCTCGGCACGCTGCTTGGGCTTCTCACCGGCTTTTCCAAAACCGCCGCCGAGCTTCTTCGCCCGTTTCTCGGGCTCCTTAAGGCGACGCCCGTCGCTTCCTTTATTATTTTAGTGCTCCTTTGGCTTTCCAACGGCATAGCGCCCTTGTTCGCCATTTTCGTGGTGGTGACGCCGCTCATCTGGGCGAGCGTGGACGCGGGCGTGCGTTCAGCCGATAAGGAGCTTCTCGAGATGGCGCGGCTGTTCAAGCTGTCGGCGGGGAAAAGGCTCCTTCATATTTATCTGCCGTCGCTTCTGCCGCAGTACCTTGCCGCCTGCACCACGGCGCTCGGGTTCGCGTGGAAGGCGGGCGTGGCGGCGGAGGTGATCGCGCACCCGGCGCTCTCCATCGGGCAGGGCATATACGCGAGCAAGATCAACATCGAAACGCCGGAGCTTTTCGCGTGGACGCTCGTTACGATCCTTTTGAGCATGGCGTTTGAAAAGCTGGTGACCGCGCTTCTGGGGAGGATACGCACATGATCGAGCTGAAAAATGTCGTATGCTCCTATGAAGGGAAAACCGTGCTGGACGGGCTGAGCCTCAGCCTCCCCGAAACGGGCGCGGTCGCGGTAACAGGCCCGTCGGGCACGGGGAAGACCACGCTTTTAAGGCTGCTTGCGGGGCTCGTTTCGCCCGCCTCAGGCGGCGTGGAGGGCTTGGAGGGTAAGCGCGTTTCGATGGTGTTTCAGGAGGATAGGCTTTTGCCGTGGAGAAGCGCCTTGGAAAACGTGTCGCTTTTTTGCGGGAACGAGGCGCTCGCGCGGGAAACGCTTAGGGGCCTGGAGCTTGGCGACGCGTTCGAAAAGCGGCCCGGAGAACTATCGGGCGGCATGCGGCGGCGGGTGGCGCTGGCGCGCGCTCTCTGCTTCGGCGGGGATATCCTGCTGCTCGACGAGCCGTTCAAGGGCCTCGACGACGCGCTCAAGCTTCGCGTGGCCGAAGCTATAAGGGGCGTTTTCCCGCTGACCGTTCTCGCCACGCACGATATGGACGAGGCGCAGATGCTCAGGTGCACGGAAAGGGTGGAGTTGTAGGCGCGTAGCGCGAATATCGTGAATATTGGGCATTTGCATTCTGCTTGTGCTATAATGATTATAGTGCCTAAATTCAAATTAGGATGCGAAATCATATGGCAAATTACAGAATCGGAAAAACAATCAGGGATCTGAGAGAAAAACTGAACATCACACAGGAAGACCTGTGCGATGGCATCTGCTCGGTTCCAACGCTTTCCCGCATTGAAAACGGCACACGGCTGCCCAATAAGGCTAACTTCGACGCGCTGATGCAGCGCATGGGCAGAGACGGCAATATGTACGACGCACTTATGGACGATCACGATTTTGCCGTGCACGAAAAGAAATTTGAAATGCGGCAATGCCTGCTTTTGCGGGATTATGATAGACTTCGGCTATTGTTGGACGAGTTTGCCTCACTGACCCGGGCCGATGCCGAAAACCTGCACCGGCAGTTTTTTCTGTACATCGAGGCGATCCTCGAAGCGGAGAAGGATGGGGAGAAGCTGCGGGCGTTGGAAAAGCTTCAGGAGGCGATAAAAATCACGGTTCCGAAATATGGAACCTGTAAAATCGGCAAGCTTTATTTGACCTATGACGAGATCGTCATCCTGAACAATATCGGCGTTACATATAGTGAGATGGGCCGTATGGACGAAGCTGTCGAACTGCTTCAGGAGCTTGAAAAATACATAGACGCCCACAATATGGACGCGCAGGGAAAAACGCGGATGTATCCGTTGATTTTGCATAATTTGACAAAATGCCTCGGGATAAGTGAGCGGTACTTGGAATGTATTCAACTATGCGAGAAGGGGATAGAGTTTTGCATACAAATCGACTGCACAAGGCTGATGGCGAAGTTTCATTATAATCGCGCGTGGGCCATGGTGAAGCGCGGAAAGCCGGAACAGCAGGAAGAGGCGAAAAACAGCGTGCTGCTCGCCTACATCCTCTCTATGTCCGTTAAAAACGAAGAACAAATGCTGCACTACGCTAAATTCGCCCGGGAGCACTTTAACATAGAGCTGTCGGAACTGCCGTTCTCAGTATAGGCCGGTGCGTTCCCAGGAGCCGTCGCAGTTCGTGCTGTAGCTCGGCGTAATGCCGCCCTTGACAAGACCCCCGAGAGATACGATCGAGAGACAAACAGAAAGAGCTACGCAAAGGGATAAAAACACTCTTTTCATAAAAACACCACGCCTTTCTTTTTTGATTACAACATAGCATATGTAGAAAGCGGAGACCATGACGTTTTTGGAAAATTTCGATTTTCCGAAAACGTCATGGTCATTGCTTTTTCCGCACGATATGATATAAAAAGCCACGCATATAAAGCGGATTAACGCTGAAATTGCGCGGAAACGGGTTTAGCCGGTCTATGCATAGAAACGATTCGCAAAGTGAAGTTAACCGATGGGATGATCCTTTAACTTTTGCAGAGCCGATAACAAAAAGTCCGGGTCGGCGCGCCGATTATTTTTATGGCGACGGAGGGTAAAACAATGGCGTTGTGCGCCTCGAGCGGGTGAGCGGATGCTTGTGTAACGGCAGGGGGAGAGCATTAGTATGAATGCGATGCAAGAAGATGAACGGATGCCGATATACGATAAGGTTATCGGCATTTTATTCCGGCCTAAAAAGGGTACGATAAAAACGGCTGCGCCCGAGCACGCGCAGGTTCTTGAAAAAGCGGAAGGCAACCTGTGCCCGCTTCCGCGTGCGGGCGCTGAGAACATAAAGCGCCTCTGGAGACTGGAAATTATGATTGCAACGGATTGCAATCTTAATTGCGGATATTGTTGCGCGTACGGCGGTAATTTTGGCGGCGGCGCGCAGGTGATGCAGCCTGCCGCCGCCGTAACCTATTTGCGGGAACTGATAGCCGGGAAATATGACGATGTGGGCACGGTCATGTTTTTTGGAGGCGAGCCAACGACACAGCCGGATACCGTTAAAGCGATTTGCGGTTTTTTTGAAGCTTGTATTTCAGAAGGAATCCTGAAAAGCATGCCGGCTTTTACGATGGTTACAAACGGGACACTGCTCGATTCCGGCCTTATAGAAACGATTTGCCGCTATGATATTAAGGTTGCCGTGAGCGTGGACGGATCTCCGCAAGCTAACGATATGCTGCGCATAGACCGTGCGGGGAACGGCACGTTCGATAAAATTGCGGAGGGCATCGATAACCTTCGCGCGGCGGGTAACCCTCCCCGCATGCTGGTGGCAACCTATACGAGCCTGCATGAGCGAGCAGGGGTTTCAAAATCCGACGTGATGGAATTTTTAAAAAGCAGGTTTGGCATCTCAAAAATCATGGTAGCCGATTGCAGCCCTGCGAAAGAAGAGGACGCGCTGGCTTGCATCCTAAGAAATCCTGCGCCTTGCCGCGATAGATTTGCGTTCGACACGGATGTTATCCGGGAAGCCGGGTTGGGACGGCGGGTCGCATCGATTTTTTATGACGATATCGTTTGTGGGGCGGGGCTTACGTCCGCGGCGCTGCTGCCGGACGGCAAGCTCTATCCGTGCCGCGTCTTTGCGGGGAGGGAGCAGTTCTGCATGGCGCATTACAATGGCCAAGCATTTGATTTTACAGATTACCCCAAGGTCATGCAAAGGCTGCGCATGTCGTCCAAGTCGACAAATTCGGTATGCCGCGGCCGCCGGCCAAAAACCCTGTGCGGCATATGCCCCGCGGTCCTGCAGCTATCTATGGACGCGCAGCATGACGAGATTTCTTGCAGCCATGAGAAAATGAATTTTACGCTGCGCCTTTTAGCGCCGGCAAAAGAAAAGGCCGGCCCAAAGGACTGGAATGAAAGGAGAGGCCGAAGCGCATACATTCTCTGATGGATGCTCGGGAGAAAAGGGCGGCGAGGGGGGAGAGGCATGATGTTTTTTGGGAACAGCAATTTTTTGAAAACGTCATGGCCTTTGCTTTCCGGATGCGTTATGATATAAAAACGGGTGTCCGTTTAGGCATAACCGCCGCATGGAACGTTTTGATTACGCCTTTTGTCAAATGAAAGCGTGCGCGCCGTATTTGTGGTAAAATAGGTGCGGACGCTTTCTTCCTTTTAATAATAAGGAAAGAATTTCACCGGAGGGTTCCATGGAGCATACGCGAAGGTTCACCATGATCGACGAGCCGTTCACGTGCCGCGTGTGCGGGCGCGAGGTGCGGCCGCTTCTTTATACCGCGCGCGACCATTGCCCGTACTGCCTTTGCTCGCTGCATGTGGATAACCTTCCCGGCGACAGGATGAACGGCTGCGGCGGCGTTTTGCGCCCCGTGGGCGTGGAAACGCACAAGGGGGGGTATAAGCTCGTGTACCGCTGCGAGGACTGCGGCGAGGTGAAACGCAACAAGGCCGCGAGCGATGACGACGTGAACCTTATCATAAGGCTGTCGGCAAACCCGGTGCGGTGGTGAGCTTACGCGGGCGGGATGCGGGGCAAAACCGTTCCCTTTTAAGCGCGAAACACGCGGATGCGTGTGCATCGGTGACGAGTTTTGAAAAAAAGCGCATTTTCTTAAAAAAAAGCCTTGCAAACGGGAAAAAGTTCATGTATCATTGTACTTGCTGCGCGCGAAGCGTATGCTTTTGTGCGCAAAAAACGTTGGTCTCACGGGAGGTTGCCGGCGTTTGCCATCCGGGTAATTTCCGCGGGACGCCCACGTAACGGGCAACGGGCTGTGCCCGGCCGTACCTTTTTAGAAAAGAAACGCACGGCCGCGTGTACAACCGATACGAATAAGGAGGAGTTAATAATATGGCAAATCAGAAGATCCGCATCAAGCTCAAGGCCTATGAACACAATCTCATCGACCAGAGCGCCGAAAAGATCGTGGAAACCGCAAAGCGGACGGGCGCGCGTGTATCCGGCCCCATCCCCCTGCCCACCGAGAAGGAGATCATCACGATCCTCCGCTCGCCGCACAAGTATAAGGACAGCAGAGAGCAGTTCGAGATGCGTACCCACAAGCGTTTGATCGATATCCTCCAGCCCTCCTCCAAAACGGTGGACGCGCTGATGAAGCTCGATCTCCCCGCCGGTGTCGACATCGAGATCAAGCTTTGATGATCGGAGGTAGATTTAACATGAAAAAGGCTATTTTGGGCACCAAGGTCGGCATGACCCAGATCTTCAGGGAAGACGGCACCATGATCCCCGTGACCGTCGTTCTCGCGGGCCCCTGCCCTGTGGTTCAGAAGAAAACCGTCGAGCACGACGGCTACGATGCCGTTCAGGTGGCGTTTAAGCCCATCCGCGAAAGGCTCGCCACGAAACCCTTCCTCGGCCACCTCAAGAAGGCCGGCTTGGGCGCCTACCGCTACGTTCGCGAGTTCAAGCTTGCCGCCTCCTACGAGGTCGGCCAGGTCATCAAGGCCGACGTGTTTGAGCCCGGCGACCGCGTGGACGTGGTCGGCATCAGCAAGGGCAAGGGCTTCGAGGGCAACATCAAGCGCTGGAATCAGGCCCGCGGCCGCAAGACCCACGGCTCCCATTCCTATCGCGTTCCCGGCTCCTTGAGCGCGAACACCTATCCGGGCGAGGTCTTTAAAACGAAGCACCTGCCGGGCCACATGGGCCATGAGCGCATCACGGTTCAAAACCTCGAGGTCGTCCGCGCGGACGCCGAGCGCAATCTCTTGCTCATCAAGGGCGCGATCCCCGGCGCCAAGGGCGGGCTCGTGACCGTGCGCGAAACCGTGAAGTAAGGGTCGATTGAAAGGAGAAAGCAAAATGCCTAAGGTTGCATTGTACAATATTACCGGCAAGGCCGTGGGCGAAGTCGAGCTGAGCGAAGAAGTGTTCGGCATCGAAGTCAACGCGGCAGCCATGCATATGGCGGTAAAGGCCTACCTCGCCAACCAGCGCCAGGGCACCCAGAGCGCCCTCACGCGCAGCGAGGTAAGGGGCGGCGGCATCAAGCCGTGGAAGCAAAAGGGCACCGGCCGCGCCCGTCAGGGCTCCATCCGCGCGCCCCAGTGGAAGCACGGCGGCGTGGTGTTCGCGCCCAAGCCGCGCGATTACCGCATGAGCATTAACCGCAAGGTGAAGCGCCTCGCGCTCAAGAGCGCCCTCACGAGCAAGGTCAACGACCAGAACATCATCGTGTTCGACGCGCTCGACCTTTCCGCCGCCAAGACCAAGGAAATGGTCAAGGTCTTGAACGCCGTCAACGCCTCCCGCGCGCTCGTCGTACTCCCCGGGAAGAACGAGACCGTGGAGCGCGCCGCCCACAACATACAGGGCGTGAAGACCACCCTCGTAGGCACCCTCAACACCTACGAGGTGCTCAAATACGAAACGCTGATCCTCACCAAGGATTCGCTCGCAAAGATCGAGGAGGTGTACAACTGATGAAAAACGCGCATGACATCATCGTCAAGCCCGTGCTCACCGAGAAGAGCTACGATAACCTGCCCGGCAAGACCTACACCTTCATCGTCGATAAGAAGGCGAGTAAGACCGAGATCAGGCAGGCCATCGAGGAAGTGTTCGGCGTAAAGGTCGAAAGCGTCAATACCATCAACAGCCTCGGCAAAATGAAGAGGCAGGGCAACCACGAGGGCCGGCGTCCCTCCACGAAGAAAGCCTACGTGAAGCTGAAGGAGAACTCCAAGGGCATCGAGTTCTTCGACAGCCTGGCGCAGTAAGGAGGCAAACCATGGGAATCCGCAAGATCAACCCCACCACCCCCGGTCAACGCTTTATGACCGTTTCCTCCTTTGAGGAGATCACGGCGAAGGAGCCGGAACGCTCCCTCGTGGAAGACCTTCGCAGCTCCGGCGGCCGCAACAACGCGGGCCGCATCACCGTGCGCCACCGCGGCGGCGGCGCCAAGCGCAAGTATCGCGTCATCGATTTCAAGCGCAACAAGGACGGCATCCCCGCGAAGGTTGCCACCATCGAATACGATCCCAACCGCAGCGCGAACATCGCCCTTCTGCACTATACCGACGGCGAAAAGCGCTATATCATAGCCCCCTTGGGCCTCAACGTGGGCGATACCATCGTGAGCGGCCCGGGCGCGGATATCAAGATCGGCAACGCCATGGAGATCCGCCAGATACCCCTTGGCACCATGATCCACTGCATCGAGCTCAAGCCCGGCAAGGGCGCGCAGCTCGTGCGCAGCGCCGGCAACGCCGCGCAGCTGATGGCCAAGGAAGGCGCTTACGCGCAGGTAAGGCTCCCGAGCGGCGAGGTGCGCCTCATCCCCATGAACGCGAAGGCCACCATCGGCCAGGTCGGCAATGTGGATCACGAGAACATCAAGCTCGGCAAGGCCGGCCGCACGCGCCACAAGGGCTTTCGGCCCACCGTGCGCGGCAGCGTCATGAACCCGGTCGATCACCCGCACGGCGGCGGCGAGGGCAGGGCGCCCATCGGTCGTCCCGGCCCGGTGACCCCGTGGGGCAAGCCCGCTCTCGGCCACAAGACCCGCAAGGCCAAGAACGTGAACAACAAGTTCATCGTCCGCCGTCGCAACGGCAAGTGATAGCGAAAGGAGCACACCATGAGCAGGTCAGTCAAAAAAGGGCCGTTTGTCAGCGAGCGTCTGCTGGCGCGCATCACGGCTATGAACGCAAGCGGCAAGAAGCAGGTCGTTAAGACATGGTCCCGCGCATCCACCATTTTCCCGGATATGGTCGGGCACACCATCGCCGTCCACGACGGCAGGAAGCATGTTCCGGTGTACGTGACCGAGGAAATGGTAGGCCATAAGCTGGGCGAGTTCGCCCCCACCCGTACTTTCCGCGGCCACAGGGGCTCCGAGAAGTCCACGGGCGGCAAATAAGCAAGGAGGAAGCGATAATGGCAACCAGATCCAGAGAAAAAGCCGCGGCGCGCCGCGAGAACGCCGATAAAAGGCCCCGCGCGATCGCCCGTTACGTAAGGATTTCCTCCCGCAAGGTCAAGATCGTGGTCGATCTGATCCGCGGCAAGAGCGTTAAGGAGGCCGAGGCGATCCTGATGTTCACCCCCAAAGCGGCCAGCGAGCCCGTAGCGAAGCTCCTGAAATCCGCCGTTGCGAACGCCGAGAACAACCTCGATCTTTCCGCCGATACCCTTTATGTGGCGGAAGCGTTCGCAAACCAGGGCCCCACGCTCAAGCGCTTCACCCCGCGTGCGCAGGGAAGGGCAACGCCCATCCGCAAGCGTTCGAGCCATATTACGATCATCCTGGACCAGGCAAAGTAAGGAGGTTATGAAAGCAAATGGGTCAGAAAGTCAATCCCAACGGTTTCCGCGTCGGCGTCATCAAGGATTGGAACACGCGCTGGTACGCCTCCAAAAAGGATTTTGCCGATTACCTCGTAGAGGATAAAAAGATCAGGGACCATTTGAAAAAGGTCCATTTCACCGCGGGCGTCTCTAAGATCGATATCGAGCGCGCGGCCAATAAGATCACCGTCAGCATCCACACCGCCCGTCCCGGCATGCTCATCGGCAAGGGCGGCGTAGGCGTGGATACGATCAAGGCGGATGTATCCGCGCTCGTGGGCAAGCCCGTGAACGTGAACATCCTCGAGATCCGCAACCCCGATGCGAACGCGCAGCTTGTGGCCGAGAACATCGCGGCGCAGCTCGAAAAGCGCATCTCCTTCCGCCGCGCGATGAAGCAGGCCATGATGCGCGCCACCAAGGCGGGTGCCAAGGGCATCAAGCTCGCGTGCGCCGGCCGTCTGGGCGGCGCGGAAATCGCCCGCAGGGAAGGTTATCACGAGGGCTCCATCCCCCTGCAGACCATGCGCGCCGATATCGAATACGGCTTTGCCGAGGCGCACACCACCTACGGCCGCATCGGCTGCAAGGTGTGGATCTACAAGGGCGAAGTGCTTAACAGGCAGAAGAAAGCGTAAGGAGGCAATTACCATGTTGATGCCGAAGAGAGTTAAACGCAGGAGAGTACACCGCGGCCGCATGAAGGGCAAAGCGACCCGCGGAAATACCATCACCTACGGCGAATATGGCCTTGTTGCCACCGAGCCCGCATGGGTCACGAGCAACCAGATCGAGGCGGCCCGTATCGCGATGACGCGTTACATCAAGCGAGGCGGCCAGGTATGGATCAAAATCTTCCCCGATAAGCCCGTCACCGAAAAGCCCGCCGAGACCCGCATGGGCAGCGGCAAAGGCTCCCCGGAATACTGGGTGGCGGTGGTGAAGCCCGGCCGCGTGATGTTCGAGATCGCGGGTGTGGATGAAGAGACCGCGCACGAGGCGCTCCGCTTGGCGCTCCACAAGCTCCCCCTCAAGGGCAAGATCATCAAGAGGGAAAACGTCGAAGTAGGTGGTGAGAGCGATGAAGGCTAACGAACTGAGAAAGATGACCACGGAAGAGCTCGCGGCCAAGGAAAAAGAGCTAAAGCAGGAGCTTTTCAACCTCCGTTTCCAACTGGCCGTCGGCCAGCTCACCAATCCGCAGCGGATACGTGAGTGCAAAAAGGATGTTGCCCGGGTGAAGACGCTCCTTTGCGAGCGCTCGCTCAAGGCGGCCGAGTAACGAGCTGAAAGGAGGAAGCTACCGTGGAACAAGTGGAACAAAGAGGTTTTCGCAAAACGCGCGTAGGCGTTGTGGTAAGCGATAAAATGGAAAAAACCATCGTCGTGGCGATCAGGACCAAGGTCCGTCACCCCCTTTACGGCAAGATGGTCAACCGCACCCGCAAGTTCAAAGCCCATGACGAGGAGAACGCCTGCGGCATCGGCGACACCGTGGAAATTATGGAGACCCGCCCCCTGAGCAAGGACAAGCGCTGGAGGCTCGTCAAGATCATAGAAAAGGCCAAGTAAGCCTGAAAGGAGGACCCGAGCATGATTCAGCCACAGACAAGGTTAAAGGTCGCCGATAACAGCGGCGCCAAGGAAATAATGTGCATCCGCGTGCTTGGCGGCTCGTTCCGCCGCAGCGCGAACATCGGCGACGTGATCGTCGCGGCGGTAAAATCCGCCTCGCCCGGCGGCGCCGTAAAGAAGAAGGACGTCGTGAGGGCCGTCGTCGTGCGCACCGTATCCGGCCTCCAGAGGCCCGACGGCAGCCACATCCGCTTCGACGACAACGCGGCGGTCATCATCAACGATCAAAAGCAGCCCCGCGGCACCCGTATCTTCGGGCCGGTCGCGAGGGAGCTGCGCGAGAAGGATTACATGAAGATCATATCCCTCGCGCCCGAAGTGCTTTAATGGAGGGCAGCATGAAAAAGCTGAATGTGAAAAGAGACGATACCGTCGTCGTGATCTCCGGCAAGGATAAGGGCAAAAAGGGCAAGGTCATGAGCGCGTTCCCCGAAGAGGGCCGCGTGGTGGTGCAGAATGTGAACATGGTCACGCGCCACACCAAGCCCCGCAAGCAGGGCGAACAGGGCGGCCGCATCCACAAGGAAGGCACCGTCGACGCATCCAACGTGATGCTCGTCTGCCCTAAGTGCGATAAGCCCACCCGCGTCGGTCACGACGTTACGGGCGAGAAGAAAGTCCGCGTGTGCAAGCAGTGCGGCAAGAAGATCGACTAAGGCAGAAGGAGGAAAAGACAGTGGCTAAGAAGGAAACCGCGTCTCAGGCGCCCGCCAAAAAGAAGAAATCGGCGGAAGAGGCCAAGGCTTTTACCGCTCCTGCCCGCTTGAAGTTGAAATACGACGAAGAGGTCGCGGGCCAGCTCAAGGAAAAGTTCGGCTATAAGAACGTGATGGAGATTCCCAAGCTCGAGAAGGTCGTGCTCAACATGCGCCTCGGCTCCGATAAAGATAACCCCAAGGCCATCGAGGCGGCCATAGACGAGCTCAGCCAGATCGCCGGCCAGAAGGCCGTCGTGACCAAGGCCAAAAAGTCCGTCGCGAACTTCAAGGTGCGCGAGGGCATGACCATCGGCGCGAAGGTAACGCTTCACGGCTCACGCATGTATTACTTCGCCGACAAGCTGATGAACATCGTGCTCCCCCGCGTGCGCGACTTCCGCGGCGTGTCCCAGAAAAGCTTCGACGGGCGCGGCAACTACGCGCTTGGCGTAAAGGAACAGCTCATCTTCCCGGAGATCAACTACGACGAGATCGACAAGATCCGCGGGATGGACATCGTGTTCGTCACCACCGCCAAAACCGACGAGGAAGCTAAAGAACTGCTCAGGCTTCTGGGTATGCCCTTCGAACAGGCTTGACAAGGAGGAAGTAATAAGTGGCTAAGACAAGCATGAAAATCAGGCAGGCGCGCCCCGCTAAGTTTTCCACCAGGGCGTACACCCGCTGCCGTATCTGCGGCCGTCCGCACTCCGTGCTCCGCAAGTACGGTATCTGCCGCATCTGCTTCCGCGTGCTGGCGCATAAGGGCGAAATCCCCGGCGTCCGCAAGGCAAGCTGGTAAGTGGGCGAAAGGAGGAAATCAACATGTTAGTAACGGATCCTATTGCCGATATGCTCACCCGTATCCGCAACGCGCTCGTCGCCAAGCATGACGAGGTCGATATCCCCGCTTCCACGCTGAAGAAGGCCATCGCGGAGATTCTGCTCAGCGAGGGCTACATCAGGGGTTTCGATATGCGCCAGGACGGCGTGGCCAAGTACATTCACGTCACGCTGAAGTACGGCCCCAACAAGACCCGCGTCATCACCGGCCTGAAGCGTATCAGTAAGCCCGGTCTGAGGGTCTACGCCCGCAGGGATAAGCTTCCCAAGGTGCTCAACGGCCTCGGTATCGCCATCCTCTCGACCTCGCGCGGCATTATGACCGACCGCGAGGCCCGAAAGCAGGGCATCGGCGGCGAAGTGCTCGCGTACATCTGGTAATTTTTAAGGGGAGCGCAACAGCGCTTCCGGCCCCGCAAAACGAATACATGGAGGTGTAAAGCATGTCACGAATCGGAAAACTTCCGATCACCATCCCCGGCGGAGTGACAATCACGGTCGGCGACGATAACACCGTGACCGTAAAAGGCCCGAAGGGCCAACTCAGCGAAAAAATATCCCCCGCGATCGAGCTCAAAGAGGAGAACGCGGTGCTTACGGTAACGCGCGCGAGCGACTCTAAGGAGCATCGTTCGCTGCACGGACTGAGCCGCACGCTCATCAACAACATGGTTGTCGGCACCACGGCGGGCTTCCAGAAGTCCCTCGACATCGTCGGCACCGGTTACAAGGCGCAAAAGCAGGGCAACAAGCTTGTGCTCAACGTCGGATATTCCCACCCTGTTGAGTTTGTTGAGCCCGAGGGCATCGCTTTCGACGTGCCCGCGCCGAACAAAATCATCGTAAAGGGCATCAACAAGCAGCAGGTCGGTCAGATAGCGGCCGACATCCGCGCGGTCCGCGAGCCGGAGCCCTATAAGGGCAAGGGCATCAAGTACGATTACGAGGTCGTTCGCCGCAAGGAAGGCAAGACCGGTAAGACCGGCAAGTAAGCTAAGAGAAGGAGTGACAACGCATGATTTCAAAGATCGACAAAAACAGTGTGCGTAAAGCGCGTCACGACCGTTCCCGCAGGCATATCGCCGGAACGACCGAGCGTCCGAGGCTCAACATTTACCGCAGCCTTAAGCATATCTACGCGCAGGTGATCGACGACAGCGTCGGCAACACGCTCGCTTCCGCCTCCACGCTCGACGCCGAGGTCAAGGCTAAGCTCGAGGGCAAAAATAAAAAGGAAGCCGCGGAGCTGGTCGGCGAAGCCGTAGCCGCGCGCGCGCTCGCCAAGGGCGTAACGAAGGTCGTTTTCGACCGCGGCGGTTACCTTTATACCGGCCGCGTCGCGGAAGTGGCCGCCGGCGCCCGCAAGGCCGGGCTGGATTTCTGAGGAGGTAAAAGATGAAGCGTATTGATCCGTCCAGCATGGACTTGAAAGAAAAGCTCGTTTCGATCAACCGCGTCGCGAAGGTCGTTAAGGGCGGCCGCAACTTCCGTTTCTCCGCGCTCATGGTCGTGGGCGACGGCAACGGTCACGTGGGCGTCGGCATGGGCAAGGCGGCTGAGATTCCCGAAGCTGTCCGCAAGGGCATCGATGATGCGAAGCGCCACATGGTAGAGGTGCCCATCGTAGGCACCACCATCCCGCACGCCGCCGAGGGCAGATTCGGCAAGGGCCATGTGCGCATGCTCCCCGCCGAGGAAGGTACCGGCGTTATCGCGGGCGGCCCCGTCCGCGCGGTGCTCGAAGCGGTCGGCATCAAGGATATCCGCACCAAGAGCTTTGGCTCCAACAACCCCGCCAACTGCGTAAAGGCTACCTTGGACGGTCTTACCCAGCTGCGTACCGCCGAGCAGATCGCTCGACTTCGCGGCAAGACCGTCGAAGAGATCCTCGGTTGACAAGGAGGAAGTGCGATATGGCTAACCTGAAAATAACGCTCGTCAAGAGCACCATCGGCGCGCTGAAGGACCAAAAGGCGACCGTGAAGGCGCTCGGCCTCAAAAAGACCAACAGCGCCGTCGTACAGCCCGACAATGCCAGCATCCGCGGCATGATCTTCAAGGTGAAGCACCTTGTGAAGGTCGAAGAAGTATAACGGGAGGTTTCACGATGAAGTTACATGAGTTAAGGCCCCCGGAGGGCTCGACAAGCGCCAGTAAGCGCGTTGGCCGCGGCACGGGTTCGGGCTTAGGCAAAACCTCCGCAAAAGGCCATAAAGGTCAGAAAGCGCGCAGCGGCAGCAAGAAGAACGGCTTTGAGGGCGGCCAGATGCCGCTCGCACGCCGCTTGCCCAAGCGCGGCTTCACCAATATCTTCGCGAAGGAATACACCATCGTCAACGTCGAAAAGCTCAACGAGCTCGAGGACGGCGCTGTGGTGGACGCGGCCCTGCTCAAGAGCATGGGCGTCATCAGCAAAATTGAAAAGGACGGCCTCAAGGTTCTGGGCCGCGGCGAGCTCACAAAGCGCTTGAACGTTAAGGCTGCGAAGTTTTCTCAGACAGCCCGGGAAGCCATCGAGGCCGCGGGCGGAACTGCTGAGGTGATCTGATGTTTAGAACGATCATTAACGCCTGGCAGATCAAGGATATACGCACCAGGATGCTGTTCACCCTGCTTCTCGTTGTGGTGTACAGACTCGGCTGCTTCATCCCTGTTCCCGGCGTTGACGCGACGGCCATTTCGGGCTTGATCGAGAAATACGACATGCTCGGGTTTTTAAACCTGCTGTCGGGCGGCTCGTTCGCGGACTTCACTATTTTCGCCATGGGCATCTCGCCCTACATCACGGGCCAGATCATCATCCAGCTCCTCGCTGTGGCCATACCGGCCCTTGAGCGCCTCCAAAAGGAGGAGGACGGCAGGATCAAGCTGGAGAAGATCACGAGGTATGTAGGTATCGGCCTCGCGCTCGTGCAGAGCGTGGGCATCGTGCTCGGCCTCGGCTCCGGGGTCGTGAAGGATACGAGCTTCCTCACCTACGCGACCATCGGCCTCACCTGTACGGCGGGCACGGCGCTTCTTGTTTGGATGGGCGAGCGCATCACGGAGAAGGGCATCGGCAACGGTGTTTCCATGATCATCTTCCTGTCCATCTGCTCGCGCGTGATTCCCGTGGTTGTGAGCTTCATCGAGGGCGTGTTCGTGAGCGGCGTCTACCAGTGGTGGATTTTGATCGCGCTCGCGGTCATCGTCGTCGTGCTGGTTGCCGGCGTCGTGTTTGTAGATAAGGCGGCGCGCCGTATCCCGGTGCAGTACGCGAAGAAGGTCGTCGGGCGCAAGCTCTACGGCGGCCAGAGCTCGCATATCCCCCTCAAGGTAAACGCCAACGGCGTTATGCCCTTGATCTTCGCCATGACCATCATCCAGTTTCCGGCGATGATCGTGCAGTTCCTCAAGGCGGATTCGGGCTTCACCGTGTTTTACAAGAACTACCTCGGCTCGGGCACGCCGGTCCACTATGTGCTGTACGCGCTGATGATCCTCGGATTCGCGTACTTCTACTCCACGATCGCGTTCAACCCCATCGAGATCAGCAAGAACCTCCAGCAGAACGGCGGCTTCATCCCGGGCATCCGTCCGGGCAGGCCCACCAGCGATTACCTTGCCAAAAAGGTTAGCCGCCTTACGCTGTTCGGCGCGATCTTCCTGATGATCCTCGCGATCGTCCCCGAGGCCGTGATGACGAGCTTCGGCTTAAAGATGATGTTCGGCCCCACGAGCATTTTGATCCTCGTGAACGTGGCGTTGGAAACGAGCGCGCAGCTCGAATCCATGATGCTCATGCGCCACTACAAGGGCTTCCTCGGTTAAGAGGAGGAAACGTATGATCCTTGTGCTTTTAGGCGCCCCGGGCGCCGGAAAAGGGACTTTGGCCGCCGAGATGTGCTCGAGCTTTAAGCTCAAGCACATTTCGACGGGCGATATGTTAAGGCAGAACATGCGCGAAGAAACCGCGCTCGGCATCAAGGCGCGCTCCTTCGTGGATGCGGGCAAGCTCGTGCCGGACGCGCTCATCATCGAAATGGTGAGGGAGCGCATCTCCATGCCGGACTGCAAAGAGGGCTGTTTGCTCGACGGCTTTCCGCGCACGGCGGCGCAGGCCGAAGCGCTCGGCGCCATCGCGCATGTCGACATGGTGCTCTACCTCGAGGTGGAAACGGATGCGCTCGTGAAGCGCATCAGCGGCCGGCGCGTGTGCGAGGGCTGCGGCGCCGTGTACCACATCTCGTGGCACGACGGCGACGTTTGCCCCAAGTGCGGCGCAAAACTCTTGGTGCGCGACGACGACAAGCCGGAAACGGTGCTCCGCCGCATCGAGGTGTACAACCAAAATACGGAGCCTCTCATCGGCTACTACAGGGAAAAGGGCCTATTGAGAACCGTGGACGGCAGCGGCACGCCCGAAGAAGTGTTCGCGGCCGTGCGCGGCATCATGGAGAAGCGCGTATGACCATCACCGTGAAAACGCCCGAGCAGATCGAGTTGATGCGCGCGGCGGGAAGCGTGGTCGCACAGGCGCTTGAGGCTGTGGGCGAATTGGTGCGCCCCGGCGTAACGACCGCGGAGCTTAACGAGGCGGCCGATGCGCTCATCCGCTCGAAGGGGGCGGTTCCCTCCTTCCTCGGGTACAACAACTACCCCAAAAGCATCTGCACCTCGGTGAACGCGGCTGTGGTGCACGGTATCCCGGGCAGTTACGTCCTTAAGGACGGCGACATCGTGAGCGTGGACATTGGCGCGATCCTATATGGCTGGCAGGGCGACGCGGCGAGAACCTTTTATGTGGGCTCCGTCGCGCCGGAGGTGCAAAGGCTCTGCGAGGTCACGAAGGAATGCTTCTTCGAGGGCATCAAATTCGCAAAGCCGGGCTGCCACATCGCGGATATCTCCGCGGCCATCGAAAGGCATGCTCAGAGCCACGGTTACGGCGTGGTGCGCGAGCTCACCGGCCACGGCATAGGCACGCACATGCACGAGCCGCCGAGCATCCCCAACTTTGTGGATGCGCGCGACGGCAGGGGCGTGAAGCTCGTAAAGGGCATGACGCTCGCCATCGAGCCCATGATCAACCTCGGCAAACGCGACGTATGGACGCTCGCGGACGGCTGGACGGTGGAAACGCGCGATAAAAAGCCGAGCGCCCATTACGAAAACACCATCGCCGTCACGGATGACGAACCGCTTTTGTTAACGCTTACTAGAGGATGCTGATGGAACATGATATAATAGGCGTTGTCGCGGTTTCGCGCGCGGGAAGGGACAAGGGCAGGTGCTTCGCGGTGGTAGGCGTTGCGGACGAAAGCTGCGTTTACGTGGCGGACGGCAAAACGCGCAGCCTCGAGAAGCCGAAAAAGAAAAAGCTCAAGCATCTTTCCGTGCAAAAGGCGCGCATACCGCTGGGCGACGCGCTCAAGACGGCCGACAAAGGCGTTGCGGACGCATACCTTCGCAAAGCGCTCGCGTCTTTAACCACACAAGCTGCGATGATGATGGAGGAGGGGTAACTTGTCCAAAACGGATGTTATCGAAGTGGAAGGCATTGTGACCGACTCGTTCCCGAACGCCATGTTCGAGGTGCAGTTGGAAAACGGACATAAAATTCTTGCGCATATTTCCGGCAAGCTGCGCATGAACTTCATACGTATCCTGCCGGGCGACAAGGTGACAGTGGAACTGTCCCCCTACGATCTGCAGCGCGGCCGCATCACATGGCGCGCGAAGAATTAAAATGGGAGGAAACGGATTATGAAAGTCAAACCCTCGGTAAAGGCCATTTGCGAAAAATGCAAGATCATCAAGCGCAAGGGTCGCGTCATGGTGATCTGCGAGAACCCCAAGCATAAGCAAAAGCAGGGGTGACCTTGCTTCCCTGCGGGCAAAAACTTATCGGTGCGGCTGCCGCCGTCCCCCTGTGAGGGGCGCGCGGAATCCGGTAAGCTAACATAGAATCGACACAAATATTACGGAGGTGTACACAGTATATGGCACGTATTTCCGGCGTTGACTTGCCCAGAGAAAAGCGAGTCGAGATTGGGCTTACATACATTTATGGCGTGGGCCGCAAGACCGCGAACGACATTCTCGCCGCAACCGGAATTTCGCCCGACACCCGCGTCAGGGATCTGACCGAGGTCGAGGTGAACAAGCTCAGGGAATACATCGACCACAACGTTAAGGTTGAGGGCGATTTGAGGCGCGAGGTCTCCTTGAACATCAAGCGCCTGATTGAGATCGGCTGCTACCGCGGCGTGCGTCACCGCAAGGGGCTGCCCGTGCGCGGACAGAGCACCAAGCAGAACGCCCGCACGCGCAAGGGTCCCAAGCGCACCGTAGGCGGCAGGAAGAAGTAAGGAGGAAGCGAAACATGGCAAAAGCATCAGGTACCGCCGGCAAGGTGAAAAAGACCGCAACGCGCAAGCGTCGCGAGAAAAAGAATATCGAGCGCGGCGCCGCGCATATCCGTTCCTCCTTCAACAACACCATGGTGACCATCACCGACGTGCAGGGCAACGCGCTTGCGTGGTCCTCGGCGGGCGGCCTTGGCTTCCGCGGTTCGAGGAAGAGCACGCCCTTCGCGGCGCAGATGGCTGCCGAAACGGCCGCCAAAGCCGCGATGGAGCATGGTCTGCGCACCGTGGAGGTGTACGTGAAGGGACCCGGCTCCGGCCGCGAAGCCGCCATCCGCGCACTTCAGTCCGCCGGCCTCGAGGTCAACATGATCAAGGACGTGACGCCCATCCCGCACAACGGCTGCCGTCCGCCCAAGCGCAGAAGAGTTTAAGGAGGCACATAATCAATGGCCAGATATACCGATTCCGTTTGCAGACAGTGCCGTCGCGAGGGCACCAAGCTGTTTCTTAAGGGCGACCGCTGCTACAGCGCGAAATGCGCCGTTACCAAGCGCCATACCCCTCCGGGACAGCATGGCCAGGCAAGGGCGAAAAAGATGTCCGAATACGGCATACAGCTTCGCGAAAAGCAAAAATGCCGCCGCGCCTACGGTGTATTGGAATCCCAGTTCAGGAAATACTATACAATGGCGACCAATATGCGCGGCGTTACCGGCGAAAATATGCTGGGTCTTTTAGAGCGCAGGCTCGATAACGTCATCTACCGTTTGGGTTTTGCCAACAGCCGCCCGCAGGCGCGCCAGCTCGTGAACCACGGGCATTTTCGCGTGGACGGCAAGAAGGTGGATATCCCGTCGTATTTGGTGAAGCCCGCTCAGATCGTTACGGTGCGCGAGCGCAGCCGCGATATGGAATTCCTCAAGGAGCTGCGCGAGCAGGGCGCAAACAAGCCCATCCCCAAGTGGCTCGACCTCGATGCCGCCAACCTCACGGGCAAGGTCGTTTCGATGCCGCAGCGCGATGATATCGATCTTACCATCGAGGAGCACCTCATCGTTGAGTTCTACTCCAGGTAATGCGACCGCGCCCTTATCGACTGACCAGAAATCAAGAGAGGGGATATGGATATGATAGAAATCGAAAGGCCCAAGATCGAACGCGTGGAGATGACGGAGGACTACGGCAAATTTGTGGTGGAACCGCTCGAAAGAGGCTTCGGCATTACTTTGGGCAACTCGCTGCGCCGGGTGCTGCTTTCGTCGCTTCCGGGCGTGGCGGTCTCGTCGGTCAAGATAGACGGCGTCCTGCATGAATTCTCCACCATCGAGGGCGTGAAGGAAGACGTCACCGAAATCATCCTCAACCTCAAGGAGCTGTGCGTGAAGCTGCACGCCGAGGGCAGCAAGAAGGTCATCATCGACGCCAAGGGCGAGTGCGAGATCAAGGCGGGGGACATTATCGGCGACGCGGACGTGGAGGTCATCAATCCCGAGCTCCACATCGCGACGCTCGGCCCCAACGCCAAGCTCTACATGGAGATCATCCTTGAGCACGGACGCGGCTACGTGACCGCGGAGCGCAACAAAAAGCAGGATATGCCCATCGGGCAGATCGCGGTTGACTCCATTTACACGCCCATCCGCAAGGTGAACTTCCGCGTGGAGGATACCCGTGTCGGCCAGATCACCGACTACGATAAGCTCACGCTCGAGGTGTGGTCCGACGGCAGCATCAAGCCCGACGAATCCGTAAGCCTCGCCGCGAAGATACTCTCCGAGCACCTCATGCTTTTCATCAACCTCACGGAGCACGTGCAGGGCGTGGAGATCATGGTGGAGAAGGAAGAGGATAAAAAGGAAAAGATCCTCGAGATGACCATCGAGGAGCTCGACCTTAGCGTTCGCTCGTACAACTGCCTCAAGCGCGCCGGCATTAATACCGTTGAGGAGCTCGTGATGCGCAACGAGGAAGAGATGATGAAGGTCCGCAACCTTGGGCGCAAGTCGCTCGAGGAGGTTCAGCAGAAGCTGCTTGCGCTGGGCTTGTCATTGCGCCATAACGAAGACTGATTTAGGAGGAAGGAACATGCCAAACCGTAAGCTGAACAGGTCGTCTGACCAGCGCGTCGCCATGCTTCGCAACATGACCACGGCTTTGCTTTGGAACGGGAAGATCATCACCACCGAAGCGCGCGCCAAGGAAGTACGCCCTATTGCGGAAAAACTCATCACGCTTGCCGTGAAGGAGCATAAAAACACCGTTACCGTCGAAAAGGAGACCCGCAACGAGAAGCAGCAGGTCGTGAAACTCGAAAAGAAAAACGACCTGCCCACTAAGCTCGCCGCCCGCAGGCAGATCATGTCGTATCTCTACGATATGCCCCTGCCCCGCAAGGAGAAGGAATCCAAAACCGAGTATGCCGAGCGCGCCAAAAAGAGCCCGCACCCCGTAGTGGATAAGCTCTTTAACGAGATCGCGCCCAAGTATGAGAGCCGCAACGGCGGCTATACCCGCATCCTCAAGATGGGCCCCCGCCGCGGCGACGCCGCCGAGCTCGTCGTCCTCGAGCTGGTCTGAGACCGGGGTACGGTTACTTTTCTTAAAAGAAAAGTAACCAAAAGAACTTATTGGTTAAATTATATTAAAGCTTGCTTTACGCGAAAATGCGCCTCAAACAACGAGGCGCATTTTGTGTTTCATGCAGACTACAGCCGCACCCCAAAATCCCCAAACTCGAACACGCCCGCGCCGTGATAAAGCAGCCCCCGCTCGGCAAGCGTAGAAAATGCCGCGTCGACGCGCTTGGGGAGGTCGGTCGGCACGTCGAGCGCATGATGTCCCGGCAATATGCGCGAAACGGGCAAGGCTGCGACGCGCGCAACGGAGCGGGCAAAGGCGGCGGGGCCGGTGGTGGGGTAGTAGGCGTCCAAGCAGCCTAGGTAGATAAGATCGCCCGTGTATAAATATCCCCTGTCCGGCTCGTAAAAGCACATGTGGCCGGGCGAGTGGCCGGGCGTATGCAATACCCGCACAAGCCTGCCGCCGAGCTCGAACGTATCGAGGTCATGGAGGATGCGGCTCGGCGTGCCTTTGAACAAGCGGTAAGCGGCCGCGTCAAACCCCGCGGGAAAATCGCACGGCTCCTTCAAAAGCTGTGCCCTAACGGCCTCGAGCGGCAAAGGAAACGCGCCGGCAAGCCAAGCCGCCTCCGCAGCATGCACGGCAAAACGCGGGAATTGCGCATGCCCGCCGATGTGATCCCAATGCGCGTGCGTAGCGGCCGCCTCAACGGGAAGTCTCGTGAGCGACGAAACGGCTCCGGCCATATCGCCCACGCCAAGCCCCGTGTCGATCAAAAGCGCGGCGTCCGTCCCGAACAGCAAATATGCGTGCGTATGCTCGTAGTGTTTATATTCGCTGATGGCATAGGTCGCTTCATCGATCTGCTCTATTGTGAACCAGTCTTCCGCCCCTATTCCTGCCATTTCACCATCTTCTCGAGCGTGCGCCTTGGGCGCGCCTCGGGTGCTTCGTCGGCGTAGCCGAGGCTCACGGCGGCGAGGAGAAGGGAATCTTCCTCGAGCCATGCGCAAAGCTCGGGGTAGGCAAAAAAGGTGTCCGCGATCCACAGCGAGCCGATATGGAGTTCCGTCGCGCGGAGCAGCATGTGCTCGATGGCGCCGCCGATGGACTGCGCGTCCACGAGCGAAGTCACATAGTCGTTGATCTCGCGCGCTTCGGGGTGGAAAACATCGCGGCGGCTGAATACGAACACCGTGGCCGCCGCCTCCGCCATGATGCGGAAGGTATTTTCGGCGCTGCCGGTGGAGGCAACGCCCCCGGCCCTTCGGTTTTCAAGCGCGGTATGCAGGATATCGGCCATCTCTTTTCGCGCTTTATTCTGTACCACGATAAAGCGCCACGGCTGCATGTTCTTGCCGGATGGCGCGAGCCGCGCGGCGTCGAGGATGCTGAGGATCGTTTCGCGCGGCAGTGGGTCGTTTTTAAAGCGGCGTATGCTGCGGCGGGCCTCTATGGCGGTCATAAGCTCCATAAAAAACTTCCTTTCATCTGCGCTGTGTTGTTGAAAGAATACGGCGGCGGCCGTAAGGCCGCCGCCGCGAAGGCATGCTTACGCGTTAAGAGCCGCTTCTTTGAGATATTCCTTTGATCGAGGAGATCACCCAATCGTACTGCGAGTTCACCGTGACGGCGCCGCAGTATTCGCACTTGGCAGAGTAGCTTATTTCGAGCGGCGCGCCGCAGTTGGCGCAATGCACGGTTTCGGCGTGTTCGCTGTGTTCGGTCTTTACGCCACGCGAGCGGATGAGCGTCCATTCGTACTCCATGAAACGTTCCTTGCTGCGGTTGCCGCTCACGACCGCGCCCGTCGCGTCGTCGAGCGTATAATCGACGATGCGGGTATTGACGCGGGCCACGAGCGTATCGTTTACCTCGTCCTGCATAACGCCCATGAGGTTTACGCTCAAAACGGCGATGCGCTCCACGTAGTTGGTGCGGCGGTTTCTAATGAGCTCGTCGAGCTGGCGGCCGAACTGGTTGTAAAGCTGGTCGGTCATGTGGGCGCGCATGGGATCCCACTTTTTATCCTGCCACGCGCTTTGCAGCTTGATGTAGAGGTTGGCGATCCTCTCCTTGATCTCGTTTTCGGAGAACTCCGGATCGGTCTCGAGGAGCTTCGATACGGGCATGAGGCCCTGGCGTGCGATCGGGCCGGGCGATACGGGCGCGTTTTTGCCGGCCGCTTTCATATTCTTGCTGAACCTGCCGTAGAGCACGAGCACGATGAAGACGATCAAGATAACGGGAAAAAGGCCGAGGCCGGAGCCCGAGCCGCTGCCGGAGGTATAGCCGCTGCCGCTATCCCAGCCGCCGCTGCTTCCCCAACTGCTGCTGCCCCAGTCGCTGCTCCCGCCGCTTCCGCCATAGTCGGAATCGCCGGAAAAATTGCCGGCATCCGCGAGGGAAAACGCGGGCAGCGCGCATAGGAGCAACAGGGCGAGCGCTATCCCAAGCAAACGTAGAAAACGCGTATGCTTCATACTAAAACCCTTTCCCCATGTAAGGTAAAGAGAGCCAAACCCCTGCGGTTTAGAAGGGCGGAAAGCACGCCATTGCTGTGTTATCGGCACTTGCCGTAGCGCCACTACGGCTTCATGCCTCTGCCTTGCACTGCCGCACTTTCCGCCCCTCTAAACTCCTTGACCGCAAAGCTGTCAGCTTGGATGCAATACAAGGAAGAGGAGGAAACCGTAGTGGGGCTACGGCGACTGATGATGACGATGCAGCCAGCCAAAATGGCAGCTTTGCGGCGTAGGGTTTTGGCTCTCCTTACCTTAGGTTTTGATACCTTATTATACGACAGGATGGGCCGCGTGACAACCGCGCGAAGATGTAAACGAACGGCGCGAATATACTCGTATACGCCATGATCTGACGAATATATCGCGCCCGCACTTTAAAAAAAACGGCGGTGTGGTATACTTAAGCATAGCTCACCAATCCGAACCCGCCTCAAACGGCATAGTTTGGGCGGTTTCTGTGTTGTCGTCGGTTGGAATAGCGCCGCACGCGAGGCCAAAGGCCCCGGCCTGAAAGGCTCCGGCTCCGCCGGACGCTATGCCGCCCTCCTCCGCCTTGAACCCGCCTCAAACTCTGCCGTTTGAGGTCGTTCGAGCCACAGATGCGTAGGGCGCGTTAGAGCACGGCGGAGGCGCGAAGGCGTAGCGGTGTCTACGTCTAGCGGCTCCAACAAAGCTATGGCACGCCCTACACTTCTGTGGCCGGGTTCGGATTGGTGTGCTATACTTATATATTGGAATGCCGAAAAACCAAGCAAACGGAGCATTTGAACGGGGACGCATGATCGAGGTTAAAAACATCACGTACAAATACGAAAACGAAGGCCCCGCGGCCATCGAGGGGCTTTCGCTTTCCATAAAGCGCGGCGAGTTCGTGGCGGTGGTAGGGCATAACGGCTCGGGCAAGAGCACGCTCGCCAAGCATTTAAACGCGCTTTTGATCCCCGCCTCGGGCGACGTGCTCGTGGACGGCATGAACACCAAGGATGAAAAATCCACGCTCGCCATACGGCAGAAGGTGGGCATGGTGTTTCAAAATCCGGATAACCAGCTCGTCACTACCGTGGTCGAGGAGGATGTGGCCTTCGGGCCGGAAAACCTCGGCGTGGAGCCGGAGGAGATTAGAAAACGGGTGGACGAGGCGCTCAAGAGCGTGGGCATGAGCGAATTCGCGACGAACGCGCCGCACCTGCTTTCGGGCGGCCAAAAGCAGAGGATCGCCATCGCCGGCACGCTCGCTATGCTGCCCGATGTTTTGGTGCTCGACGAGGCGACGGCCATGCTCGATCCGCGCGGGCGGCGCGAGGTGCTCCGCATCGTTTCGGACCTCAATAAAAACCGCGGCATCACCGTGGTGATGATCACGCAGTATATGGAGGAGGCCGTGCTCGCCAACCGCGTGGCGGTCATGGCGGAGGGCCGCCTCATTTTGGACGATACGCCCAAAAACGTGTTCGCGCAGACCGCGCTTTTAAGGCGGCACAGGCTCGACGTGCCCGCCATGGCGAAGCTGCGCGATTCGCTTGCGCTCGAGGGGATTGAGCTCCCCAAGGACGCGATCACGGTAGAGGAGATAGCGGACGCAATTGCTTCGGCGGTAAACAGCCGGAGCAAGTAGCCGCAGGATTTTTGCCGCCAATCAAGGCGGCCGACGCAGACGGGCCCGGAGCGCCCGTCGAGGAGAACAACACAGAGTGGCGGTAAAAGGACGAGGCTAATGATTCGAATGTTTGCCGCCGGAGTAATTTATGCCGATTGTTGTTGAAAAACTGACGCATACCTATATGGGCGGGAGCGCCATCGCCTTCAGCGCCATCAAGGATATCGACCTCACGATCTACGAGGGCGAATTCCTGGGCGTGATCGGGCACACGGGCTCCGGCAAATCCACGTTCATCCAGCACCTCAACGGCCTCATTCAGCCCACGAGCGGCAAGGTCACGGTGGACGGCTTCGACATGGCCGATAAAAAGCAGCGCGCCCAAGGGCGAAAGCTCGTGGGCTTGGTGTTCCAATACCCGGAATACCAGCTTTTCGAGGAGACCGTGGCGAAGGATATCGCCTACGGGCCGAAAAACATGGGGCTAAAAGACGCGGAGGTCGCGGAGCGCGTGGAGGAGGCCATGCGCCTCGTGGGGCTGCCGTCGGGCCGCTTTGCGAACAAATCGCCCTTCGAGCTTTCGGGCGGCGAAAAGCGCCGCGCGGCGCTCGCGGGCATCATCGCCATGAACCCCAAATACCTCGTGCTCGACGAGCCCATGGCGGGCCTCGACCCGCTCGGGCGCAGGGAAATCTTGAACACCATCGACTCCTTAAGAAAAAATATCCGCTGCTCGGTGGTGATGGTATCCCACTCCATGGACGACGTGGCGCGCTGCGCCGACCGCATCGCGGTACTGTCGGGCGGGGAGCTTATCGCGGTAGACGAGGCGGAAAGCATTTTCTCAAAAACGCAGATGCTCCTCGACGCGGGGCTCGACGTGCCGCAGGTTTCGCGGCTGGCGCTTTCATTGAAGGAGCGCGGGGTGGATATCGACGAAGGCATCTACAAGCTCGACGATATGGTGCGCTTCATAACGGGGAGGCTCAAAAGTGTTTAAAGACATTACCTTGGGCCAGTACTACCCCGGCGATTCGGTGGTTCACAGGCTCGACCCGCGCACGAAGATCGTGCTGATGCTCGCCTATATCGCGGTGGTGTTCGCCATCGGGGAGATGTGGCTTTTTTCGATCGCGGCGGCGTTCGTGTTCCTGACGGCGGCGCTTTCGCGGCTTCCGTTTTCGTACCTTTGGAAATCGCTCAAGCCCCTCAAATGGGTGCTGGTGTTCATGTTCGTTTTAAACGTGTTTACCATAAAGACCGGCGCTAAGCTCATCGATTGGTGGATCGTGAAGATCACCGTAGACGGCGTATTGCAGGCGGTGTTCGTTTTATTGCGGCTTACGCTCCTCGTGGCGGGCACGGCGCTTATGACGCTCACCACCACGCCCATCGCGCTGACGGACGGCTTGGAAAAGCTTTTGTCGCCGCTTAAGCGCATCGGCTTCCCGGCGCACGAGCTCGCCATGATGATGACCATCGCGCTCCGCTTCATCCCCACGCTTTTGGAGGAGGCGGATAAAATCATGAAGGCGCAGCTTTCGCGCGGGGCGGACTTTGAAACGGGCGGCCTCATCAAGCGCGCCAAGGGGATGATCCCCATCATCGTGCCGCTGTTCGTGAGCGCGTTTCGGCGCGCGGACGAGCTCGCCATGGCCATGGAAAGCCGCTGCTACCACGGCGGCGAGGGGCGCACGCGCATGAAAAGGCTTCGCTTTACGGGCGCGGACGGCGTGGCGGCGCTCACGCTCGTGCTCATGCTCGGCGCTATCATCGCCATACAGACGATCTTTTAACGGCTATGGTGACGGATAAAAAAACAAGATTGATTTTTCTCGCCGTAGCGGCAGTGCTTCTCGCGGCGGCCGCGGTTTTATACTTCACCGCGGACAACAGCGGTTTGAAGGAACTTTGCGGCTCCGTGAACGCCTTCGGCTACGACTTCGTGCCGGACGACTGGTACGCGGCGGGCGGCGAGGCGGATTCTACGATTTTATCGCTCGCGGACGGCGAGGATTTGAGCGAGGTCGCCGCGGCAAGCTTAAGCGCGGGCTTTCCATCGGATGTGGAGAAACGCGGCGAGGTGGTTCTTTTGCTCGCGAGAACCGAAAACGACGACGTCGTGACGGCGTACGTCGTGAACGGAGAAATTGAGCTTTGCTTCGTGCAGACGCTCGATGGCGCGATCAAAGCGCTCGGGGAGTGACGTATGCGCATAAGGCTCATCGTGCAATATGCCGGCGCCAATTACGTTGGCTGGCAGGTGCAGAACAACGGCGTTTCCGTGCAGGCGCTTTTGGAGGCGGAGCTACGTAAGCTCACGGGCGCGCCGATAAGGCTCCACGCCTCGGGCCGCACCGACAGCGGCGTGAACGCGCGCGCGCAGGTGGCGCATTTCGATACGCCCTCGCGCATGCCCGCCGATAAATACGCCTATGCTCTGAACGCGGGCCTCCCGCGCGACATCCGCGTTCTATACAGCGGCGAGGCGGAGGGCTTCCACGCCCGCTTCGACGTGAAAAAAAAGCATTACCGCTATCAGGTGGAAAACCGCCCGCACGCGAGCGTGTTTTATCGCGATACGGCGCTCCACGTGCATGTGCCGCTCGACATGGCGCTTTTGAACGAGGCGGCCGCGCATATTTTGGGAGAGCACGATTTTTCGGCCTTCAAGGCGGCGGGTACGGCGGTGGAAAACGCCGTCCGCACGGTCTATCGATCCGAATGGACTGCGGAGGGCAGGCTTCTTTGCTACGACGTGGCGGGGAGCGGCTTCCTCTACAACATGGTGCGCATCCTCGTGGGGACGATGCTCCCGATCGGCATGGGCAGGCAAGCGCCGGATTCGATGCGCCTCGCGCTCGAGGGCGGCAGCCGCTTCGACGCGGGCCCCACCGCGCCCGCGCACGGGCTTACGCTCTACCGCGTAGAGTACGAAGATTTTGACACGGAGGACTATGTAGTATGAACATTCTCGTTGCCATCCCCGTAGAGGAGGCGCATAAGGCGCGTTTAAGCGCGGCCGCGCCTGAGGCGTCGATCACCTACATTCCGGCGAAGCAGGCGAATGAGGAGCACGTAAAAAACGCGGATGTAATCTTCGGCAATATCGACCCGAAGCTTCTTATCCACGCGAAAAAGCTCAGGCTTTTGCAGCTTCTTAGCGCGGGCACGGACGGCTACGTCGAGGCGCTGCCCGAGGGCTGCGCGCTGTGCAACACCACGGGCGCCTTTTCACTCGCCATCGGCGAGCACCTCTTAGCCATGCTTTTGACGCTTTTGAAGCGCATGCACCAATACCGCGATAACCAGAGGAAGGGCGTATGGCTCGACATGGGGAACGTGCGCTCCGTGGAGGACCTTACGGTGCTCGTCCTCGGCATGGGCGACATCGGCGGCTCGTTCGCGCGCAAGGTGAAGGGTTTAGGCGCCTACGTGATCGGCGTGCGCAGGAAAAACGCCGAAAAACCGCCCTATGCCGACGAGGCGTACGCAAACGTTTCCACTTCTGAACTAGACGCGCTTTTGGAGCGCGCCGACGTTGTGGCGCTCGCCATGCCCGGTACCGCAGAAACGCGCGGGATCATGGACGCGGGGCGCATCGCGCATATGAAAAAGGACGCAATCCTTTTAAACGTAGGCCGCGGCAGCGCCGTGGATACCGAGGCGCTCGCCGACGCCGTGGGGCGCGGCGACATCCTCTGCGGGCTCGACGTGACGGACCCCGAGCCGCTCCCCGAGGGGCACAGGCTTTGGGGCATGGAAAACGCGCTTATCACCCCGCATGTGTCGGGCTTTTTCCACCTTCGGCAAACGCACGACAACATGGTAGAGATCGCCGCAAAAAACATCGAACGGCTCTTGAGGGGCGAGGAGTTTTTGAATACGGTTGATCTCAAGACCGGTTATAGGAGGTTGTGATGAATACGAAGAAGCTGGTGCTCTGCGGTCTGCTGACGGGTATTGTGGTGGTTTTCACCCTCATCGTGATACCCCTGCCGATCTCGAACGGCTACGTGAACCTGGGCGACGCCGCCGTGTTTTTGGCCGCCAACATGGTGGGCGGCGTGTGGGGCATGCTCTGCGCGGGCGTCGGCAGCGCGCTTGCGGATTTTATTTTGGGCTATACCGTATACGCGCCCGCGACGTTTCTCATCAAGGCGGCGGCGGCGGGCGTATCCATGCTTTTATATAAAAGGCTCAAGGGCGGCTACCGCATCCTCGCGCTGGCGCTCGGCGGGCTCGTCGTGCCCGCGGGCTACTTTCTGTTTGAGGGCGCGTTCGTTTTAAAGGATTTTACGCTGGCGGCGGTGAACGTTCCGTTCAACCTTTTACAGGCGGCGCTCGGCGCGGTGCTCGGCTTCGCGCTTTTGAAAATAGCGGAACGCGTGTTCCCGGATAGCAGGCCGTAAACCGGCATAGACGGGGGAGGGAGGAGAAAGCGTGGAACCTCTTTTGTACGCCATCGCCGTTTTGCTCTGCGCGGCCCTCGCGCTTTTGATCGCGCTCCTCGTCAAGCAAAAAAACGGCGGGGACACGCTCGGCGGCGTGGAGCGCATCCGCCGCGAGATGGGCGAGCAGCAGAGCGCGCTCCGCATGGAGCTTTCGGAAACCACCCAGCGCGCCGTGCGCAACATGGGCGAGGCGGTGGCGGAAAACCAAAAAAGGGCGGACGAGGCGCAGACACTAAAGCTCGCGGAGCTCGACAGGCACCTTATGACCAAGCAGGAGCTCCTTTTGCAGGCGCAGCAAAAAAGCGCGCTCCAAACGGAGGAGCGCTTCAAGACCTTCGCGCTCGAAAACGAGCAGAAGCTCGAGCAGATACGCTCCACGGTCGAAAAAAAGCTCGCCTACATGCAGACGGACAACAACGAAAAGCTCGACCAGATCAAGCAGATCGTGGATGAAAAGCTGCAAAAAACGCTCGAGGAGCGCATGACGCAATCCTTCATGCTCGTCAACGAGCGGCTCGAACAGGTGCATAAGGGCCTTGGGGAAATGCAGAGCCTCGCCGTGGGCGTGGGCGACCTCAAGAAGGTATTGCAAAACGTGAAAACGCGCGGCATCGTGGGCGAGATACAGCTCGGCGCGATTTTGCAGGAGATTTTGGCGCCCGAGCAGTACGAGAGCAACGCCGCCGTGCGCGAGGACAGCCGCAACGTTGTGGAATACGCCATCAAGCTCCCCGCGGACGACGGCAAGCACATCTACCTGCCCGTGGATTCCAAATTCCCCGCGGAGCCCTATGTCGCGCTGATGGACGCCTACGATTCCGGTTCGCCGGAGACGATCAAGCGCGCGCAGGAGGCGCTTAGGGGCCGCGTGGTGTCGTTTGCGCGCGATATCCGCGATAAGTATATCTACCCGCCCGAAACCACGGATTTCGCCATCATGTTTTTGCCCACGGAAGGGCTTTACGCGGAGGCGGTGAAGCTTGGGCTTACCGAGCAGCTCCAGCGCGAGTTCCGCGTGAACCTCGCGGGGCCTTCCACGATGGCGGTGATGCTCAACAGCCTACAGCTCGCGTTCCGCAGCGTGGCCATTCAAAAAAGGAGCGGCGAGGTGTGGAAGGTTTTGGGCGCGGTCAAAACGGAGTTCGATAAGTTTTACGAAGCGCTCACCCTCACCCAAAAGCGCATTACGAGCGCCAACGAGGAGCTCGACAGGCTCGTGGGCACGCGCACGCGCATGATACGCTCGAAGCTGCGCGATGTGACGGCTTTGCCCACGGACGAAGCGAAGCAGTACCTGCCCGAAGGTCAGGATGCGCCGGCGACCGACGAGGAAGAATAACGCAGCATTCATTTACGAAGGAGGCGACCGTATGAGCATACCGACCCCGCACATCAACGCCAGGGAGGACGATTTCGCAAAAACCGTTTTGATGCCCGGCGATCCCTTAAGGAGCAAGTTCATCGCGGAAAACTATTTGGAAAACGCCGTGCTCGTCAACAACGTGCGCGGCATACAGGGCTATACGGGCACCTATAAGGGGAAGCGCGTTTCCGTGATGGCGAGCGGCATGGGCATGCCCACCATCGGCATCTATTCCTACGAGCTTTTCAACTTCTACGGCGTGGAAAACATCATCCGCATCGGTTCGGCGGGCGCCATAAGCCCCAAGGCGGCGCTTCGCTCCATCGTGATCGGCATGGGCGCGAGCTACAACTCGAGCTTTGTAAACCAGTTCGGCCTGCCGGGCACCTACGCGCCCACCGCGAGCTACGCGCTTTTGAAAAAGGCGGCCGATGCCGCCGAAAAGCTCGACATCCCCGTGCTTGTGGGCAACATACTGTCGAACGATCTTTTTTACGACGACGCCGCGCGCACCATGGAATGGCAGAAGATGGGCGTGCTCGCCGTGGAGATGGAGAGCGCCGCGCTCTATATGAACGCCGCGCGCGCGGGGAAAAACGCGCTTTGCATCTGTACCATCTCCGACAGCCTCGTCACCGGCGAGGCGTGCAGCGCCGAGGAAAGGCAGAGTACGTTCACGAAAATGATGGAGCTGGCGCTGGAGATCGCGTAAGGCTTTCCTCTGTCACCATAGCTTGGAAAGATTTATAAGGCAGGATACCGCCCACAAGAACAAGGTGGCGGTATTCTGCTTTTTTAAAGGGCAGGATGGCATTGCGGTGTTCGAATCGATGCGATATGGTGTAAAATGTAGAAGGATGGCCTGCGCCGCAACCGGGGGTTGCGGATGTTCCAGCCTGAGGCGGTAGACCGTAACCGCGGCAAGGAAGTATCGTAGCATCATGGGATCGGGGGCAAGCATATGACCTTAGGCGGAAAACTGCTGGAGCTTAGAAAATCCAAGGGGCTATCGCAGGAACAGCTTGCGGCGCAAATGGCTGTTTCGCGCCAGGCTGTGTCCAAATGGGAGTTGGGCGAAGCAATGCCGGATACGGATAACGTCGTTGCGCTCAGCAAGATATTCGGCGTATCTACGGATTTTCTGCTTCGTGATGAACTTGACGGCGATGCCGAAATTCCCGCGGCGAAGGAAACGCGGGAGACCCTGCCGCACGCGCGTAAAAAGCGCACAATACTTTTGCTGGCCGCCCTCCTCCTGTGCGCCGCAGGCATTGCGCTCTTACTTTCGGCACAATGGTGGCTCAAAATTTTAGGATGGCCGTTTTTCGCCGGCGCCGCCGGACTGCTTGCCGGATATAAATTTCGTTCTACCGTTTTTAGTCGGGGGATTTGCCCCATGTGCGGTAATCCTAAAACGGAGGCCGATGAACGCATTTGCTCCTATTGCGGCTGGAGGTTTTGGGGCAGATAGAAGGCGGCAGGCACCCGGCAAGGGCTCCGCTCTTGCCGAGTAAAACGCAGAAAACCCGCGAGGCTTGCGCCTCGCGGGTTTTAAAAACTTCGTTTTACTGGATTTCGATCCGCCTGCTGACGGGGGTGGCGGGGGATTTCTTGGGCAGCGTCATTTCGAGCACGCCGTTCGCGTAATTGGCGGCGATCTCCTCGGCTTTCACCTCGGAAATGTCGAAGCTCCTCTCGTAGGAGGCAAAGCTCCTCTCGCGGCGGACGTACTGCTTATCCTTATCCTCCTTGTTTTCCTCGCGCTTGGCGGTGATGGTGAGAAGGTCGCCCTCGATGTTGAGGTGAATATTCTCCTTGGCAAAGCCCGGAAGCTCGGCCTCCAGCAGGTAATGGTCGCCCTTATCGGAAATATCGGTGCGGAAGCCGGAACCGAACACGGGCCTGAAGGCGTTGCCCATCATTTTTTCCATCTCGTCGAAATAGTTCGACACACCGCTGTTCCTGTACGGTACGAGGCTGAAAATGCTCATAAATTTCCCTCCATTTTATAATATTCTCTGTACCTTTTATTGTGAAGCCTGCGCGGCGCGCCTATGCGCCGTATCGCTTCGCTTTTCGAATATAGGATACAAAACCATTGTTGAGGGAAAATGAAGCCATTTTGATGAAATTTCAAAACTTTAGCACTCGATTGTGTCGAGTGCTAAAGCATTTCATAGCAAGTTCAAATTTGGTTCGTTCAGCCCTATTGATGCTCCTCGAATACCCGCTTGATGATCGCCGCCGCGCGGTCGATCTGCTCGTGGGTGTGGGTGGCGGTGTAGCTCGTGCGCAACAGGCAAAGCCCCTCGGGCACGGCGGGCGGCAGCACCGGGTTCACGTATACGCCCGCGTCAAGGAGCGCCTTGGCGATGACGAGCGTGCGCTGCATTTCGTAGGTGTAGATGGGGATGATGGCCGTGCTGCCCTCCATGATGGGGATGTTGTAGCTGTGGAGGAGCGAGCGCATGTAGTCGGCAATGCTTATGAGCGCCTTTACGCGCGCAGGCTCCGTCTCCATGATGCGAAGGGCGGCGAGCGCGGAGGCGGCGTTTGCGGGCGGTATGGACGCGCTGAAGATGAACGGGCGGGATTTGTGCATCACATAGTTCACCACGCAGGCGTCGGCCGCCATGCAGCCGCCTAAGGAGGCGAGCGATTTGGAGAAGGTGGTCATGATGATATCCACCTCGCTTTCGAGGCCGAAATACGAGGCGGTGCCGCGCCCGTGGTCGCCGATCATGCCCACGCCGTGCGCGTCGTCCACCATCAGCCGCGCGCCGTACTTCTTTTTGAGGCGCACGAGCTCGGGGAGGTTCGCGATATCGCCGGACATGGAAAACACGCCGTCGGTCACGATAAGCTTTCCCGCGTCCTCGGGCGCGCGGGAGAGGCGCTCCTCGAGGTCGTCCATATTGCTGTGCTCAAACTTCGATACCTGCTTGGCAAAGCTCAACCGCGCGGCGTCCACGAGGCTCGCGTGGTTTTCCGCGTCGGCAAAAAGGTGCGTGTGGCGGTTGGCCAAGGCGGATACGATGCCGAGATTGGTTTGAAAGCCCGTGGAAAAGGTTAGGGCCGCTTCCTTATGGAAAAAGGCGGCGAGCTCTTTTTCAAGCTGCTGGTGCAGCACGAGCGTGCCGTTGAGGAAGCGGGAGCCGGAGCAGCCGGTGCCGAACGCGTCGAGCGCGGCGTGCGCGGCGGCGATGGTGCGCTTGTCGTTGGTAAGGCCGAGATAGTTGTTGGAACCAAGCATGATCGTCTTTTTGCCGTGGATGACGACCTCCGTGTCCTGTGCGGTCTCGAGCGCGTTGAAATAGGGGTAGAGGCCGGCGTCCATCAGCTCCTGCGGCTGAGTGTAGGTTTTACAGCATTCAAACAGGTCCATTCCGTCAGCTCCTTATAAAATAAAATGAAAGGATAGGTATGATATAAACAAGTTATTATACCCCGTCCGGGAAGGGTTGTAAAGTTGACGCGAGTTGAACGCGGCCCCGCAACGGTTTCTGTTGACAGCGCATACAAAGCATGTACAATGGATTTAGCGTGCGCGAGGCCGAAAAAATCCTTTGTTTTCGGGCGGCTATACGGCGGCGGCGCGCATAAAGGGGACTTACATAATGAAGCGGCTCGCCATGCGGCTGGACGCGCGGCTCGAAAACCTTTTAACGAGCCCGCTGATGACCAAAAAAAGGATATTCTCCATCATGCTGCCCCTGTTTTTGGATCAGCTTACCTTTGTTGCGCTCAATATGTTCAACACCGGCATGATAAGCTCCACCGGCGTGGCGGCGGTGAGCGCCGTGGGCATGGTGGATACCCTTAACAACCTCATCTGCCAGCTCTACCTCGCGGTGGCGATGGCGGGCACGGTGCTCGTCGCCAAGCATTCGGGCGCGAACAACCCGGCAATGGTTTCGCGCGCCTCGGTGCTGTCGCTCGCGAGCGGGCTTTTTATCGGCCTCGTGCTTGCGCTCGTGTTCGGCCTGTTCCGCGGCCCCGTTTTGCAGATCGTGTATAAGGGGGCCGATCCGGAGGTGCTGGAGCTTGCCAAGGTGTATCTCTTGGGCGTGGCGCTCGTGAGCCCCGGCAACGCCGTAATCAACTCGGGCAACGGCGCTTTGCGCGGTATGGGCGAAACGAAGACCTCGCTCACGGTCTCCCTCATCACAAACGTATCCTACGCGCTTTTGAATTTGCTGTTTCTGCCCGTGCTGCATTTGGGCGTGTACGGGCTTCTCTACGCGCTCGTACTATCGAGGCTGCTGGGCTGCTTCTGCGTGTGGCTGTTCCTCTCGCGCAGGCATATTTTCCTGCAAATGAGCATCAAGGCGTCGCTGCGCGAGGCGAAGTCGCTCATGGGCGACATGCTGCAATTCGCGCTTCCCTTTACGGTAGAAAGCCTGTTTTTCTGCGGCGGCCTCCTCGCCGTGCAAATGATACTCGTAGGCTTCGGCACCAACGCTTTGGCCGCCAATACCATCGCCGCGTCAATACTGGGACTTATGAGCTGCGCGGGCGACGCGCTGTACAACACCACCGTCACCATCGTAGGGCAGTGCATGGGCCAAAACGGCGTAAAGGAGGCCAGGCGCTACGTGAAGGTGTTTTTAAACTTCGCGAGCATCGCTTCCTTCGTCATCCTTGCGCTCCTATTGCTGTTCTTCCCGCTTCTCATCAAAATGTTCGGCGCGCCCGCCGAGCTTACGGGTACCATATTCTACCTGCTTGCGGGTTCGGGCGTTATGTACATCCTGTTCTGGCCGCGCTCGTTCCTCATACCGGCCTGTTTGCGCACGGCGGGAGACGTGCGCTTCGCCTCGCTTGTGATCCTCACCTCCGTGTGGGTCGTAAGGGTCACGGCTTGTTATGTGTTCGCGGTGGTATTTAAGCTCGGCGTGTACGGCACATGGGCGGGCATGTGCTTCGAGTGGGCCGTGCGCGGGCTTATCTTCACGCTGCGCCTAAAAACGGACAAGTGGCATGAGCGGCATAAAAACGTGATGGCGGCGCAGGAAGGGTAATATAAGGTAAGGGGGATGCCGCAATGGCTAAGAAGCAGCAAAGGTTTTCCAGTATGCCGCGCGCGGCTGCGCGCCCGTCGCGGGCGATGCAGACCAACCAAGGCCGCAATATGCTGTTCGACGCGAAGAAGTATTTTAAATGGGTGTTTTTTGCGTTAGCTGTGACCGTAGTTGCGCTTTTTTGGATATCGGGGATCGTCCGTAATTTTAAAGATAAGGCTGATCCGCATACCCGAAGCTACAACGAGTTCAGTTCGGTTTTCAATGAGAGCATGGCAACGCAGGGTATCGCGGTGGGTGAAGACACCGAATGGGACACATCTACCACTTGGTATGAAACCACGCATTGCGTGTTAACGCTGCCGGATGGCGGAGAGATACCGTGCCATATCGAGCTTTGGGGATATTCCTTGCGGCAGACGCCCATTATGTCGGTAGAAATGCGGTTCACTTCGGAACAGAAAGAATATTTGATACCTATCGTACAGGGCATCTTCGATGTGTTTGAGCCGAAGTTGGACGGGCAGGTCTTAACGGAGATCACTGAGTTTTGTAAGTCTTGCTTCGGACAGGAAGCCTATGAAAAAAAGTGGAAAGATCTGCCGCACGGCTATTTTTATCTGACTTCGGATGCCCCCGACGCCGTGACGGCGAAATGGTTCTTCTTAGACTAGAGCAGAATATTGCTTCGAAAATTATTGTGGAGCGCCTGATTGGGGCGCTCCACAACCTGTCAAAAGAGCTGAATCCCCTCTGTTTTTGATATTGAGCAAATGGGTAGAGTAGTTGACTGCTTTTGGAGTCACTTGCGCTTAATTATAATAGAGTTGTAGCCAGTATCAGCTTTAAAAGCCTTTGCATCATAACTTGCCTCTACGCCCACAATGATATCTCCCATGGAGACATGAGCTTCGTGATCCCACGGATCGATGGATTGCAGGAAATCCTCTACAACCGGCATAGACGTAAGCAAATTCTCTCCCCAGAGATAGGTGGTTGCCATATCCACCAGCATAGGAGGTGAAGCCATCATCGCAACGTATAGCCGAAGCTGGTCAGCGGCTACATTCCCTATATCTGCCAAAGAAATTCGTATGACAGAATCGTTTGGCAACTCTTTGCCCAATGATAATGAGCCAACCAAATCCCCGTGATTGTACACCTTGACCCGATACTCTCCTTCAGAATAATAGTAATCACTAAAGGATATCTGCGGGTAATTTGCCTGTAAGGAATCCGCTTCGAAATCATAAATCCGTGGGCGGAAATACGACGATTGAGCCAATTCCGGCGATATTTTATGCTCCGCCACGCTTGCTCCGCCGGTCTCTTTGATAAGCCTCTCCGCTGTCGATCTTATGTTATATCCATGGAAGAATTTCTCGGGGCCTTTTTCC